>CALUOB010000001.1 GCA_944322175.1 uncultured Coriobacteriaceae bacterium
CGGTGGAGGTTGTGCCCTACTTCGGCACGGTCGAGAAGCCCGAGTGCCACATGCTCTACAACGTCACCACCATGGCCACCACGTGGCACACGGTTGCCACGCACGACGTGCGCCTGCTTCGCCAGCAGCTCGACGCCGTGTGCAGCCTCCCGAGCGAGTACACCTTCCTCAACTACCTGCGCTGCCACGACGACATCGGCTGGGGTCTCGACTACCCTGTCCTTAAGGGCTGGGGCATGGAGGAGGTGCCGCACAAGAAGTACCTCAACGACTACTTCCAGGGCCTGACGCCGGGCAGCACCTCGCGCGGCGAGCTCTACAACGCCGACCCGGTGACCGGCGATGCGCGTTTCTGCGCTACCACCGCCTCTATGTGCGGCATCGAGGCTGCGGGCTTTGAGCAGGACGAGGCCAAGATGGCTACGGCCCTGCGCAAGGACATCACACTGCACGCGTACCTGTTCTCGCAGTCGGGCCTGCCGATCATCTACAGCGGCGACGAGGTCGGTCAGGTGAACGACTACACGTACAAAGATGATCCCGAGAAGGTCGAGGACTCGCGCTACATCCACCGCGGCAAGTTCGACTGGTCACTGACCGACAACATCGGCCGCGAGGGCACCGTGCAGGAGCGCATCTTCGGCGCGCTCAAGAAGCTCGAGGGTATTCGCATGGCAGAGGGTATCTTCAGCGCCGACGCCGAGGTCTACACCAAGGATTACAGCGACACCTCCATCCTTTGGATCGTCCGCAAGATGGACGGCAAGACGCTGCATGCCGTGTTCAACTTCAGCGACGATGCCAAGACGGTTTGGATGCCCGAAGCCGGCTCGTACCGCAACCTCATGACGGGCGAGACCGCCGACGTTACCACGGTCGACATGCAGCCGTGGGACTTCTTCTGGCTCATGACCGCGTAAGCTTACGGGCACAAGGCAGCTAGCGCAAAGGGCGCCGCGTCCGGATTACCCACCCTGGCGCGGCGCCCTTGTTGTTCATCTCCCCAAAGCGCCCCCGTCCGGCGCGCTCTTCTCGCCAGCAGCCGCCTCTCGCCCGAACCGTTCTTCTCGCCGACAGACGCTTTGGCCGATGGCGTTCTTCTCGCCACCGCGCGTCACGTGCTTCCAAGTTCTGCGCAGCTGCGATCGTTTGACGCAACGGCGATCGCTTAAGGCGAGAAAAACCCTTCTAAGCGATCGTAACTGCGCAAAGCGATCGCGAATGCGCAAAGCGATCGTATCTGCGTAGAAGTTACCAAGGGATTCTCCCGCTCGCCGACAAGGTTGACCGTCGACCGATGCTCGTACGTCCCCTCTTCTTTCGCGGGATTCAAAACGGGCTCATGACCTGCGATGTTAGATCTGTGTCAGATGCGAAACGGATAATGGTAAGACAGGTCGCCTCTCCATTCTGCTAGGTTCTTCTCAATGTTCGAGGGGAGGGGCCGTGAAAAACGGAGTAGTGCAACAACAGCTGGATCGCCGCTTAACGGAGGCGCACGGTAGGGGGCTGTGCTTATCGCCCGCTACCGAAGCGGAGCGTTTGGCGCTGTCTCGTCGCTATCTGGCCGGCGAGATTGCCCGCCCGTTCCCCGGCGTCTATGCCCGCTCGGCGTATTGGGACGCCATGGACCCTCTGGCAAAAGCACTCAGCCTCGCGCGCACTGTGTCGCGATCGCATCCTGATTGGGTGTTCTGCTCGTTTACGGCTGCGCTGGCATACGGTCTGTACGTCCCGTTCGAGACTCTCGACCGGTTGCATGTTTGCACGACGCGGCGAGCACACTCGAGAAACTCCTCCCACCTTGAGCGGCATCGCGTGAATGGTCCTGTAACGGTGCAGATGGTCAACGGCGTACGTGTGACCAGTCTGGAGCAGACGGTCTTTGAATGCACGAGAAGATCGCCTCTTGGCGTTGGCCTTGGCGTGGTCGATGCCGCCTTGCGCTTCTACGCGCGCGGTCGTCAGGAGCTGGGCGATGCCGTGCGACGAGAGGGGCGCGGTCGCCATGGTGCGACGCAGGCGCTGAGAGCAGTGTCTTTGGGTGACCCGCGCGCAGAAAACGGAGGGGAGTCGTATCTGCGGGGGAAGATCATCGAGCTAGGTTACGAGGCGCCTACCGATCTGCAGGTCGAGCTAGTGGATCCTGTTGATACGCGTAGGACCATGCGCGTAGATATGGTGTGGAGTCTCGCTAACGGTCGCACGGTTATTGGAGAACTGGACGGGTTCGTAAAGTACGAGGACTCTGAGCGAGCTCGCACCAGGGGAGCGATTAAGGTGCTTGTTGATGAGCGGCAGCGGGAGTCGCATATCACGGCGCTCGGTTATCCGGTGGCGCGCTTCCTATTTGCTCGTCTTGACGAACCTGGGTACATCGCTGCCGTACTCGACGCATTTGGCATCCCGCGTGCGTCCTGACATTGCGTTTCCAGGTGGTGTGGTGCATTCGCTTGCCTGCACGCATCACGTGCCGATATCTGCTTCCGGTAGGCGCGTTCTTCTCGCCACCGCGCGTCACGTGCTTCCAAGTTCTGCGCAGCTGCGATCGTTTGACGCAACGGCGATCGCTTAAGGCGAGAAAAACCCTTCTAAGCGATCGTAACTGCGCAAAGCGATCGCGAATGCGCAGAACGATCGAGAATGCGCAAAGCGATCGTATCTGCGTAGAAGTTGCTGGGGTGAAGGCACGGTGGTTCGTGGCGGGGTGCCGGCGGGGTGCTCGCTGCTAGTGGGCGGGAGTGCCGTCCTGCTTGGCGCTTTCTTTGCGCCACTCGCGCGGGGAGCAACCGTAGGTGTTCTTGAACGCGCGCGAGAAGTGCAGCTGGTTGGGGTAGCCCACGGCCTTGCCCACCTCGGCGATGGAGAGCGTCGTGAGCTTGAGAAGTTCGGCCGCCTTGGACATGCGGTAGGTGATGAGGTACTGCTGGGGCGACTTGCCGAGCACGCCCTTGAACACCTTGCCGAAGTAGCTGCGGTTGAGTCCCGTCTGCCGCGCGATGTCCTCGATAGAGATGTCGTTCTGGTAGTTCTGCTTGATGTAGGAGATGGCCTCGCGAATGTAGAAGTCCTGCAGCTTGTTGGCGCTTTGAGTCTGAGGCGGCTCGATGGAGTTAACCAGGTAGTCGAGGAAGAGGTACGCGTGCCCGATGAGGTGCAGCGCCGAGGCGTCGCGGTGCTCAACGAGGTAGCGCATCTCTTTTTCCATGAGAAGGCGCAGCTCGGTTGACTGGGTGCGGTAAATGGGGTGTGACATAGAGAGCCCCGACTGCTCGAGCGCCTCTTTGACGCGGATGCCGTCGAACTCGAGCCAGATGTACTCCCACGGGTCCTCGAGATCGGCTACATAGGTGTTTATCTGACCGGGGAAGATGAGGAAGCCCTGCCCGCCGCGGAGGTTGTACTCGGTGCGCATGCCCGTTTCGTTGGTCGCCATGAGCGTGCCCGAACCCGAGATGACGTAGTGGAACAGGTAGTGGCTGCGGCGCGCGGGACCGAATGCGTGGCCGGGCTCGCAGTGCTCACGACCGTACTGATACGGCATGAGGTCAATGAAGTTCTGACCGGGAAACGTCGCGAATTCCAGCTCGTGCGTAGGCATGTGTGTTTGGTCCCCTTCTCGTCTTTGCTCGACTATAGCAAGCTGAGCCCAGTTTTATACCCTCAAAATGGCTCAACTGGTTTTTAGCGATATCAACGAACATAAGAGATAAACATTAGGGGATATATATAGCATTATGATATATCCGTCACCTTTACAGCAAATATTACTATAACAAAGCATTTTTCGTTGTGCACGGGGTAATTTTTATTTCCGCTGGTACCACACGTGATGAATATACCGTTGCCCACTCGAATTGTGCCGTTCGCCGAAACTCGCTGACAAAATCATTACATCAAAAACCTCTGCTACCTGCGAAAAGACGCAAATAGTGCATCTATATACCAATGTTGAAACATTATGTAGAAAATAGACAGAATAAAATAGGAGCCAACGTAAAGGATGCCTCGCGCAGGGACCGCTCGTACATTCCTGGTTGACGCGAGGCAGACGGGAAGGGGCTGTTGTTATGGCAGAACTCTCGCTCGAGCACGTGGGCAAAACGTATCCGAACGGTTATGAGGGAGTGAAGGACTTCAACCTGCAGATCGCAGACAAGGAGTTCATCATCTTCGTCGGTCCGTCCGGCTGCGGCAAGTCCACCACGCTCCGCATGATCGCCGGTCTGGAAGACATCACCTCCGGCACCCTCAAGATCGACGGCCGCGTCGTCAACGACGTGGAGCCCAAGGATCGCGACATCGCCATGGTGTTCCAGAACTACGCGCTGTATCCGCACATGACCGTGTACGACAACATGGCGTTCCCGCTGAAGCTTCGCAAGGTCGACGCTGCCCAGATCGACAAGATCGTCCGCGAGGCCGCGCGCATCCTCGACCTCGAGAAGCTCCTCGACCGCAAGCCGTCCGCCCTTTCCGGCGGCCAGCGCCAGCGCGTCGCCATGGGCCGCGCCATCGCGCGCCAGCCCAAGGTCTTCCTCATGGACGAGCCGCTCTCCAACCTCGACGCCAAGCTGCGCGTTCAGATGCGCGCTGAGATCTCCAAGCTGCATGACCGCCTGGGTGCCACGATCATCTACGTCACGCACGACCAGACCGAGGCCATGACGCTCGGTACGCGCATTGTCGTCATGAAGGACGGCGTCATGCAGCAGGTCGACACGCCGTCGAACCTCTACAGCAAGCCGTGCAACCTCTTCGTCGCCGGCTTTATCGGCTCGCCGCAGATGAACTTCATCGACGCCAGGGTGGGCGAGAAGGGCGGCAAGATCACGCTGACCTTCGGCGCCAACACCATTACCGTGCCCGACGCCAAGGCCAAGGCGCTCAAGCCCTACGTGGGCAAGGTCGTCATCGCCGGCATCCGTCCGGAGGACGTCGTCGAGGAGCACGAGTACGCCGAGAACAAGAAGCTCTCCGAGAAGATCGCCGCCACCGTCACGGTCTACGAGCTCCTGGGCTCCGAGGCCATGATCTACGGCGATGTCGACGGCGGTCAGATCTCCGCGCACCTCTCCGCCACCAACCCGGTGCGCACCGGCGACCGCATCCAGGTTGCCTTCGACGTGGACAAGCTGCACGTGTTCGACAAAGAGACCGAGCTGGCCATCGTTCACTAAGTCCCGAGAGGAGAGCAAAGAATGCTGAATAAGCCTATATCGCGCCGCTCCCTCCTTGGTCTGGGCGCTGCCGCGGCGGCGTCGACGATGCTGCCGGGCTGCTCTGACGGTCGCAGCGACGGCAAGACCGAAGTCGAGGTCGTGTGCTACAAGCAGGAGGCAGTGAGCATCTTCGAGAAGCTCGCCGAGGAGTTCAACGCCACGCATGACGACATCTACCTCAACTTCACCTGCCCTGCCGACGCCGTCACGATCATGAAGACGCGCTTCGTGCGCGAGGACTATCCCGACGTTATCGGCATCGGCGCCGACGGCGACTACGCGAGCTTCACCGACTCCGAGATCTTCGCTGACGTTTCCGATTGCCCGACGATGGACGAGGTCCAGGACGCGTACAAGGAGATCCAGAAGAGCGTGACCTACGTGCCGCTGGACGGTTACTACGCCGTTCCGTATGTCGCAAACGCCGCCGGCATGCTCTACAACGTTGACATGTTCAACGAGCACGGGTGGGACATCCCTCAGACCTGGGACGAGCTCATCGACCTGTGCAAGCAGATCCAGTCCGAGGGCGAGGTGCTCCCGTTCTACCTGGGCTACCTTGACACCTGGACGATCCTCTCGCCGTGGAACTCCATCACCACGAACCTCGTGCCGTCCGATCTGGCGCGCCAGGTCAACGCCGGCGAGGCCAAGTTCGCCGACTACTATCGTCGTCCGGCCGAGATGATGCTCGAGATGCTCGACTACGCCGAGGAAGGCCCGTTCGCGTACAGCTACAACGACGCCTGCACCGCCTTTGCGCGCGGCCAGGCAGCTATGTATCCCTGCGGCTCGTTTGCCGTTCCGCAGATCAAGTCGGTCAACCCCGACATGAACGTCGGCCTGTTCCCCATGCCTTCGGCGGATAACCCCGACGACCGCATCGTGGTCTCCGGTATCGACCTGCAGTGGTGCGTCTCTAAGACCTGCGATCACATCGACGCCGTCTACGAGGTCATCAAGTTCCTGTCGGAGCCCGAGAACGTCCAGACCTACATCGACGACCAGAACGCCATTCCGTGCCTCGACGGCAACTTCGACATCCCGGAGCTGTTCGACGGCGTTCAGGAAAACCTCGACAACGGGAAGCTGCTCGACTACCTCGATCACACCTATCCGTCGGCCATGGCATGCGACGCTCAGCTCCAGACGATGCTGCTCTCGGGCGACATCGACGCGTTCCTGAGCAAGTGGGATACCGACTGGCAGCGTTACAACCGCTCGGTCATCCGCAAGGTCGAAGCTTACGAAGAGCAGCAGTAAGGAGGAAGCAGCATGGCAAATCTTGCTAAAGCCAAGGTCGGATCGGACAGGAACCGCACCTTCCTCCTGATCCTGATCCCGGTCTTGATTCTGTTCGTGGCGTTCAATACGTTCCCGCTGCTCACGGGCGTGTTCTACAGCTTCACCGACTCAAAGGGCTACGGCGCCTTCAACATGGTGGGCCTGCAGAACTACATCGACCTTTTCGGCGATGCGCGCGTGGGCAACTCGTACCTGTTCACCTTCAAGGTGGCCGTGGTCTCCACGCTCATCACCAACGTGATCTCGCTTGTTTTGGCCATGGGCCTCAACAGCAAGATCAAGTTCAAGAGCGCGTTCCGTGCCCTGTACTTCGTGCCGCAGATCCTCGGCGCGCTCGTCGTGGGCTACGTGTTCAGCTACTTCTTCACCTACATCGTTCCGGCGCTTACCGGCACCGGCTCGATTCTGGCGAGCACCGAGTGGGCGTGGGTGGCCATCGTGGTGGTCTGCTGCTGGCAGTCCATCGCCCAGACCACGATCATCTACATCACCGGCCTCCAGTCGGTGCCCGAGGACGTGTACGAGGCCGGTAACCTCGACGGCGCCACCGGTTGGAACCTGTTCCGCTACATCACGTTCCCGCTCATCATGCCCTCCGTCACCACCAACATGGTGCTCGTGATGAAGAACATGCTCATGGTCTTCGACCAGATCGTCGCCATGACCAGCGGCGGCCCGGCGCAATCCACCGAGTCCATCTCGTACCTCATCTACAACAACGGTCTCTCCGGCGGTCAGTTCGGCTTCCAGTGCGCCAACGCGGTGATCTTCTTCATCCTCATCGCCGTGATCTCCGTTGCGCAGACGAAGTTCCTGAACAGCAGAGAGGAGCAGCTCTAATGGCTAAGGACGCATTCGGGGCCAAGGTCAAGGAAAAGGTCAACTGGCCTGTTACCATCCTCCTTCTCATCGGTCTCATCACGATCATCTTCCCGCTCTATATGGCGGTGGTCATTGCCTTCAAGGATCCCTCCGAGATGACCAACGACATCGCGGGCATCCTCTCGCTGCCGAGCAGCTGGAGCCTCGACAACTTCATCGAGGCCATTCAGGTCACCGACTTCTTCAACTCGTTCCTGAACTCGCTGATCATCACCGTGGTTGCCGTTGTGATCTCCGTTCTGGTGCACAGCATCGCGGCGTACGCCATCGGTCGCAACATGGACTCCAAGAAGCTCTTCAAGTGGTCGTACTACTTCATCGTCGCCGGTATGTACGTGCCGTTCGCGATCCTCATGATGCCGCTCGTCAAGCAGACCGCTATCCTGCACCTCGACAACATGGTCGGCGTCATGATCCTCTACGTGGTGTTCTACATGCCGATGAACATGATGCTCTACACCGGCTACCTGCGTAACATCCCGATCGCCCTCGAGGAGGCCGCGCGCGTCGATGGTGCCAGCACCTGGACCACCTACTGGAAGGTCATCTTCCCGCTCATGAAGCCCATGCACGCCACGGTTGCGGTTCTCACCGGCCTGGCCGTGTGGAACGACGTTATGACCCCGCTCGTCATCATGGGCGGCCAGGGCGTCAACACGCTGCCGCTCGCTCAGATGAGCTTCCAGACCGCCTTCAGCACGAACTACAACCTCGCGTTTGCTTCGTACCTGCTGGCGATGCTCCCGATGATCATCTTCTATGTATTTGCTCAGAAGCAGATCATCAACGGCGTTACGAACGGCGCCGTGAAGTAGGATACGCCTGACGTAGTCCCTCTCCTGCTCTCGGGCCCCTTCATGGGGCCCGAGTCTTTAAGAGGCGCTGCGTAAAGACCCTGTTAAGCACAATGTCCAGAGATCGAGGAGCTATGTCGCTACACTTTGACAGCGCCGCGGGCACCTTCACCATCCATACGGCCAACACCACGTACCAGATGAAGGTTGACGAGTACGGCTACCTGCTGCACCTCTACTACGGCGCGCGTACCGAGGGCTGTATGGACTACCTGGTTACGTATGCCGACCGAAGCGGCATGTGTGCGAGTCCGCACGACGTTGCGGACCGCACGTACTCGCTCGACGTGCTGCCACAGGAGTACGCCTTCCAGGGCGCCGGCGACATGCGCAACCCGCTTCTCGTCGTGCGGGACGCCGAGGGCACGTTCGGCTGCGACCTGCGCTACGTGCGCCACGAGATCCGGGACGGCAAGTACGGCCTGCCCGGGTTCCCGGCGGTGTACTCCGAGTCCGCAGACGACGACGCCCAATCCCTCTCGGTGGTTCTCGCCGACAAGCGCACCGGTCTCGAGGTGGAGCTTCTCTACGGCGTGCTGCCCAAGCTCGACATCGTGACCCGCGCTGCGATCATCCGCAACACCGGCTCGAAGAAGTTCGTGCTCAAGCGGGCGCAGACCGCCTGCCTCGACATGGTGCACGGCGATTTCGACGTCATCACCTTCGACGGGCGCCATGCCATGGAGCGCCGTCCGAGCCGCCGCGCCGTGACGCACGGGTCGTTCTCGGTGGGCAGCCGCCGCGGCATGTCGTCCAACCAGTACAACCCCGTTATGATCCTCACCGACCGCGACACCACCGAAACCGCCGGCCGCGCGTGGTCCATGAGCTTCGTCTACAGCGGCGGCTTTTTGGCCGAGGTCGAGAAGGACCAGTACGAGCAGGTCCGCATGCAGATGGGCCTCTCTGACGAGCAGTTCTCCTATCCGCTCGAGCCGGGCGAGCAGTTCGTGGTACCCGAGGTCATCATGACCTACTCGGGCGCCGGCCTGGAGAAGATCTCGCACAACCTGCACCGCTGCATCCGTAAGCACGTGTGCCGCGGCCCCTGGCGCGACCGACCCCGTCCGATTCTGCTCAACAGCTGGGAAGCGGCGTACTTCGACTTTACCGGCGACAGCCTGTGCCGTCTGGCCGACAAGGCCGCCGAGCTCGGCCTCGACATGCTCGTCATGGACGACGGCTGGTTCGGCAACCGCTGCGACGACCTGCGCGCGCTCGGCGACTGGACCGTGAACGAGGAGAAGCTCGGCGGCTCGCTCAAGCAGCTCGTTGACTACGTCAACGCCGAGGGCCTCAAGTTCGGCATCTGGGTCGAGCCCGAGATGGTGAGCGAGGACAGCGATCTCTACCGCGCTCACCCCGACTGGGCGCTCGCGATTCCGGGCAAGGACCCGGCGCTCGGCCGCGACCAGCTCGTGCTCGACATGAGCCGCGCCGACGTGCGCGAGAACATTTTCGAGCAGCTCTGCGCGGTTCTCGACCAAGCCAACATCGAGTACCTCAAGTGGGACTACAACCGCAGCATCGTGGACGTGTACTCGCGCTTTGCCACCGACCAGGGCAAGGTGCTCTACGACTACATCGCGGGCCTCTACGAGCTGCTCGAGCGACTGGTCGAGCGCTACCCGAACCTCCTCATCGAGGGGTGCTCCGCGGGCGGCGGACGCTTTGACGTGGGTATGCTCTACTACACGCCCCAGATTTGGACGTCCGACAACACCGACGCGCACGACCGCATGACCATCCAGTACGGCACGTCGTTCGGATACCCCTGCTCCGCGGTGGGCGCGCACGTGTCGGCCTGTCCCAACGAGATCAACGGCCGCGAGGTTCCGCTGAGCGCGCGCGGTCTGGTTGCCATGGCGGGCGGCGGCTTTGGCTACGAGCTCGACCTGGTCGAGCTGCCCGAGCGCGCCTGGGAGATCATCACCCATCAGATCGAGACGTACCGTGAGATCGAGCACCTCGTGCGCGAGGGCCTGTACTACCGCCTGTCCTCGCCCAAGAAGGACCCGGTGTGCGCGTGGGAGTTCGCTGCCGAGGACGGCAGCGAGGCCATCGTGTGCGCCGTGGTTATCGAGGTAGAGGGCTACGGCGTGGCCGATTACGTGGTGCCGCGCGGCCTGACGCCCGGTGCCATGTACCGCGAGGTCAATTCCGACAAGGTCTACCCGGCAGATGCGCTCATGGATATGGGCGTTCCGCTGCCGATTTCGAGCGCGCCGTACATGAGCCGCATGTACCGCTTCGAGCGAATCGGCTAACGCTTTGAGGCCCGGCGCACCCAAGGCAGGCGCCGGGCTGTTTTGTGCGACCCGTTCGAATGCCCGGAGGCGGGCTTTAGCTGGCCGTTCACCGTCTTAACGTCGGCGAGCGGCGCGCCCGTGGGTACGAAAACGGTATCAGCGCAGCTTAAGCGCGCTTGCAGCAAACAACCAAGCACAGAGAGGAGCAGCTATGGCAGAAAAGAAGTTCAGAAGCGTTGAGGAAGCCACGTCGGCGCTTGTCGCCTATGCCCGTGAGCGCGGGCTCATCGGCGAGGACGACATCACCTACGTCACCAACATGCTGTTCGACGCTCTCAAGTACCAGCCCACCGGCGCGTTCATTCCCAAGGTGGGAGAGGCGCGCGCGAGCGAGCACACCCGCAAGCCCACGCTCGAGAGCATCCTGAGCGCGCTTCTCGACTACGCGGTGGAGCACGAGCTTATCGACGGCGGCATCGCGAGCCGCGATCTGTTTGACACCCGCCTTATGGGCTGCGTCACGCCGCGCCCGAGCGAGGTCACGCGCGAGTTCTGGAAGCGCTACGACGAGTCGCCCAAGGCGGCGACCGACTACCTGTACCGCCTTGCGCTCGACTCGGACTATATTCGCTCGTACCGCATTGCGAAGGACCGCAAGTGGGTCACCAAGACGCCGTACGGCAAGCTCGACATTACGATCAACCTTTCCAAGCCCGAGAAGGACCCCAAGGCCATTGCCGCCGCGCTTAAGAAGAAGAGCGGCGACGAGCCGTACCCGCGCTGCCAGCTGTGCCCCGAGAACGTGGGCTACGCGGGGCGCCTTGACCATCCCGCGCGCGAGACCATTCGCCTGATCCCGCTGACGCTTGCCGGCGAGAAGTGGTACCTGCAGTACAGCCCCTACGTGTACTACAACGAGCACTGCATCGTGCTGTCCGAGCGCCACGTGCCCATGAAGATCAACACCACCACGTTCGTGCGCCTGCTCGAGTTTATCGAGAAGTTCCCTCACTACACCGTGGGTTCCAACGCCGACCTGCCCATCGTGGGCGGCTCGATCCTCACGCACGAGCACTACCAGGGCGGCTGCTACGAATTTGCCATGGCGCGCGCCGACCTGCGCGAGAAGATCTCGTTTGCCGGCTTCGACGATGTCGAGGCGGGCATCGTCAACTGGCCGATGTCGGTCATCCGCCTGGACGCAGCGGACCCGGCGCGCCTCGTGACGCTGGCCGACAAGATCCTCACGGCGTGGCGCCGCTACAGCGACGAGTCGGTGGGCGTGCTTGCCGTGACTGACGACACGCCGCACAACACTATCACGCCGATCGCGCGTCGCCGCGGCGAGGGCTTTGAGCTTGACCTGGTGCTGCGCAACAACCGCACTACCGACGAGTACCCCCTGGGCATCTTCCATCCGCATCAGGAGCTTCATCACATCAAGAAGGAGAACATCGGGCTTATCGAGGTCATGGGCCTGGCGGTGCTGCCGGCACGTCTCCTGGGCGAGATGAACCGCCTGAAGCAGGCCATTCTCTCTGGTGAGGACCCCTCTCAGGTGCGCGAGATCGCCGCGCACGGCCCGTGGGCCCACGAGATCCTGAAGAAGCATCCCGAGTACGCGCCCGAGAACGTCGACAGCATCGGCGAAGCCGGCCGCGACGAGCTCACGGCCATTATCGAGGAGGAGATCGGCCTGGTGTTTGCGCAGGTGCTCGAGCAGTGCGCCGTCTTTGCCGACACCGAGGACGGCCGCGCGGCCTTTGGGCGCTTTATCGAGAGCGTGCGCTAGGAGCAGACGATAGCGGGCGGGCCGCAGGCGCGGTCCCCGAGAAAGGAGATCCATGAGTTCTTCTGATATGACGCTTCAGCTTGTGTACGGCGACGCCGCCCCTGCGGCGGCCGAGCGCTTTGCCGCTTTGGGCAAGCGCTTCAAGGAGGCCTTCGGCGATGCGGCGACCGAGTGCTTCTCGGCCCCTGGTCGCACCGAGATCATCGGCAACCACACCGACCACAACGGCGGCAAGATCCTGGCCGCGAGCATCACCATGGACACGGTTGCCGTGGCGGCTCCGAGCGGCAACAACGTGGTGACCATCATCTCCGAGGGGTACCCCGATCCCATCGTGGTCGATATCGACAAGCTCGCCGACGTGCCGCATTGCCAGGGGAGTGTCTCGCTCGTTGCCGGCATGCTGGTTGCCGCGCGCGAGAAGGGCTACGAGATCGGCGGTTTCAACGCAACCGTCTCGTCCGAGGTTATCCCCGCGGCGGGCGTGAGCTCGTCCGCTTCGTTTGAGATGCTCGTCTGCGTGATCATCGACCATCTCTTCAACGGCGACGCCATCGACACTGCCGACTACGCCCGTATCGGCCAGTACGCCGAGAACCACTACTGGGACAAGGCCTCCGGCCTTATGGACCAGATGGCGTGCGCCGTGGGCGGCACCATCTACCTCGACTTCTCCGACGGCGTGAGCTACGAGAAGGTCGACTTCTCCTATGACGCGCTCGGCTGCGACCTCGTGATCGTGAACACGGGCAAGGGGCATGCCGACCTCTCCGCCGAGTACTCATCGGTTCCCGGCGAGATGCGCGCGGTGGCTTCCGAGCTCGGGGTCGAGAACCTGTGCGCCACCAAGGAGGACGTGCTTCTCGACAAGATCGCGGATCTGCGCGGCACGGTTGGCAACGACCGCGCCTTGCTGCGCGCGCTGCACTACTTTGAGGAGTGCGGCCGCGTGGAGAACGCCGTGAAGGCTCTGCACGACGGTGACCAGGCGCGCGTGCTGGAGCTTATCAAGGAGTCGGGCAACTCGTCGTGGAAGTGGCTGCAGAACGCCTACGTGGCGGGCGTGCCCGAGGAGCAGCCCATTCCGCTGGCCCTTGCGCTGACCGAGATCTTCCTCGGCAAGATCGGCGCGGGCGTGTGCAGGCTTCACGGCGGCGGCTTTGCCGGCGTGATCATGGCCGCCGTGCCCAAGGATCACACCGCCGACTACATCGACTACATGGCTCGCGTCTTTGGGCGCGACAACATCTACGAGACCGGCATCCGCCAGGTCGGTGCCACCTGCCTCGGCAGTCTGTAGGCGTAGGCACACTCCGGCGAGCGCGCGATGCATTCCCGCGTGCCTGCCTGTTGTGTGGCGCGCGCACGGAGCGGGAGCCGTGCGCGCGCTTTTTTGCACACGGCCTCCCTCGGCCGCGCCGAAAGATTACGCAATCAAACGGATTTGCCGGAAGATTACGCAAAGCACCGCACGTATTGGGTGAATAGGACGAGTACCACCGTTTGGATGCGTAATCTTGTGGCAAAGACGGGCGTTTGCGTAGTCTTGCGGCGGCTCTCTGTTCCGCGACCCCTAGATCGACTCGACGGGGAAGAAGAAGCGTCTGTTGCGGACGGGGAGCCGGTCCTCGGGGATGTCGATGATCTGCGCGCCGCAGACGTTCATGAGGGTCGTGCCGCTCGGGTGGTGACGCACGCGCTCGATGCGGCCGTACTCGGGGTGAATGTGGCCGTGCAGCAGGTACGACGGTTTGAGCTGGTCGAGCACGGTGTTGAACGCATCGAAGCCACGGTGCGGCAGGTCGTTCATATCGCCGTAACCGCGTGCCGGCGCATGGGTGACGATCATGTCGACCCCGCCTGCGGCGTAGGCGAGAAGCGCCATGCGCGTGGCGCGGCGGTACATCTCTGACTCGGTAAAGCCGTACACGCGGTCGTTGTACTTGATCGAGCCTCCGAGCCCCATGAGTCGCAGGCCCTGGAACTCGCGGATATGTCCCTCGATCGAGATGCAGCCCTCGGGGAGGTGCTGACGGTACTCGGTGTCGTGGTTGCCCCACACGTACACGAGCGGCACGTTGGCGAGCGTGACGATGTGTTCTAGGTAACGCGCCGGCAGGTCGCCACACGAGATGATAAGGTCGACGCCCGCCATGCGGTCCCGGTCGTAATGGTCGGTCAGCCAGCGTTCCTCGGTGTCGGCAATGGCAAGGATCTTCATCGCGCGTCCGCCTCTTTGTCGTGCACGCCCTCGGGCTCAGCGAACGGGCCTGCTTCCTGCCCCGGTGTCTTGTCGCACGTCTCGTCGTTCTTCTCGGCTGAGGCAGCGGGCGCCCCGTCCTCTTCGATAACCGGAACGACCGGTGCGTCCTCATCGGGGAGCTTCTCCGCCACCTCTTCTGCGGCGAGAAGAGCGGCGGACCCCGTGGTCTTTGCCTCGCTCAGCACGGCGCTGACCTCGGGCGCAACGGGAATAAGCCCCGACACGTCGACCTTCTCGAGGCTGTCGGCCGACAGCTCGCGCTGCTTGGGAATGCGGCCGATGACGTTCTCGTTAAGCCAGCTCATGCGCACGATCTCTTTGCTCGAAAGCCGGTCGGCCCCCTCGGGGCGCACCGTGCCCGCCTGGCTTACGAGCTTGCCCGCAAACGGATTGATGCGGCTGCTCAGCACCGACTCTCTCAGCACCTCTACCAGCGCTTTCTGGCCGCGGGGCAGCTCGTCGGCAAGGTTCACGTCGAGAATTCCCGTGCGCATGCCCCACCAGTAGTTGAGCGCCTGCCCGCGCCGTTCGTCGCCCTCTTCGCGCCACGCGTCGTTGCGAATCGACTGCACGATAAGCTCGTAGTAATGCCCCCACATCCACACGGGCTCGGCGAGGTGCGTCGCGGTGCCGTCCTTCTCGACGCGGTACAGGCCCCACGGGTCGTCGGGGCGCGTGGGGTCGGGGTAATCGCGCGCCGACACGATGCGCACGTCTGCCTCACACAGCTCGCGCCGCCAGTCGTAGTCTTTTGCTGAGAGCCACTTGAGGTAGACCTGGGCGTAGGGGTCGACCATGGCCGCGCCGATGGCAAACGCGTTGACCTCGGCAACGCTGCCGTACACGGGCGCCTCTGCCACATAGCCCACGCGATGGTTGTCGGCCATGCTCGCCGCCAGCGCGCCGAGCAGGAACTTGGCCTCGTACAGGCGCCCGCCGAACGTGCGGACTGCGCTGTGCGAAAGGCTGACCGAGCAGTTGATGAACGTGCGCTCGGGGTGCAGCACGGCGGCGCGCAGCGCCTGGCTCATCTGCGTGGGCGTGATGGTGACGATAAGGTCGGCGTCGAACTCAATGGCCTCGCCGACCGCCCAGTCAAACTCGTCGTCGGTTACGCAGTCGAGGTAGACCTTCGTCTTGATCGTTGCGCCGAGGCGGTTCTCGAGCTCCAGCCGGCCCTTCTCGTGCAGGGCGGTCCAGCCGGAGTCGAGTGGGTTGCGCTCGTAGATAAACGCCACGCGGAACGGCCTGGCGTGCACCGCGGTTTTGTACAGCGATTTGAGCTCCGGCAGCAGTTTTGGCTTTGCCTTGCTCGTGGTCGGGTCCTCCAAGAAGGCGATGGACTCCTCTTTGTCCGAGGACACCACGAACTCGTTCCAGATGTGTCGGACCATCTTGCCGACCTCTGTCGGAGAGGCCTGCTGAATGCGCCCCTTCTCGTAGATCTTGAGGTAGATGAGGAAGGCGTCGCCGATCTCCATGGGAATGGCGTCGCCGCCGTTGGCGCGAAACGCGTCGGCAAACGCGCCGAAGGTTGCGTCGAGCAGGCGCACCTGGTCGTCGGGCCAGGGCTCCTCGAGGTTCTGGTTAAAGAGGAAGGCGAGTTTAAGGTAGGAGCCCTCTTCGGCAAAGGTGATGCCGTACACGGGGCACACGCGGTAAAAGCGCATGAACTCCTGGTAGATGCGCAGGGCCTTGTCGTCTGAGGGCATGGGCACCACGCGCGTGATCTTGGCGGGAATGGTGGGCATGCCGAGGAAGCGCATGACCGAGGTGCGCTTGTTGCCTTCCTGCACGTAAAAGCGCTGCAGGAACTCGTACACCACGATGGGGTCGCGCAGGCCCTCGGCGCGCTGGGAGTCGATGAGGTCGCTCCACTTGCCGGCAAACTCGGAGCCGGGCTCCGCGAGCGGCATGAATCCGCTCGAGAACATGTTCTGGCGGCCGCGCGTCTTGGTGCCCGCGATGAGTGACATGTCGATCTCGCGTGTGCCCACGGGAACCTCGCCGGCGCAGCCGTACCCTTTGAGAATGTCGTCGAGCGCGGGCGGGTAGGGGTAGTGGCCGGCGGCGATTTCTGACTGCAGCTCCTTTTGGCCGCGTTTGTACGCCTTGCGGTAGTCGTCGAGCATGCGACCTCCTTAACGGGCTCCGCGCACGGCGCGCCCCGTCGGACGACCGGGTCGCATACGCGTGCTTCTCCTCCTAATAGTAGAGAAGCACGAGGTCAGAAGATATGGCCGCAAGCGTTGAGAACCCGCTGCTACGGTATGCCCTCTTGCGCGCCAGGCGCCTTGTCGAACCACAAGATTACGCAGCGCGGGCGGTGTCCTCGGGGGTGATGGTCATCGACTGGAAGCGGTGCTGCATGTAGGCGTCGTCGTAGTGCTCGGCGTAGAACTCCTCGATGGGCGAGCTCGGCGCGATGCCGCTTTCGCGCTCGTACCAGCACTCGAGCGACTGCAGCGTCATGATGCCGTTGACGAGCATGAGGGCGGCGCAAAGTGCGGTGACCGAGTAGCGCGCCTGCCAGGGAATGAGGTTGATAAGCTTCAGAAGCCACGGCAGGCAGAGCTTGATCCACACAAAGCCAAGCGCGCCCCACATGCACATGAAGAGGGCCGAGGTGCGCCCCTGGAAGAGAATGGCAACCGGATCGGGAAAGAGCCCGAAGATCGTGGAGCCGGTGTAGTCCCACGCCACGGCACCGAAGCCGACCTGCATGAACCACGACACCGATGCCTCGAAGAGCCCGCCGATAACCGCGGACACGAGGAAGATGATCACGGGGTTGGCCTTGTAGAAGCGGTTGAGCGCCACGGTCATGAGCACGGCGCCAAAGCCGTAGATGGGCGAGAAGGGCCCGTAGAGCATGCCGGCGCGGTCCTGGTAAACGCCCGGGTCCACGACGACCATGTGGTAGACGGTCTCGATCACGAGTCCCAGCACGCAGCAGACCACAAAGACCCAGAACAGGTTGAAGAAGTCCAGCTCGATGAAGCCGCGGTCGCCTTTGGCACGTCCGAGCAGGCCCGCCTCGGCGCGCTCGCGGGTTTCGAGGTCCTCCATCTTGCGGCGGAGCCGGCGCTCCTGGATAAGCGTGGGGTCGACCGTCGTTGCGATGACGATGAGGATGATGAGCTGTACCGCGGACCCAAACAGGTTCTCAACGGCACCGCGGAGCATGATGTCGAGCACGAGAAGCGCTATGTGCAGGGCGATGAGGCCGTAGGCAAACTGGGCTGCGTGCCGTCGCCGGTTGCGCAGCAGCGACACGCCGAACACCACGGCGATGGCAGATGCCGCCACGAGAAGCACAACCTGCAGGATCGAGAGGATCAGCGTGAGCGTGACGTCGTGCGAGGCGGCCGTGAGCTCGTCGCGGTGGGCGATGAGCAAAAACGTGACGAGACCGGCAAAGGCAACGACCACCGCGCCTGTCACGAGGTTGTACAGGCCGTAGATCTTGTACAGGGGACGAATTTTGTGCTGGCGGCTGTTCTCGGCAAAATGGCGCGGGCTTGCCATGGCGTCTCCTTCGCGGATAGGGGCGAGGTTGTTGCTGTTCCTACCCGCAAAGCGCGGCACGCATACGAAGGGGTGCCAAAGAGCAGCTCCTCGAGCAGCGCGCTCCGCGACATGCCGCCCTGGCCCCGATTTTTGCCTGACGCTATGCGCGCGCCTGCATGCGCCGGTAGATCTCGCAGATGCCCTTGAGCGTGAGCTGCTTGTCGACAACGTCGAACACATCGGTCGACCCGGCCACGACGCCCGCGAGTCCGCCGGTGGCGATGACCGTTGCGTCCGGCGCGCCGAGCTCGGCCTTGATGCGGCGGACCAGCCCTTCGGCCATGGCGGCGGCACCCACGACGGTGCCCGACTGCACGGCCTCGACCGTGGTGGTTCCAATGGCGTGCGGTGGGGTTTCGAGCGGGATGCTCGCGAGCCGGGCCGCGCGCTGGGTCAGCGCGCCGAGCGAGATGCGTATGCCGGGCGCGATCGCGCCGCCGATATAGGCTCCGCGCTCGTTGACGACGTCGATGTTGGTGGCCGTGCCAAAGTCGACCACGATGGCAGGCGCCCCGTAGTGCTTCTCGGCGGCAACGGCGTTGGCAACGCGGTCGGCTCCCGCTTGCTCGGGATGCGGCGCCTCGACCTTGGTGACGGCCGCAGTTGCCCTGCCCACACGCACGTAGCGCGCAGGGTCGGCGAGCAGGGTCTCCGCCAGGCGGTCCCACTCGCGGTTGAGCATGGGCACCACGCCTGCCAGTGCAATGGCGTCGATCACGGCGAGCTCGAGGCCGTACATGTGAAAGTACCCGTGCAGGCGCACGTGGATCTCGTCGCGGGTGAAGGTCTGGTCGGTGGGCATGCGCCACGACTGCACCAGGTCGTCGCCGTCAAAGAGCCCGAGGGCGGTCTGCGTGTTTCCAATGTCTACAGCGAGTAGCATGCGTGACCTCGTTCCTGCGGCGCGCGGGCGCCGGCGTGTAGAAATTCCCACTACCATGCGGATTCCCTGCTCTGCATTGTATACTACATAGCTTAGGAAACAGCTTCCCGGGCGCAGGTCAGCGGGCGCGCCTGGGATCAGGCGCAAAACAGAGCGCAGGGCGCCCTTTGCTTGCCGCGAGCTCGTGCGGCAAGGCGAGAAGAGCGCTTCTGCGGGCGGGGGAAGTCTCATGAATAAGAAGGCAAAGCACCGCCTCGTCGTGGTCGGCGGGATCATCGTCGTGGCGATGCTCGTGATTCTCGCGGTGGCCGGATCGGGCGGGGCGGCTTCGTCGCTTGCCATTGCCGACGTTGCGGACGGCTCTTACGCGGGCAAGAAGGTCCAGGTGTCGGGCTCGGTCGTTGCCGATTCGCTTACGGCCCAGGGGTCCACGGCAACGTTTGAGATCGCCGACGAGAACGACACCTCGCAGACGCTCGCGGTGAGCTACGACGGTGCGCTGCCGGCGACGTTTGGCAACGGCGTCGTGGCCATCTGCACCGGCACCATGGCCGACGACGGAACGCTCGGGTGTACCGAGCTCGTGACCAAGTGCCCGTCCAAGTACGAGAGCGCCGAGGGCTCGCTCACGGTCAAGAACCTGCTCGACCAGGCCGACGAGCTCACGGGTCAGGAGACCTCGGTCTGCGGCTACGTTGCGGGAGACGTGGCCGCGGTTGACGCAGACGCCGACTGCCGCTTTGTGATCGAGTCCCAGGGCGCCGAGCTCAAGGTGCGCTACGACGGTGGCCTCGACGAGAAGATCGCCGACGGCGTAGCCGTGGTGGTCAAGGGCACGCTCGGCGAGGACGGCGTGTTCACCGCTTCCGAGCAGCCGGCCATCGACGAGGACGTGTCGGCCTAGAGCTCGCATACAGATAATGGCGCGCCCGCGCGGGCGCGAGGGGGAGGGCTTGCAGTATGAGTCTTGTGGGCAGCGCGGCGCAGATCGCGGCGCTTGTGGTGGCGGCGGTTTCGGCGGCGGTGCTTCTCGCCGGTGTCAAGACGCGCCGCGAGGGGCTGGTCAACGCCGGCTACCTCATGGTGTTCGGCACCTTTGCGCTGCTGACGCTGTGCGTGGGCGTGGTTCTCGTGAGCTTCTTGGCCGAGAACTACGAGCTTCTCTACGTGGTGTCCAACTTCCCGCAGGACTCCGGTCCGCTCGCGTGGCTGTACCGGGTGTCGGGCGTTTGGGCCGGACGCCAAGGCTCGCTTCTGTTCTGGACCTGGCTCATCGCGACCTTTGCCTTTGCCGCTGCCGCGCGGCGCATGCGCCAGACCGACGACCTCACCTCGGCGGCCCTTGCGGTAACCGAGATCGTCGTGGCGCTGTTCACCGCCACAATGGTGCTCTCTGAGGCCAACAACGTCTTTGTGCCCACGCCGGCCGAGTACTTTGCCGAGGACGGATCGCTTGTCGCCGCGGGCGCCGGCATGAACCCGCTGCTTCTGCATTGGGCCATGGTCCTGCATCCACCGGCGACGTTTATCGGGTACGCGGGCTGCACCCTGCCGTTTGCCTACGCGCTCGCCGCCCTCATCACGGGCGACACCTCCGCGCGGTGGGTCGAGCTTTCGGACCGTATCGCGGTGTTCGGCTTCATCTTCCTCACCATCGGCATGGCACTCGGCGCGGTCTGGGCGTACGTTGTTCTCGGCTGGGGCGGATTCTGGGCATGGGACGCGGTCGAGAACGCCAGCCTCATGAGCTGGCTCACGGCCATCGCCATGATCCACAGCTTCACGGTGTACCGCAAGCGCGGCTGCTTCAAGCGCTGGAGCATGTTCGCGGCAACCGCCACGTTCGTGTTCGTGGTGCTCGGCACCTTCATCACGCGCTCGGGCCTCGTGCAGTCGGTGCACGCCTTTGCCGAGGACGCGGTGTCGACGTACTTCTTCCTCGGCATCATGGTGCTCGCGATTCTCGCGTTTTTGATCGGCCTTATCTACCGGTACCGCACGATCGACGACGAGGACGACATCGAGTCGCTTGCCAGCAAGAACGGCTCGTACTACCTCACCAACCTCATCTGCATCGTCGGCGCTTGCCTCGTGGCCTACCTCACGGTGTCGAGCTCGTTGCCTACGTGGCTGCCGCTCGGCGGCCAGGTGGTGTCGGCGGGTGCTTACAACGCGGTGGCGCGCCCGGCCACGGCGCTCTTCGGCCTGCTCATGGCCGTGTGCCCGCTGCTGGGGTGGCGCAAGACCGAGGGCGCGCGCTTCTGGCGGACGTTCCGCATCCCGGCGCTTCTGGGCATCGTGGTCTTTGCGGTGCTCACGGTCTTTTTCGTTACCACGCTCGTGCCCGCCTACGACGCCGATATTGCCGCGGGCGGCGAGGTTGCCCAGACGCTCACCGAGCAGGGTCCGCGCGCGTACTACTTCGCGCTCGCCGAGATCTCGTTTTTCGCGGCGGCGCTTTTGCTCACGACCTCGTGCTACCTCATCAGCCGCGGTGTCGGCGGCCGTATGCGCAAGGGCGACAACGCGCTGCTCGCAGTCGTGAACCTCTTCAGGCACTCCCCGGCGCAGGCGGGCGGCTATCTTGCGCACTTGGGATGCGCCATCGCGCTCGCCGGCCTCGTGGGTTCGGGCATGTTCGTAACCGAGCGCACGGTGAGCCTTGCGGCCGAAGAGGGCGGGCAGTCGTCGGTGGGCGGTTACGAGCTCACGCTCGAGGGCACCGAGCAGTACTTCGACGAGCACGACAACAACGTCATGGAGGTTGACCTCGCCGTGACCGACGAGGCTTCCGGCAGCTCGCTGGGAACGCTCGTGACCTCCATGAAGGTCAGCCCCACCACGCAGCAGCAAGCGCTCACGGCCGGCGTCATGACCTTTCCGCTCGAGGATCTCTTTGTGGCGTTCCAGGGCGTCAACGCCGACAACACGCTCTCGATTTCGGTTAAGGTGAACCCGCTCATCATGCTCAACTGGGTCGGCGGCGCCATCTGCGTTGTGGGCATCGTGTTGGCCTTTGCGCCGCGCCGCGCCACGCCCCTCTTGGCGGCCGACGACCGCGAGCGGGAGGCGCGCTAGCATGACGGCGGAAGGGGGCCTTCGCGGGGGCGCCGTGCTCGCCGTCGAGGTCGACGGCCTCGTCAAGCAGTTCGGTAACCGCCGCGCGCTCGACGGCGCGAGCTTCTCGCTCGAGCAAGGCGCGTTTTTATCGATCTTCGGCCCCAACGGCGCGGGCAAGACGACGCTCTTGAGGATCCTCGCCACGCTCTCGCGCCCCACGCGCGGAACGGTGCGCCTCTTAGGCGTCGACGCCCTTGAAGAGCCGGAGCGTCTGCGCAGCCAGATCGGCCTCATCTCGCACAAGTCGATGCTCTACGGCGATCTGACCGCCTACGAGAACCTCGCCTTCTTCTCCTCGCTCTACGACGGCGCGCCCAACCGCGCGCGCATCGACGAGCTTCTGCGCATCGTCGAGCTCGACCATCGGCGCAACGACTGCGTGCGCACGTTCTCGCGCGGCATGCAGCAGCGCCTCTCCATCGCGCGGGCGTTGGTGAACGACCCCGCGCTCGTGCTGCTCGACGAGCCGTACTCGGGGCTCGACCCGCATGCTGTGGAGCTTTTTGACGAGCTCATCGGGCGCGTTCGGACCGAGCGACCCGACCGCACCTTCGTCATGGTGAGCCACGATCTCGAGAAGGGCTTCCGCATGTGCAGCCACGCGCTCATCTTGGCGCGCGGCCAGGTGGTGGTCATGGCCGAGAAGAACCGCGTGCGCCGCGATGCGTTCCGCGACCTCTATCTCGCGACGGTCGGCATGGGGGTGGCGTGATGGCAAAGCTTTCGGCCTGGCGCCAGTACAAGGCGCTTCTCGCCAAGGACGTGCGCCAGGAGCTGCGCACGCGCGAGATGCTCGTGTCGATGGGCGTGTACGCGGTGCTCGTGCTCACCGTGTACGGCGCGGCGCTCGCGCAGGTGGGCGACCGCCTGCAGGTGGTGAGCTTTGCCGCAGGGCTTCTGTGGGCGCTCATCGTGTTCACGAGCCTGTTGGGCCTCAATCGCAGCTTCGGACGCGAAACCGAGACGGGCTGCTTGGACGGCATCCTCTTGGCCCCGGTCGACCGCGCCGTGGTGTTTCTCGCCAAGGCGACGACCAACCTGCTGTTTTTGCTGATCGTCGAGGTCGTGGTCGTGCCGCTGTTCTTCCTGTTCTTCCTCTCGGGGGCGGAGCTTGCGCCTACCACACCGCTGATTGCGCTGCCGCTGCTGGTGGGCACGGTGGGCGTTGCCGGCATGGGCACGCTGTTGTCGACCATGACCATCAACACGCGCGGCAAAGACGTGCTTCTCGCCATCCTCTTCATTCCCGTGGTCTTTCCGCTGCTCTATGCGTGCGTGAGCGCGACGGGGGTGGCGTTTATGGGGGTCGAGGGCACGTTCGGGACGTTCTGGACCTCGTGCGGCATCGCGTTTGGCTACGACATTGTGATGATCGCGGCGGCGTGGGGCCTGTACGAGTTCGTGGTGAGCGCCTAAGGCGGCTTCGCGCTGCGGATCTTGTCCGGGCGCGTACGTAAGGCTGACGCTACAATGGGGCATGAGCGTGTTTGGACAACCTCGCGTGCGCCGTCGCTTATGAGCGGCGGATCGTGCGCAGTTCGGAGACGGTATGGAAGCACATAACAAGGCGCTTGCCGACAAGCTCGCGTTGCCGCTGCTGGCGGTGGGCGCACTTCTCGTGATCGCCTGCATCGTGATGACCTTCACCACGGCCCCGCTCGTGCAGGGCGCGGCGCTCTCGGACGGAGCGAGCGCCGTGATCGGCGGGACGGTCGTAACTACCAAGCTGCTGCTGAGCCAGAAGATCTTCTACCTGCATGTGCCGGTGGCGGTGGCGTCTATGGTGGCGATGTTCTTTACCGCCCTGTACGGCGTGCGCTTTCTTATGACGCGCGAGAGTCGCTTTGACCTGCGTTCCCGCGTTGCCACCACCGTTGCGCTGGTATTTGTGCTGGCGACCATGGTTTCGGGCATTTTCTGGACGCGCTTTGAGTGGGGCGTCTGGTGGGTGTGGGAGCCGCGCCTGACCACGTACTTTATTCTCATGCTGCTTGTGATCGGCTACTTCATCCTGCGCAACGCCATCGAGGACTCCGAGCGCAGAGCAACGTTTGCGGCCGTCTTCGGCATCGTGGCGTTTATCGACGCGCCCATCTCGTTTATGGTGACGCGCCTTGTGCCGAGCTCGATCCATCCGGTGGTGTTCCGCACCGACTCGGGGCTGCCGCCTAACATGCTCGCGCCGTTTTTGTGCGGGCTCTTCGGCATGCTCATGGTCGCGTTTGCGCTGTACCGTCTGACGCTTGCGGTGTACGAGCAGGCCGAGGTGGTCGAGGAGCTCAAGGAGCAGCTCGAGGAGCAGGACGCGCATTGGTCGGTGGTTGCCGCAGAACGCGCGATGCGCGGGCTCGAGGTTATCGCGGACGATGCCGATGCCGATGCGGAGCGCATCTTTGCCGAAGACCCCGAAGATACGGGCGTGATTCCCGAGCATGCGAGCCGACCGGAGACGGACCCTGCAACGGCCGCTGCCCGGGCGGCGGCCATCCCCGCGCCCCCGTCGGGGTCCTCGCGCACCGAGCGCTGAGGTTCGCAAAGACCGCATCTACCCTGCCAAGGAGGCTTACATGGACGCCATTCTTGCCGAGATCTATTCGACCGTTCTTCCCGCTGCCCCGTACGTTATCGCCGCGTACGCGGGTATCTGGATCGTGCTGTTTGTGTTCGTGGCCATGCTGGCGCGCAAGGCGAGCCGCACGCGCGCCGACATCAAGGCGCTGCAGGAGGCGCTTGACCGGCGCGAGCGTGAGCGCGAAGGGCGCTGATCAGGGGTTTTACAGCGAGAGTTGCTAGGCTTTCTCGTTGCCTGCTCCCGGGGGCATGCTGTTGAGGCGCGCCGCGTCGGCGTCAAACGCTTCGACCATGCGCCCGAGCATGTGGGCAAACTGCGCGAGCTCCTCGTCGCTGAGGCTCACGTCGGGGAAGGGCGGCTTGCAGTTTTGC
Organism: uncultured Coriobacteriaceae bacterium; assembly: GCA_944322175.1. GTDB lineage: Bacteria > Actinomycetota > Coriobacteriia > Coriobacteriales > Coriobacteriaceae > CALUOB01. The sequence continues at coordinate 25,084 of CALUOB010000001.1, forward strand.
ACGCAGGCGCGGCCCTTCTCGGTGATGCTTACGAGAAGCACGCGCCGGTCCTTCTCGGACGTGCGACGCGTCACGAGGCCCGCGCGCTCGAGTTTGCCGAGAACCTCGCCAAGCGACTGCGGACGGATGTTCAGGATGTAGCCCATGTCTCGTTGGCGCATCTCGCCCTGCATGCTGAGAAGTGCGAGCACACGGCCCTGACCGCGCGAGGTGTCTTGCGTGGGGCCGCCGCGGTGGCGCCGGACCGCGTCGTGCCAGCGGTGAAGCGCGCTGCGCATGGCGCCGAAGAGCTCGATGAGCTCGTCTACGGTTACGTCGCGCATGTCGCCCGATGGCTCGGGGCTGTGAGAGGGGTTGGGCTGGGGTGCGTCGGCACCCATGGGGCCGGTGATCTTCTGGTCGGCAGCAGAGATCTGCGTTGCGTTGTTCTCGTTCATGGCGGCGCCTATCAAATCGGCCGCCTGCGGTGTTGCGCGTGCGGCGGCAAAGGATGCTGTATGTTAGTGTACTCTTCCCGCTGGTCGAGCGCATGGGCATGGGGCGCAGCGACGCTCCCGCCCTGTACCTGATGTGTATATGTGTGGCAGATGTGAAGAAATGAGCCAACTGTGCGCAAGGGCAAATATCTTCTTGCATATGAGGTGGCATCACCGTAATATATTAAATTGCGCTAAGGCGCAACCAGACATTGCGGGGTGGAGCAGTCTGGTAGCTCGCCGGGCTCATAACCCGGAGGTCGTAGGTTCAAATCCTGCCCCCGCGACCAAGAATTCGCAACTCGGAGGTCTTACGGCCTCCGAGTTTTTTGTTACTTGCCCAAGCTTTGACCGGGTTAGCCTCGACAAGGATTTCGACCGCCGAATGGTTGTCGCCTCGGAGAAGGATGGCGCTGCAGCAGGTCACGATGCGGGTAGGCCCCCGCCGCTCAACTCGGGAACTTTACTCGGAAACTCAGGAAATCCACTGTGGAACTCAGGAACTCAGGAACACTTCGCAGTACCTGTTTCTCGCAATCCACGACACAGCGGGCGAAACCTCTTTTGCAGCAGTTAATCTGGTTCTTTGATTTGAATCTGGTGACCAACGACGAAACACTCCTGCGCCACTGCCCTGTGGCAGCGCTGAGCGCGCAAGACATGTGCAAAGTGCTCGAGATGCGCCAGGGGTAAGGCGCGGCCGCCTTAAGACCGACCGGAAGAGGAAAGCTGCTCGGAGGCAGGTTCAAAGGCGGAGGGTCTGGCGCCTCCCTTGCCGCTTGCATTGCGCGTAGAGCGGACTATACTTGCTGCCAACTTTTGCGTGCGGGGAAAGGAGGCACGTTATGGAGCTTGCGATCTGCGTCGTGTTGGGGCTTCTCATCGTGGCGATGGGCGTTTACCAGGTGGTTAGCGGGAGCCCGCGGCTTTTGCACAGCTACCATTACGCAACGACTCCGCTGGCAGAGCTTCCCGCTCTTGCGCGCGAGACGGGTGCCGGCCTCATCGGATGCGGCATCGGCGTTGCGCTTCTCGCGTTCTCGTCCCGTTTCGTGTGGTGCGTTGCAGTGGGCATCGTGCTCCTGCTGGGCTCCGTTGCGGTGATGCTCGCTTCGATCGTTCGTCACAACGGAGGGCTTATCACCGGCGGCGACAGCCTGTTCTTGGGAGCGATGCGCCCCGGCACGCGTGCGGCGCTCTTTGCGGTCGCAGGAGCGGTACTTTCGCTCTTCGGCCTTGTTCCTGGCATCCACATGATCGCGACAGGCGATGTGTGCTCGCTGCACGGCTACCATACCCGAGGCATCGCCGTGCAGGATCTGCCGCTGTTCGCCACATGCGAGGGCGCGTGCATGATCGGCTTGGGCATCGCGCTGTTTCTCATCACGTTTGCCTGCGCAGGCATGACGTGCCGTCCGTTCAAGCGGTGGAGCGTGGTTCTCTCCGCGGTGGGGATCGCTCTGTTTGCGGCGAGCCTGGTGGGCCTCTTGCTCTTCATCCCGTACTTCGGCGGGTCGCTCAACCCGTAACGGCCTGCGCGTCTGCTGCGATGTTCTGCGCTAGATCACAGGGCCCAGGCAGTGAATGTCGATCGAGCTCGTGTAGCCTATCGCTTCGTTCTTGGTGAGCTCGCCCGAGAGCACGCACAGGATGTGGGCGAAGGTCTCGTCCGCTACTTCGTCTATGCTCGCGGTGCCCTCGATGATGCGCCCGGCGTCCACGTCCATGTCGCCGGTCATGCGGCGGTACGTGTGCGGGTTGCCGCAGATCTTGATGACCGGCATGCTCGGGAAGCCCTGCGGGGCGCCGCGCCCGGTGGAGAAGCACATGAACTGCGCGCCCGTGGCTGCCATGCCCGTGAGGATCTCGGGCTCGCGCCCCGGGGTGTCTTTGATCCAGAGGCCCTTCTTGCCGAACGCGGTTTCGGGGTAGTCGAGCACGCCCTGGATCGGCCGCGTGCCGCTCTTGACGATGGCGCCGAGGCTCTTCTCCTCAATGCTCGAAAGTCCGCCCGCGATGTTACCCGGCGTGGGCTGCCCGCGCCGCATGTCGCATCCCACGCTCTTGGCGCGCGTTTCCATGGCGTCCACGATCTCGTAGATGCGCTGTGCTACCTCGGAGCTCACAGCGCGCTGGGCGAGAAGATCTTCGCCGCCGATGAACTCGGTGGTCTCGCCAAAGACCACCGTCGCGCCCAGGTCTACTAGTCGGTCAGCGACGCGGCCGATCACGCAGTTGGAGGCCATGCCGCTCGTGGTGTCCGACGCGCCGCACTTAATGGACATGATGATGTTCTCGATGCCCGTCTCAACGCGCTGCTGGCCCGAGATGGCGAGTACGAGCTCGCGCGCCTCTTCGACCCCGCGTGCGATGGCGGGTGCGGTGCCGCCGAGCTCTTGGATCGCGATCTTGCGGACCGGCTTGCCCGTTTGCGCAAGCTCCTCGTACATACGCTCGTGGTCGGTGCCCTCGCAGCCCAAGGCGACGATGAGGGCGGCGCCCACGTTGGGGCTTTTGCCGAGGGAGATCAACGTGTCGGTCACGCGCTCGAGGTCGGGCGGCAGTAGGCAGCAGCCCTGGTGATGCAGGTAACAGACGGTACCTGCCACCTGGCGGCATATGGCCTGTGCCACGTCGCCCGCGCAGGTAACGCTGGGGATGATGCCCACGTGGTTGCGCGCGCCAAACGTGCCATCGGGGCGCGGGTAGCCAAAGAAGGTCGGGGTTTTGGTTGCCATGGCTACTCCTTCTGCTCGAGGTCGCCCCGGCCGCGCATGCTGTCGAGGTTGTGAACATGCACGTAGTCGCCGCAGGTAATCGCGCGCGAAGCAACGCCGATGCGTTTGCCGTACTTCACAATGTCCGCGCCTGCCGGTATGTCGAGAAGCGCGATCTTGTGTCCGTACGGAATTTCGCCGCGGGCTGTGATAAGCGGGCCCGAGCCGGTGCGGTCACGCACCTGAACGAGCGTGCCCGCGACGATGCCGTCGGCAAAGATGGTCGCCACGTTGTCGTTGTCGGCCACTTTGAGGGCGATGGGGTGCTGATCTGCCTGGGTCATGTGCGTATCGCCTCCTAGAGGTTGGGGACCACGTTGACGCCGTCGGGGATGACGATGACGCGCGCGTTGGGCCCCTTGAGCTCCCGGGCTTGGGCGAGGGCGTCGTCGAGCGAGCGGGCGGGGATCATGTTGCAGCGGCGGACGAGGTCTGCCTCGAGGTGGTCCGTAACCAAGATGAGCTTATGGTCATGCAGGATGCGCGCGTAGATCTGGGCGCACCACTGCTCGGGAATCGTTTGGTCGGCGGGGATGGCCGAGAGGTACGCGTCGATCTCCTCGGGCGATCCCATCTGCATGAGCTTCTCAAAATGCTCGGCGCCCATGCCGTCCTCGCAGCTGCAGCACAGGATGATGACGCCGTTGCTGCCGGCGTATGCCGCGGCGGTCGATGCGGCCTTAGGGCTCTGGTAGAGGTTCTGGTCGAGCGGGTAGCCGCCGTTGCCGGTGATGACGATGTCGCCAACCGTGATGTCGCGGCCGGTGAGGTCGCCCACAAAGCGCGCGCCTTGCTCGTGGGCACGTTCAACGTCGCCTGCCCAGGCGCCGATGATCTGCTTTTCGCCGTTCATGGCCACGTTGAGGATAAAGGCCACGTGCACGCGCCGTGCTGCCTCGACCATGTCGAGGTGAATGGGGTTGCCCTCAAGCACTCCCGAGGCCGCGTGCTTGTCGGCGATAGCGCGGTAAGAGTGGTTCTCCTTGACGGTGCGCTCCGAGCACACACCGGGCAGGATGCTTTTGCGCCCACCCGAGAAACCGGCAAAGAAGTGCGGCTCGATGAAGCCTTCGGTAACGAGCAGGTCGCAGGTGGTGACCAGGCGGTTTACAAAGAAGCACGCGCCCGAGGGCAGCGTTCCCAAGTCGACGCAGGTAGACGGGTCAAAGGCGTTGTGCATGACGATGCGCTCGCGGTCGACGATGTCGTTGCCAAAGCGGGCGCGCTGCTCCTCTTCGGTCATGGCGCGGTGCAGGCCTGTTGCGACGAGGATCGTGATGTCTGCGCTAGGGTTGCCGCGGCGGATCTCTTCGAGCAGCAACGGCATGGTGGTGCCGCTTGGCATGGCGCGTGTGTGGTCGCTCGTCACGATGACCACCGTGCGGGCGCTCTTGGCAAGCTCAGCGAGCTGCGGGGTTCCCACGGGGTTCTCGAGCGCGCGGCGCACGAGCGTCTCTCCAGTGTCGGCGGGCGGGAAGGCGGCGATCTCGCCTTCGATGACCTGCGTGCACGGGTCAACAGCGAGCTCTAGCGAGCTGCGGCCGTAGGGTATGCGGACGGTACGGTTTGCGTCGGCGTTCATAGGGCTCCCCATCGTGGGCGTTGGTGCCTGCGGGGCAGAGTCCCGCGGCGGTAGCGCGGTTCGCGTTGCACTTCTCATCTTACCAAGAGGCGCTGATACGCTCCGTAGTCCTTGGGCCAGCATTGGTGAGGACTCGGCGGGCACGGGGAGCACGCCGGGCGCGCATGAAGAAAACACCCGGGGGCTTACTTATCTGATACGATGGTTCCTACAAGCAATCAATAAAGCAAATAGGTCCGGTTTTGCCATGTTCTGGTGACGCCGTGCGAAGAGGTCTGGATCAAGCCCGTGTGGTTTGCGAGTTCCTGTGCCGCGCATCGGTGTCGCCTGTTCAATTGGAGGTGCATACGCATGGAGATGGTACTGTCGCATGTTTCGGCGCTTCAGTTTTTGAGGACGCCGCCTGTTGTTCATCAGATGTACGGAAGCTATCCCGACATATCGAGTAGGTCCGCAAAGCGTGCATTGATTCGTGCCCCTGCGCCATACGGATCTATCTCCCTCCCTCTTCATGTGCTTGTCGCTAACCCTAGCGAGGCCTACCGTGGGAGATCCTACATGACCCATACCTGGTCGATGCCCATGCCGCCTGAAGCGCTGATAGACACGGAGTATGGCGTGACGGTTACTTCGCCGCTGTTCACAATTCAATGTTTGTCGCCCCGGCTTTCGATCGCTCAGGTCACCATGCTTCTTTACGAGATGGCGGGCACATTTTCCGTCTACCGTCCGGTGTCTCGGATTCGGTCGTGCTTGCAGCGGCTTGTTGATGCTGGGCGACTTCCGTCCGTTGGAGGCTGGAGACCTATGATCGGTCTTGATGGTCAGCTTCGGGATTTGTGGCGCCGCCCACCGCTCGTCGAACTTGCTGACCTGAATCGCCATATAGCCGCAGCATCTGGCTTGTACGGAGCCAAGCGGTTGGCTTCCGGCGCACGTGATGTGCACGGTGTCGCTGCCTCGCCTTTTGAAGTTCAGGTTGCATTGTTGCTTGGGTTGCCGCGGGCCAGGGGAGGCTTCGGCCTTGGTCCGTTTGAGCACAACAAGCGCATTGCGTTTTCTGGGAGAGCGCGGACACTGTCCGATAAGGGAGTTTGCTACGGAGATCTGTACGTGGAGGGTGTCCAAGGTCATCAGCCGGTTTTGATTGAGTGTCAGGGCAGTGCATACCACGGGTTAAGCAATGCTTCCAGCGATGATAACCGTGCCATGGCGCTTCAAAGCATGGGAATCACGGTTGTGCGCCTGAGGCAAGAGCAGATAGTGAACCCACGACGGCTTAGCAGTACGGCGGGGTTCATCGCAGAGCTTCTTGGGAAGAGCGCAGTGCCGCATACTGCGAAGCAGGGTAAGAAAGCCGCACGGCTGCATGCGGATGTTCTGGCGGATTGGTGGGAAATCGGCGCTTGATGGTGCCGGTGGTACGGCAAAGGTTGCGATGCTGATATAGCTCTTGCGATTGGATGCGCTTGAGCTGCTCTGCGCGGTCGTATGCTAATTCGTTGCGTCAAGGCTCGATCTACGCGTTTGTTTTAGACATTTTTACGGGAAATGGAGGTTCGTTTTAAAATCGACGAGTAGCTAAATGTTCGACACGCTGCTGACCTGCGCATTTGTCTGTGTCCGCTGTGGGTATAGCTGGCAGAATCGAAAGTAACCTCCATTTCCCGTAAAAACGACCTACGTCAGGGTGCTTTGCGGCTGCAATTGGCTTTATAAGAGCTCGCCCTGATCTTGCGCAGAGGGGACTTGCTTGAAGTGTGGCGCGTCGGGCTGGTTCGTGCCAGAATGCTTGCGTGGTCTGGCGGCGCAAGCGCGCTGCACGGAAAGGACGTGGCTATGGCAAAGATTGCTCCCGAGAAGGTGCTTCCCGGCAAAACGGCGGCATGGTTCCTTGCTGCGTGTGTAGTGTCGGTTGCGTGCATCGTCGTGGCGGTCGCGGTTCAGCTGGTCACGCATGAGGCTCTGCATGCGCCCCTCTTGATCATTCCCGCTTTTATTGCTCTCGTGTGTCTGCCGTCGGTCTTTCGCAACCGGGTCGAGCTGTATCCGGATCACCTGGATGTGGTGTACGGCTTCTCGCGCATTTCGATTCCGTACGGCCAGGTTGTCGGCGTCCGGCGCGTGCAGGGTCGCATGAGGGTCGTTGCCTCGCCGGCGAACTCGTTTGACCGCGTGCTCATTGAGGCGCCCATGGCGGGCGACGCCATGATCTCGGTGCAGGACCCCGATACGCTCATCGACGAGCTCAAAGGCCGTTGCACGCTGATGGGCAAGAACGGCTCGTTTCAAATGCATGCGGTGCCGCCCCGCGAGCATTGGAACGGCACCGACTCTTCTACAGATCCTCGGCAGTGAGGATCTCCTGCGGGATGAGGCGCGCGCCTTCGAGCACGGCTGCAAGGTAGGCGGCCTCGCGCTTCTTGAGCGCGGGCTCCAGCAGGTCAAAGCCGCTGATGGCGACTCCTCCCTGCTCGGTCTCCTCGTTGGCGAGCGGGTCGGGGAAGCGCCCCATGGCGCGCTTGAGCATCGCCCGATACGCCGCCGCAAACGGCTCGACGCTCACGCGTTCATTGGCAATGGTCGCAACGCGGCTGAGGATCTCGAGTCCTGCGCGATCCAGATCGCCCCAGTACAGCACGCGCACATCCTCGGCCTCCAGCGTGGCAATGAGGTCAAGCAGCTTGTGCGGATCACTTACCAAATGCCCGTTGCCAAACACCACGCCGTGCACGCGCTCGCCGAACAGGCGCTTGCGCCCGTGCAGGTACATGGCGTTGCGCATGTTCACCCAGGGGTCAAGGTTCTCCGAGACCACGAGGCACATATGGCGATGCTGCTTGGAAATGTGGCTCAGCAGCTCGAACTTGGCCGCCGGCCGCGCGCGCACGATGTCTGAGAGCCCCATAAGGCGCAGGAGGCGGCGACCGTCAGCCTCAATGGCCAAGAACTTTTCGTCGGCAAATACGCGATACGAAAGCTCGCGCAAACTCAAGGTGCCGTCTCCGAGCGTGGGGGATCCCTCGAGCGCGTGGCTGAGCGAGCGCAGCTCGCGCTCGTAGCGCGTGTAGGCCTCGGGGGTGCTGAGCAGCCAGCCGTTGATCCACAGGCGCGGGTCGAGGTCGATGATCTGGCGGCGAATGTCGTTGAGCTCGGGGGTCTGCTTGCGCACGCAGCTCAGGCGCGCCAGGCCGCGAGCGGGCTGCTTGGCAATCTGCTTGCGTGCCGGCTTGGCAGCGCCGCTGGAGGGCTCGCCTTGGGCGGCGCTTGCCGCAGGGGCCCCGCCGCGTTTGGACGGCGTTGCCGCAGGGACGCCGGCAGGATCCTGCTCCGGGGCGGGGGAGTTCGGCACTTCGCCGCTTGCCGTGCTGAGTGAGAAAAGCCCCTCGCCAACCGCGATAAGCGCGCGGGCGTCTACGAGATTTTGCAGGGGAACCGCCTGCGCGTCGTAGCGGGTGAGGACGGCGCGCACGTCGTCGGCGCTCAGCTGCTCTTTGCGCATGCGCACAAGTCCGCTGGCAATGCCGCCCGCGCTGCTGCGCTGCGGCGTGGGAAGCCCCTTTGCCAGCAGCTTGGTGAGCGCGGTTACCGCTGCTTGCTCCTGTTCGGTGAGTTTGGCCATGCCTTGCCTTTCTGAAATTGCCTGTCGTGAAAGCATACCGCTTGCGCGCGCGTTGCGCTGCGCGCGGGCGAGGGGTCCGGCAAGATTACGCATCGCGTCCTGTTTGCCCCCGCTGAGGCGCATGCATGTGGCGAGAAGTGCGCTATCGTTGGATGAGATCCGCCCGCCCGATCCCCTTGGTGCAAGCGTATGCAGAAGGCGGCGGGCGAGGCGGCGCATCCGTTGGAAAGGGAAGGGTCCCGCTATGAAAGTTTCGGTTCTGCTCGAGAACGTCACGCCCTCAAGCAGGTTTGTTGCCAGGCACGGACTGAGCCTGTTTCTCGAGGTCGAGCGTTCCGCTGGCCCTTTCCGCATGTTGTTTGACTTTGGCCCCGACGAGAGCTTCCTTGCAAATGCGCACACGCTCGGGATCGACGTGAGCACGGCCGACGTTGCGGTGCTGTCGCATGGGCATTACGACCACGGCGGTGGGCTGCGGGCCTTTCTGGACGCCACGGTTTCCTCGCCGCAGCCGGCGCCCGTGTACGTGCGAGAGCACGCGTTCGAGCACCACGTCTCGGGCACTCCGGTGCGCCATCACAGCATCGGCGTCGACCCGGCGCTGGCTGCCAGCTCGCGCGTCGTGGTTCTGGGCGAGAAGAGCGCCCCAGACCGCCTTGACGCACCGGACAAGGGCGCATACGAAATCGCACCGGGGCTCGCGCTGTTCGCATGCACCGACCGACCGCATCCAGCGCCCGTCTCCAACCGTCGGCTGCTGACGGAGCGTGGCGGATCCTTCGAGCGCGACGCGTTTCTTCACGAGCAGAGCTTGCTGGTGGCAGAGGGCGCACGGCACATCCTGGTTTCGGGCTGCTCGCACGTCGGGATCCTCAACATTATCGAACGTGCCGAGAAGCTCTGCGGCGCACCGCTCGACGCCGTGGTGGCGGGGTTTCACTTGGTAAGCCCGTCGGCTGGAACGGGAGAGGCCGCGGAAGCCACGCGTGCGCTCGCGCGCAGCCTGGCGCACAGGCCCACGCGCTACTACACGTTTCACTGCACGGGCATCGACGCGTACTCCCTTCTGCGCGACGAGCTCGGCGAGCGTATCAGGTATCTCAGCTGTGGTACGCAGGCGGAGATCTGAGGCACGGTCGGGTATATACAGCGTAATGCGCGACCTTGGTGCGTCGCGCCGATCGTCCCGTTGGGAGGGGATCCGCTATGTCGCAAAATCAGAAGCTTCTCAAGATCATGAGCCTCATCGCGGTGCCCGCCGGTATTGGCATGGCTGTCTGGACGTCGTTCAGCCTGTTTTTTGCCAACACACCGCAAGGCCTGCTGCTCACCATATGCATGGGTGTCCCAGCTATCTTTGACCTCGCGCTCGGCGTGTACGGCATCGCCGCCGCAAACCGGCCCGCGCGCACGGAGGCCTTGTACTACGTCTGGATGACCTGGCTCGCGCTGCTCTTGAATGTCGTCGCAGTCGTGGTGATCGCCTTCATCGGCACCGGCGACAGCGGAGACGTGGTCTACACCTTCATTAGCCTCGACATCCCCTCAACGCTTAACCTCGTCATCGTGGCGCTGTACTGCAAGTACGCCCGCGCCGTGCGCATCGAGAGTTTAAAATAGGCCGGACCTATCGTGCTCGTTTCGCCGCGCGGCCATGCCGGTGATCGACCGCTTGCGACCGCCGCATCTACCAGCTAAGGAGCTCTCTATGAAGATCCTCATCGCGTCCGACATCCACGGCTCTGCCTTCTGGGCGGAGCGCCTCATGACCGCCATCGAGACCGAGCAGCCTGACCGCATCGTGCTGCTCGGCGACCTGCTCTACCACGGCCCGCGCAACGACCTGCCGCGCGACTACGCTCCCAAGCGCGTGATCCCGCTGCTCAACAGCCTTGCCGAGAAGGGCAATCTCGTGGCGGTGCGCGGCAACTGCGAGGCCGAGGTCGACCAGATGGTCCTCGGGTTCCCGTGCATGGCCGACTACGTTGAGCTTGTCGACGAAGACAGCCGCGCGCTCTTTTGCACGCACGGCCATGTGCACGGCGCGGGCTTCCATAACAGCGTGAACAACCTGCCCGCCCTGCCGGAAGGTTCGGCGCTTCTCTACGGGCACACGCACGTGAAGGTCAGCGAGCCGTGCCCGGATGCGCCGGGCGTGTGGGCTTTCAATCCCGGCAGCGTTTCGATCCCCAAGGACGGCACCCACAGCTACGGCATCTACGAGTCGGGCAAGCCGTTTGACCAGGCCTTCCGCCACGTCATCCTCGAGGAGGCGTAAATCATGGCGGAGGAGAAGAGCGGTTCTGCTTGCCGCAACCGGGCTACGCGGGCGGATGCGCGGGAGTCGTTTGACGCGCTGGTCGAGACCATCTGGCGCCTGCGCCAACCCGACGGGTGCCCGTGGGACCGCGAGCAAACGCACGAGAGCATTGCGAAGAACATGGTCGAGGAGGCCTACGAGGCGGTCGACTGCATCGAGGCGGGCGACGAGGCCCATCTGCGCGAGGAGCTTGGCGACGTTCTCATGCAGGTGCTGCTGCATGCCCAGATAGCCGCCGACGCCGGGGTCTTTACCATCGACGACGTGGTGCGCGAGCTTAACGAGAAGCTCGTGCGCCGTCATCCGCATGTGTTTGGCGAGCATGCGGCGGCAGGCTCCGCGGGCGAGGTGCTCGACATTTGGGACCAGGTCAAGCTGGCCGAGAAAGCCGTCAAGGACGAGAAGCTCGCGTCTAAGGACGGCTCCGACGCCGCAGCCGAGCAGTCCGCGCCGCAGCCGACGGGGCTTCTCGACGGGGTGCCGCGCGCCCTGCCCGCGTTGATGCAGGCGCAGAAGGTCTCGCGCAAGGCGGCGGCCGTGGGCTTTGAGTGGGACACGGTTGCCGACGTGTGGGATCAGGTTGCCAGCGAGCGCGCCGAGTTTGAGGCCGAGGAGCCCGGGACCGCCGAGCGCGAAATGGAGTTCGGAGACCTGCTCTTCGCGCTCGTGAACGTGGCGCGCAAAGAGGGGATCGATGCCGAGAGCGCCCTGCGTGCGAGTACGGCAAAGTTCCGCCGCCGCTGGGCCGAGGTCGAGCGCCTTGCATGGGAGGAGGGCGCTGTGCCCGAGGATCTTTCGACCGAGAAGCTCAACGAGCTCTGGGACGAGGCCAAGCGGCAGGGATAGGCGCCCGCCGTCGCTTCCTCCGATTTTGCGAAATCGCGCAAAAACGCCCATTCGCGCGTTAAAAGCCGATGTGTCGGGGCATACATACAAAAGTTTCTGATGGTTAACCTTCAGAACGCCCGCACTGCCTAACAACGAAAAGGAGCAGGCATATGAGTGAGATTCTGGACGTCTACGGTCGCGAGGTTCTCGATTCCCGCGGCAATCCTACGGTCGAGGTCGAGGTTGTGCTCGACGACGGCTCCTTCGGGCGCGCGATGGTGCCCTCCGGTGCTTCGACGGGCGCCTTCGAGGCCGTTGAGCTGCGCGACGGCGACAAGGACCGCTACCTCGGCAAAGGCGTGACCCGCGCGGTCGACCACGTGAACAAGGAGTGCGCCGACGCTATCATCGGCATGGACGCCTTTGACCAGCGCGCGATCGACGCCGCGCTTATCGCCGCCGACGGCACGCCCAACAAGGGCAACCTCGGCGCCAACGCCATCCTGGGCTGCTCGCTCGCCGTGGCGCGCGCTGCCGCGCAGACTGCCGGCCTCGAGCTCTACCAGTACCTGGGCGGCGTAAACGGCCATACCCTGCCCACGCCCATGATGAACATTCTGAACGGCGGCGTGCACGCCGACAACAACGTCGACTTCCAGGAGTTCATGATCATGCCGGTCGGCGCCCCGTCCTTCACCGAGGGCCTGCGCTGGTGCGCCCAGGTGTACCACACCCTCAAGGACGTCCTCAAGAAGTCCGGCCACGCCACGGGCGTCGGCGACGAGGGCGGCTTCGCTCCTGACCTCAAGACCAACGAGGAGCCGCTGCAGTACATCACCCAGGCCGTCGAGGCTGCGGGCTTCAAGCCGGGCGTCGACTTCATGTACGCCATGGACCCGGCTACCACCGAGCTCTACAACGCCGAGAAGGGCGTTTACGAGCTCAAGGGCGAGGGCCGCACGCTTACGACCGACGAGATGATCGACTACTGGGCAGCCCTGGTCGAGAAGTATCCGATCATCTCCATCGAGGACGGCCTTGCCGAGGAGGACTGGGACGGCTGGGTCAAGCTCACCGAGCGCATCGGCAAGAAGGTCCAGCTCGTGGGCGACGACCTCTTCGTTACCAACACCGAGCGCCTGAAGAAGGGCATCGAGCTCGGTGCCGCCAACGCTATTCTCGTGAAGGTCAACCAGATCGGCAGCCTGACCGAGAGCCTCGAGGCCATCGAGATGGCCAAGCGCGCGGGCTACGCCTGCATCGTGAGCCACCGTTCGGGCGAGACCGAGGACTCCACGATCGCCGACCTGGCCGTTGCCACCAACGCCGGCCAGATCAAGACCGGCGCACCGTGCCGCTCCGACCGCATTGCCAAGTACAACCAGCTCATCCGTATCGAGGACGAGCTCGGCGGCAGCTCCGAGTACGCGGGCAAGAACGCGTTCTACAACATCCGCTAACAGCCGATGCGCCGCGGCACCGCAACAGGTGTCACGGCGCTTTTCCAGGCTCCTTCGCGCGCGGCCGCAGGCCCTTCCAGGTCTGCGGCCGCGCTGCTTGTGCCGCAGGCTTGCAACGTTTTTCTCAGGTGGGGCCCGCACGTGCGCGGACGAGCGGTCGGGGCTGATAAGAACGTACCGACTTGGCGCCGTTCGCCGGCTGGGTCCTGCTCGGCATGCGCGCGATCTGCTACCCTCGCGATGATGCGCAAAGCGGGGTTGCCGCGGAGCCGCCGTGGAGCGGCCGCAGCGCGGTATCGCTCCCGTCAGGACAAGGCCCAGCCAGGGAGGCAGCATGAGCGACAAGAAGATCGTGTTTCTCGACGTCGACGGCACCATCACCGACTACGAGAACAACGTTCCGCAGTCGGCGAAGGACGCCATCAAGAAGGCGCGCGCCAACGGCCACCGTGTGTACATGTGCACCGGTCGCAGCAAGGCCGAGAACCCGCCCGAGATCTGGGAGATCGGCTTCGACGGCATGATCGGCGGCAACGGCTGCTACGTCGAGGACCACGACCACGTGGTCATGCACCAGCTCATCACGCTTGAGCAGTGCAAGCACATCGTCGATTGGCTGCACAGCCGCGGGCTGGAGTTTTACCTCGAGTCCAACAACGGTCTCTTTGCGAGCGAGAATTTCCGCGAGGCGTCGCGTCCGGCCATGATCGCCTACGCCAAGGGCAAGGGCGCCGATGACGAGGCGGCGGGCGAGAGCGCCACGGCGTTTGTCAACGGCCTTATCTACGGCGGCGAGCTCTACCGCGACGACCTCAACAAGGTGAGCTTCATCCTTTCGAGCTACCAGGATCACCTCGATTCCATCGAGGAGTTCCCCGATCTGGTGGCCAACACCTGGGGAGGCAAGGGCGAGCACGCGCTCTTCGGCGACCTGGGCGTCAAGGGCATCGACAAGGCGCATGCCGTGCGTGTGCTCGTTGACTACCTCAAGGCCGACATGGCCGACACCATTGCCGTGGGCGACGCCAAGATCGACATCCCCATGTTCGAGTGCTGCGCGCAGAGCGTCTGCATGGGCTCCGGCGGCGACGAGGCCAAGGCCGCGGCCGACTGGGTTACTACCGACGTGGACGACGACGGCATGTGGAACGCCTTTGTGCACCTCGGCCTTATCGAGGGGTAGCAGGCGCGTTAAGCGAAGCTTGGATCGCGCGAGCGCGCGATCGGGGCAGTACAAATATCGGTTGAGTTTGAAGGCTCCGTGCTCGTGAAGAGCGCGGGGCCTTCACATCTTGCGCGGGGGCGCGTGGTATAAATGAGTAACGCTCGGCCAGCCGGGCGCGCCGCCGCATGCAAAGCGGTCGGCTACGTAGGCGCAAGACGTACATCATTTGAAGCAAGGCGCTGGTAGATGGCCCTCTTTTCCTCACATACCAATCGTTCGGGCGTGCATGCCAAAGTGGCGCGCGCCTTTGACCCCAATGCCACGGACGTGGTCTCGGCCGAGGACATGGCCAAGGCGGCTGCTGCCGCGGGCGCGCCCGAGTCCGCAGGGTCGTCGCGCGCGCGTTCGCGCAAGCGCGGCAAGGCCAAGGCGGATACGCCGGTGTTCTCGCGAACGCCCCAGAGCGACCAGCGCGCACGCTCCGCTCGCTCTCGGGTCGTCGAGGGGGGCGGCGCTGAGCGGGCGGGCGCTGCGGTGCCGCCGGCCGACGAGCCGGGTGAGAAGACCGGGCGTCGCGCAACGCGCGGGGCGTCGTCAAAGAGGCCTGCCGCGGCCGAGGCCGCTACGGGCAAGGTTGCCGGTGCGGCGGGCGCGGTTCTCGGCGCTCTCGGAAGCTTGGGCAGGTCGGGCAAGAGCGATGGCGCGTCTGGCTCGCGCAGGGGCTCTTCGGAGCGCGGGACCAACTTCATGCGCTACGCCAACGACAACGCCGTGGTGCGCGCTATTTACAACATCACAACCGGTCCGTACCGCTGGGCGTTTTTCTTGGTGGTGCTTATCGCCGTGGTCGCGAGCATCTACTTCCCCGTGCGCGACTACTATGTGGCGTGGCGCTCGCAGGACGTTCTCGAGGAGCGCCTGGAGCAGGGACGCTCGTACAACGAGGAGCTGCAGGACAACGTCGATAAGCTCCTTTCTCAGGAGGGCATCGAGGACATTGCCCGCGACGAGCTGGGGCTCGTGCGCGAAGGCGAGACCGCCGGCGTAGTGGTTGGTCTCGACGAGGACGGCAACCCGATTCCCAAGGAAGATTCGTCCGATAAGGACGACTCCAGCAAGGACGGCGAGAAAGACGGCGGCTCAGATGCCAGCGAGGACGGCTCGGGCACTGACGATGCTGAGGACCTCGACGGCGACGGTGTGCCCGACGACGAGCAGACGCCGACCACGGTCGACGGCAAGGCGGCGGGCGGAACCGGTTCGAGCAAGAAGGGCGTGCCCGATACGCTGGCCGAGAAGACCGGCAAGACCGAGATCGAGACGCCGTGGTACCTGAGCGTGCTCGACGGCGTGTTTTTCTTCTCGCCTGACGAGGCCCAGGGCATTATGTCGGTTGGTGCGGACGGGCAGTAGGCGCTGCAGCGCCGGCGCGCCCGGGCGTGGCCTACAATAGGATGCGGTGCACAACGTATGAAAGGGGCCGCCATGGGCGAGGCTCAGGTGCCGGCACGGCCGGTCAAGGTTGCCGCTGTTGATCTGGGTACGGTGACGTCGCGTCTCATTCTGGCTGAGATCGAGGGTGGCCGTATCGTGCGGTTTAGCAAGAGAAGCGCTATCACGGACCTCGGCGAAGGGGTCGACGCGACGGGCGAGTTGAGCCAGGCGGCTATTGAGCGCGTGGCTGGCGTGTGCAGCGGGTATGCGCGAGAGATCGCAGCATTTGCTCCCGACGCGTGCGCCCTCACGCTTACGAGCGCGGCGCGCGACGCTGCCAACGGCAACGTGCTGTTGGAGCGCCTGCGCGGTCTGGGCTTTGATCCGCAGATCATTCCCGGCGAGACCGAGGCGCGTCTGACGTTCTTCGGTGTTGCCGCAGACTTTGCAGGCGAGCGCATCGGCGTGGTCGATTCTGGCGGCGGCTCAACCGAGATCGCCGTTGGCCGCATCACCGCGGACTCCGACGCTTCTTCTGTCTGCGGGGCGGGGCGCTTGGAGCTCGAGCAGGTCCAGTCGCTCAACATCGGCTGTCGTCGCGTAACCGACAAGTTCTTCTCGGCTCAGCCTCCTGCTGCGGGCGAGGTCGACGCTGCGCGCGTGTGGATGGACCCGCAGTTTGCCGCGTACTGGCAGGAGCTTGCGGGGCGCGACGAGGGCGGAGCCGGGCTCCCTGACCGGGTTGTTGCCGTGGGCGGCACGGTGACCACGCTCGTTGCCATAGTCCACGAGCTCGACCCGTACGACAGCGCCTTTGTGCACCTGCACGAGCTGACGCTCGACGAGGTGCGTGCGTGCATCGATCGGTTTGCGCGCATGACGACAGACGAGATCGCGGCGCTGCCGGGCATTCAGCCCAAACGCGCCCGTGTGATCATGGCCGGTGCCCTCGCCATCGAGAGCGTGCTCGCCACGGGCGGCTACCGCTCGCTCACGGTGAGCGAGAACGGCCTGCTCATAGGGCTTGCTCGCACCGTTGCCGAGGCCTACGAGAAAGGCGCGACGACCGTGGGCTGGCTCCCCAAGCTGTCCTAAGTCCCGTCCTAGGGCAGCCGCGCGGCGCCATCATGCTAAACTGTTCTACGCACAACTCACCCCACGGGGGCGTGGCGGAATTGGCATACGCAGGAGACTTAAAATCTTCGGCCGCAAGGATTGAGGGTTCGAGTCCCTCCGCCCCTACCAAAATTGATTTGGGTCTCTACTTGGGACCCTTTTTCATGTCGATAGCCCCTCTCATGGACTCGAACCCGGTAGGGCGCGGAGCTGAGCAAACGGCGGAGCCGTTTGCCAGCGAAGCGCGCAAGGGGCCGGAGGCCCCGCAGCGCAGGCGCGGCGCCAGCCGCGCCGAGTCCCTCCGCCCCTACCATGGTTGTAAAGGCTCCGGCAGCGGGGCCTTTTTCATGTCGATGGCTCCTCCCATGGACTCGAACCCCACTGGGGCCGCGAGCGTTAAGCGGAGAGGCCGGTGGCCTCTCCGTAGCGAGCGTGGGCGCGCGCGGTGAGCGCGCGGCCTCTCAATGGAACGCGGAGCGTTTGTAGCGAGCGCGCGAGGGCGCGAAGCGCCTGAGCGAACGCGCGGCCCCAGCCGCGCCGAGTCCCTCCGTCCCTACCCGCAGGTTGAACTCTGCGCGAAATCACATGCGATCCGGGTGTGCGGCGCCAAAAGAAGCGCGATCCGAACGTGCTGCGCAAAAACGCACGCGATCCGGCTACCGTGTCGCAGCTTGCATTTCGGATGATCTACACCGTTGCGCTATCTGTAGAGCAAATGCCCTCTGGAGAGGACCTTATCGGCCTTGCGGGCGGGAAAAGATCAAGCGTTCACCAGGATCGAAGGCCGTTTCGCGCAACGCGCCCGTATCGACCGTGTTTTCGCGCAGCGCGCCCATATCACTCGCGTATCTGCGTCATGCAGCGCGCCAGCCGCGCCGAGTCCCTCCGCCCTGTCTTTCTCGTTCGCGGTATTTCCCAAGCGCCTCTTAGCCCTTCCATAAGTAAGCGCCCACATGCTCCCGGGTATCCCGTACACGATACGTCTCCGCCGCGGTATCCGTGGCGCGGGCTGTTTGTGACCTGCGGGCATCCGCTGCCCGTCTGAGCATCAAGGGAGCACCATGATCCGACCTCTGTGGGGCCGCGCGCTGGCGGCCCGCATCCCCGTCCTTCTCCTCTGCGCGCTTGTTGCCGGCATTGCCGCACCCGCGCAGGCGTGGGCGGGAATCGAAGATTGCACCGTGCAGGGAACGTCGCCGCGCGGCACGACTATCAACTTGTTTGACTACTGGCTCGATGCGCAGGGCGCGCGCGACGACGTGAACCCCGCCGATTACCTCAACGCTGGCATCAACGCCGGAGAAGTGCTCAAGTTCGGCAAGAACATGGGCACCGCCCAAAATACGAGCGAGACGAGCCTCACGACCGAGACGGTGAACTACTGGACGCGCTCCGCCCGCCCGCGTACGGGCATTGTGGACAACGTGCTTGCCCCGGACGGCTATCCGCGCCTCAACAGCGCGCGCCTCGGCGGCGGGTCGCTTGCGTACCTCTTTGACCGCGAGGCGCATAACGGCAAAGCGGCGTACTCGGGTGTCAAGGGCCTGCTGCAGGTAGACCGCCAGGGCTACTATTACTACAACAGCCAGGAGAACTTCGTGCAGTTCAACGCTGCCACCGGCATGTTCACGCTCTTCGACGCGTGGGGCGTCAAGGCTGGCGGCGCTTCTCCCAACGGGCAGTTCTTCCCTTTCAACACCGGCTCCCAGGTGTTTGGCACCGCCCAGCAAGACGGGCGCGAGGTGCTCCAGCAGAAGAACGTGTACTCAACGAGCCCGGGCATCAAGCACTACTTCGGCATGACGATGTCGACGCGCTTTGTGCAACAAAACGGCGGCCATACCAACGAGGAGCGCCAAACGCCGGTCACCTACAACTTCTCGGGCGACGACGACGTGTGGATCTTCATCGACGGCGTGCTCGTGGGCGACCTCGGCGGCATCCACGACAAAACGTCGGTATCGATCGACTTCAGCACGGGTGAGGTCGTGGTGTACTGGGATAAGAACGACGACAACGAGTTTGACGCCGGCGACGAGGCGTACAGCACGTCGACGCTACGCGACTGCTTCGAGCGCGCCGGCGTTGCGGCAAGCTTCTCGGAGAGCACCTTTGCCGACGACACTTATCACACGCTTGACTTCTTTTATCTGGAGCGCGGCAATACCGACTCCAACATGTCGCTGAGGTACAACCTGGTGAGCATCCCCGAGTCGGACGTGGTCAAGGTCGACCAGGCAAGCGAGCCTATTGCCGGCGTTGTATTTGCCCTGTATCCCACGGGCGAGAACTACAAGGTTGCCGAGGGCGCGGAGCCCGCCTATACAGGCCATACCGACAACTCGGGCACCATGACGGTGCTCGACGGCCAGCGCGGCTTTCCGGTGGCGCTCAGCGAGCTCGAGCAGAAAAGCGCGCACTGGGTCTTGCGCGAAACGTCGGTGCCTGCAGGGTACCGTCATGCGGACGATATCCCGCTGTACTTTGACCCTGCGATCACCTCGAACACGCTACTCTTCTCGGCTGACCCGTGGGGCACGGGCGCGTACGCGCAGCCCAAGCTCACGTCGACCACCACGGCACAGGGCGTGTACGGCGTAGACGGCGAGCGCCTGTCTACCGATTCGGGCGAGCTGCCCGAGGGTGCCTGGATGTTTGCCGTGGTGATGCAGAAGGGATCAGACGGCGCGTGGCACGCCGTAATGGGAAACGCTCTGGACGGCTGGCATATGAGCGCAAGCGAGGGCATGGAGGGCGTGGTCGAGGCAGCCCACTCCGGCGATGCCGACCGGTTTGCGCTCAACAGCAACGGCATGTACCAAACCGAGGTCACCAACATGCCCGGCGACATCAAGACCTACGAGTGGATCGTGGAGAACAACCCGGGCGTGGGTGCCCCGTCCAGCATTCGCTACACCGTGCAGTACTTCTATACGACGGCCTCCGACGCTGCTGACGTTTCGGTCGACAACACGGTGCGTGTGCGCAGCGGCGCCGACGACTTTGAGCGGCAGTTTGCCACGCGCCTGTACGTAGCAAACATCGAGAACCGCCTCATGGTGCAGAAACTCGACGAGAGGGGAGAGCCGCTGGAGGGAGCGGAGTTCTCGCTCTTCCGTGCCGACGACGTGACGGTGGCCGACGGCAAGGCTGTGGTGAACGAGGGCGCGCAGCCTGTTGCCACGGCGGTTACGGCGGATCTTGAGATCACGAGCGCTAACGGCGGCGGAAGCCTGACGCTCAAGGGCGCGCTGGCGTTTGGGCGCATCGTGGGGTCTCCGCTTGACGAGGGAGCGTACTACCTGCTTGAGTCGCAGGCGCCACAGGGGTATCTGGTTGACGAAACGCCGGTGAAGGTTGTGGTGGACGAGACCGGCGTCTATGCCGATGCGGGCGGTGCCGACGACGGCGTGGCGGTGGCGCGCGGCGTGGGTCGCGTTGTGGGCAGCATGCAGCAGTTCACCGTTGACGACGACGTGGACGCCACGCTGCACGACATCAAGGCCGCGCTTGTGACGGCGCCGAGCTACGAAGGCGAGCAGACCACATGGTCAAAGCCCGATTGGCGGCAGACGTCGGGTCCTGATGCAACAGCCATGCACCTGCAGTACAACGACCCGGGGGACAACCTGCCGGGCGCGGTGTTTGACTACGCCCCGGTGGGCGAGGGTTCGATTGGGCTCGAGACGAAGATCGGCTGGTCAAAGCTCATAGTGGAACAGGACCTTGACCGGGAGGACGGCGCGTCCTCGCCAAAGCAAGACCTGGGCGACCGCGACATTGCCGGTCTTTACGCGGGGTCGGTTATCGTACGCGTGAGCGACGATCCGGTTGCGAGCGAAGAACCCGGAGAGCCCGAGAACCCCGGCGGAACGGGCGGCTCAGAGAACCCTGACAACCCTGACAACCCTGACAACCCTGACAACCCTGACAACCCTGACAACCCTGACAACCCTGACAACCCTGACAACCCTGATGATCCCGGCACTCCTGAAGGTCCCGGCGATTCGGACAATCCGAGCGAACCCGGTGGCTCCGATAAGCCGGATGAACCGGACGACCCGGATGACCCTGACGACTCGGATGGCCCGGACGATTCCGATGACGCGGGGGACCCGGGCGACTCGGGCGAGACGGACGAGCCCGAGACCCCCGACAGCCCGGACCATGGCGAGAAGCCCGATGCGCCGGACGAGGGCGGCTCGAGCGGTGATCAGGGCGGTGGTCCGGGAGACTCCGACAAGCCGGAGGGTTCCGAGCAGCCCGGCGAGTCAGGCGACCAGAACAACGACGGCGACACATCTGGCGGAGGAGCGAACGAGGCCCCCGGCGAGCAGGGCAATGAAGGCAACCAGGAATCTCGGAGCAGCCAAGACGAGGCGCCCAGTTCTTCTCTGCCACCCACGGCCGACTACGCTCCGATGGTTGTGATTGGCACCACTCTCATGGCGCTCGGCTCCACCGCGCTCGGCGTTTTGCTGCGCCGGCGCAAGCGGTGACGCCGCACGGTGACGCTGCGTTCCGTTTACCGGCAGCAGATACCGTTCGCCGATGGGAGCGCATCCGATCGCCCAAAGTAGGAAATAATTTTCTTGCTATGTGAAAGCGCGGGAAACACATTCCACACTCCATCACCGACGAGAAAGAAGTGGTTTGCATGGCAGTCAATCGCATCATGCTCAACGAGACCTCGTATCACGGCGCCGGCGCCATTGCCGAGATCGCTACCGAGGTCAAGGCGCGCGGCTTTGAGAAGGCCTTCGTTGCCTCCGACCCCGATCTGGTGAAGTTCGGCGTTACCGCCAAGGTCACCGACATCCTCGACGAGGCCCAGATCCCCTACGAGATCTACTCTGACATCAAGCCCAACCCCACGATCGAGAACGTCCGGCACGGCGTCGAGGCCTTCAAGGCTTCCGGTGCCGACCACATCATCGCCATCGGCGGCGGCTCCTCTATGGACACGGCCAAGGCTATCGGCATCATCATCACCAACCCCGAGTTCGCCGACGTGCGCTCGCTCGAGGGCGTTGCTCCCACCAAGAACCCCTGCACGCCGATCCTCGCCGTTCCCACCACGGCCGGTACGGCTGCCGAGGTCACCATCAACTACGTCATTACCGACGTCGAGCGCAAGCGCAAGTTCGTGTGCGTTGACCCGCACGACATGCCCGTGGTCGCCTTTGTCGATCCCGAGATGATGGGCACCATGCCCGTCGGTCTCACCGCTGCCACCGGCATGGACGCCCTGACCCACGCCATCGAGGGCTACACCACCAAGGCCGCCTGGACCATGACCGACATGTTCCACCTCGAGGCCATCAAGCTCGTTGCCACCTACCTGCGCAAGGCCGTGCAGGAGGCCAAGGACAAGACGCCGGGCGAGGGCCGCGAGGGCATGGCGCTCGCCGAGTACATCGCCGGCATGGGCTTCTCCAACGTGGGTCTGGGCATCGCGCACTCCATGGCGCACACGCTCGGCGCTGTGTACGACACGCCGCACGGCGTTGCCTGCGCTATGGCGCTGCCGCTGGTCATGGCCTACAACGCCGACTGCTCGGGCGAGAAGTACCGCGAGATCGCGCGCGCCATGGGCGTCGAGGGCGTTGACGAGATGAGCCAGGACGAGTACCGCGCCGCCGCTATCGACGCCGTGGCCAAGCTCGGCGAGGACGTGGGCATCCCGAAGAAGGTCGAGGCGCTCAAGGAGAAGGACCTCGACTTCCTGGCCGAGTCCGCCCATGCCGACGCCTGCGCTCCGGGCAACCCCAAGGACGCGAGCGTCGACGACCTCAAGGAGCTCTTCCGTAAGCTCATGTAGCGGTTTTCGCGTGTTTGATGCGCGCACCGGCTGCGGGCTGCCCGCTCTTCTCGCAGCCTAAGTTCCTATTTGCGAAGGCCCTGCGCGGTTCTGTGCCGCGCAGGGCCTTTTTGCGCGCGGCATAGGCGCGTCGTTCCGCTCGATGCCTTCCACTTTCTTTCAGGGGCCGCACGCGGTGGCCGGCTGCGGGCAGGGAAAGTATACTAAGGCTGAGAAGACGTGTCTTATAGGGTAGTTTTGCGGACCGCGTAAGCGGTCTGTGCAGTGAGGGGGCATCATATGAAGACTATTGTCTTGGCTTGCGGCTCGGGTATCGCAACGTCAACCGCTGTTGCGAAGAAGGTCTCCGACTTGCTCGACGAGAACGGTTACGCCGGTCAGTACAAGATCGTGCAGTGCGCCATCGCCGAGGCAAAGGCCAACTGCGAGAAGGGCGCCGACCTGCTCATTGCCACAACCGTCGAGCCCGAGGGCCTGCCGTGCCCCTACGTTAATGGCGTGCCCTTCCTCACGAGCGTGGGCAAGGCGCTCGCCGAGCAGCAGGTGCTCGAGGTTATGGCGCGCTAACGTATGGTGTTGCGCTGCCGTCCGCATGGCGGGCGGGTGTTGCGGTGAGGCGGCCCTTGGCGTTTCCGGTGTACGGGAATACCGAGGGCCGCATTCTAATTCGGTGCGCTACGACAACAGGGCATACGAAGAGGACGTTTTTCTCCGCCAAAACAAGAAGTGCTAGAGAATCGCGGTGGTTCCCGGCGCGAGGTTGGGGTTGGTCTCGTTGGCCTCGGTCTGGCGCTCGGTTGCGTACACCGGCTCGCCCGTGTCGAAGAGCATGCGGTACTGCATGGCCCACAGGTCGTTGCGCAGGCTTGCCGCCTCGCTGTCGTCGTCCTGGCCGGTTAGGTGCCACGCGCCGTCGGAGCCCTGGTAGCCGATCACGTTGATGATCGGCAGCCCCTCGCGCAGGGAGAGGTGCGCCTTCTCGAGGTTGGTGAGCGGCGCGCCCACGGCCTCGGCCATCAGGGCGCCGAGGTAGTTGGTGCTCGTATCGATGTGCTCGCTCTCTTGCGCGTTGCCGGCAACGTCGTAGTTTGCCCAGACAAAGTACTGGGTGTGCCAGAGGCGCTCGGTGTGCGTGCCCTCGTCCTCGTCGGTGAACCACATGTCGTTGTAGGTGCTCGGGAAGCTCGGTTGGTGGTCGCCGAAGAACACCACGATGACCGGGCGGTCGAGCTCGCGCAGCTCGGCAATGAACTTCTCGAGGTCCTCGTCAGACTGCTGGATAAGCGAGAGGTACTCGTTGACCTCGGGATCCTCCACGCCGTCGATGCTGTAGTGCTCGAGCTCGGCGGCAGGCACCAGGCCGGTGTTGTAGCCGGAGTGGTTCTGCATCGTCACGTCGAAGATGAACTGCGGGTCGTCGTTCTCTTGGAGAAGCTCGAGGATCTTGTCGTAGGTGGCGCCGTCGGTCACCATGCCGCGGAGCGTGTCAGCGCCCTCAAAGTCGTCGATCGAGAGGAACTGGTCAAAGCCGAGCTGCTCGTAGACGTTCGTGCGGTTCCAGTTGCTCGCGTGGTTGGGGTGCATGGCGGTGGTGGTGTAGCCCAGCTCACTAAACTGCTCGGCGAGCGAGGGCACCGGGTTCTGGTTGTACACCATGTACGGGTACAGTCCCGAGCCCAAGAAGCTCATGGAGCTGCCCGTGAGGTACTCCCACTCGGTGTTGCAGGTGCCGCCGCCGTAGGCCGAGACGTACAGGTCGCCGCGGAAGAGGGCGTCGTCGAGGCCCTTGAAGAACTGCGGGCCCTCGTAGTCGGCGTGCATGTTCTGGTAGATCGAGAGGTCCGAGAAGGTCTCGTTCATGATGGTGATGACCGCGGGCTGCACCTCGTCAAACTGCTTCTCGGCGGCCGCGCGGTCGGCGTTGTCGGCGTTGTCGGCGTCGTAGGCGGCGGCGTACTCGTCGACGAGGGCGTCGGCCTCCTCGGCGCTGTAGTCAGCGGGCTTGGGCGGCACCATGAGCTGCGCGCTCGAGATGAACGACGGCAGGAAGCCCTGACGGTAGTAGCTCTCGAGCGGGCGCCAGGTGTAGACCTGGATGCCGAGGAAGTTGTAGTAGTCGACGAGCGTCACGTGCGCGGCAACGCCGCCGAAGAGCAGAAGCGCTGCCAGCAGGTTGATGCCGACGCGGCGAGCGCGATGCGGGCGCGGTGCAGTGGCGGCTGCATGGGCGCCGCGCGGAGCGGCGGCAGCAGCGTCTGCGGCACGGCGCAGCTCGCCGAGCGGGGTCACGAGGATGAGCGCGCAGGCGAGAAGCGCAAAGCCGTAAAGGCAGAACGCCGAGAGCGTGTAGGTGTAACCCGAGCCCGCAACGGCGGCCGCCGTGTTGATGGCGAAGAGGTCGCTCGGCGAGATGGGCATGGTCTTGAAGAGAATCACGAAGTACTGCGCGATGCCGACGAAAAACGCCGCGATCGCAAGGACGCCCGGTGCGGAGCCGGTGCGCTGGAACAGGAAGAACGAGCCGGCGAACAGCGCGTACACGAGGCCGATCTCGAGCAAGAGGCAGAGCGGGTACATGTAGGTGATGTCGTGGTTCGAGGGAACCTCGAGCGCGAGCACGGCAAAGACCGCGCCGAGGCCGAGCGCGACCACGGCGCTTGCCAGCGGATGGGCGAGCAGCTTGGCGGGAAGCTGCGACACCAAACGGTGACGGTTGAAGCTCACGGCACCGCCCACCGTGAGGGCAACGGCGGCCACAACGGCGGAGATGGGATCTTGGTCAACGAGGCCGATCGCGCTCCACACGGTGAGGAAGAGCTCGAACAGCACGAACACGCAGCCCCAGACAACGCCGCTCGGGCGAAGCCGGCGCGTTGCGCCTGTGGGAGCGCTTTTGCTGTCAGCTGCCGAGTCGGCGTCTGCGGCCGCGGTCCGCGCGCGGCGAACATCGGCTACGGCGAGCACGGCGCTTGCGAGCGTCGCGACGAGCGCGATGGCAAAAATGACTGATGCGATCATGGCGGTTCTCCTGTTGCAAAGCTGCGCGCGTCCCGCCAGCGGGGCGCGGTTCTTGGCGCTGTTCTCGCCGTGCCGGGCAAGAGCTCCCAAGGGGGTTGCTTTGCGGGGCTGCGGCGAGCGATCCAGGATGCCATGATAGAAGGGCGTACTATGCTTTACCAGCGGTTTACAAAAACGGCAAAGGCCTCAAGTCTTTCTCAAGAAATTGCGAGAGGGGCCGTGGCGTAAACGCTCACGGCCCCTCTCGGGACATGCTGGTTTTGGGCGCGGCCGTACGGTCCTTCGCGGGCGAGAAGTACGCCCTAGCCGAGCCCGAGCGCGCCGCCGATGAGCTTGACGGCAAAGGCGACGATCCAAGCCACGCCGCACTGCATGAGAACCACGCCGAGCGCCATGCGGCCGCCGAGCTCGTTCTTAACGGCGGAGACCGCCGCCACGCACGGCGTGTAGAGCAGCGTGAAGGTGAGGAACACAAACGCCGTGAGCGGGGTGAACAGCGTGGCGAGCGCCTCGGTGGAGCCGCCCATGAGCACGGTGATGGTGGCTACGACGTTCTCTTTTGCGCCGAAGCCCGCCGCGAGCGCCGAGGCCGAGATCCAGTTGCCGAAGCCGAGCGGCGCAAAGAGCGGTGCCAGCAGCGTGCCGAGCGCGGCGAGCATGCTCTGCGTCTGGTCGGTCACCACGTTGAAGCGGATGTCGAAGGTCTGGAGGAACCAGATGATGACGCTCGCGACGAAGATGATCGTGAACGCCTTGGTGGCGAAGCCCTTGGCCTTGTCCCATGCGAGGCGCGCGGTGGTCTTGGCCGAGGGCAGGCGGTAGTTGGGCAGCTCCATGACAAACGGCACGGGGTCGCCGCGGAAGGCCGTGTGCTTGAGCACGAGCGCCACAAGCACGCCCACGGCCATGCCCATGAGGTACAGGCTGATCATCACGAGCGCCGCGTGGTCGGGGAAGAACGCCGCCGAGAAGAGCGCGTAAACCGGCAGCTTGGCCGAGCAGCTCATGAAGGGCGTGAGCATGACGGTCATCTTGCGGTCGTGCTCGGAGGGGAGGGTACGCGTTGCCATGACTGCCGGCACGCTGCAGCCAAAGCCGATGAGCATCGGCACGAAGCTGCGGCCGGAAAGGCCGAGCTTGCGCAGGATCTTGTCCATAACAAAGGCAACGCGGGCCATGTAGCCCGAGTCCTCGAGCACCGACAGCAGGATGAAAAGCACCACGATGATCGGCAGGAAGCTGAGTACGCTGCCCACGCC
Organism: uncultured Coriobacteriaceae bacterium; assembly: GCA_944322175.1. Lineage (GTDB taxonomy): Bacteria > Actinomycetota > Coriobacteriia > Coriobacteriales > Coriobacteriaceae > CALUOB01. The sequence goes on from CALUOB010000001.1 coordinate 51,962, forward strand.
GGCAAAGACGCCGTCGATGACGAGCGAGTGCACCACGGGGTTCACGCCAAAGTCGGCGAGCGCCTGGTCCACCACGCCGGTGAAGGCGTTGATGGCGAGCTCGAGCAGGTCCGAGAGCCGTTGCCCGATAAGGTCGAACGTCAGCCAGAACACGAGCGCCATGATGCCGATGAAGACGGGGATGGCCGTGTACTTGCCGGTGAGGATCTTGTCGGCCGCCACGGAGCGCGCGTGCTCGCGGCTCTCGTGCGGCTTGACCACGCTGGCCGCGCAGATGCCCTCGATAAACGAGAAGCGCATGTCGGCGAGCGCCGCCATGCGGTCGGTGCCCGCTTCGCGCTCCATCTGGCGGATGATGTGCTCAGCGCCGTCGAGCTCGTTCTTGTCGAGCGCCAGCGCCTTGATGACGAGCTTGTCGCCCTCGATGAGCTTGGTTGCGGCAAAGCGCACGGGAATGTTGGCCGCCTCGGCGTGGTCGGCGATGAGGTGGATGAGGCCGTGGATGCAGCGGTGCAGCGCGCCGTGGTCGGGGCCGTCGGCGGCGCAGAAGTCGAGGCGGCCGGGGCGCTCGCGGTAACGCGCCACGTGCAGGGCGTGCTCGGTGAGCTCGCCGATGCCCTCGTTTTTGGCGGCCGAGATGGGCACCACGGGGATGCCGAGGGCGGCTTCGAGCGCGTTGACGTCGACCGTGCCGCCGTTGGCGGTGAGCTCGTCCATCATGTTGAGCGCGAGCACCATGGGCCGGTCGAGCTCCATGAGCTGCAGCGTCAGGTAGAGGTTGCGCTCGATGTTGGTGGCATCGACGATGTCGATGATGGCGTCGGGGTTGGTGTCGAGGATAAACTGGCGGCTCACGACCTCTTCGCTCGTGTAGGGGCTGAGCGAGTAGATGCCGGGCAGGTCGGTGATGGTAGCCTCGGGGTGGCCCTTGATCTGGCCGTCCTTGCGGTCAACCGTAACGCCCGGAAAGTTGCCCACGTGCTGGTTGGAGCCGGTGAGCTGGTTGAAGAGCGTGGTCTTGCCGCAGTTCTGGTTGCCGGCGAGCGCAAAGCTCAGAGGCGCTCCCTCGGGCAGCGGGCGCTCGCCGCCGCGCGGCGCCACGCCCTCGCCGAGTGCCGGGTGAGGCGCGCTGCTCGCCGGCGCGTTTGCGCGCAGCTTGTTGTGGGCGTCGTGCACCTGGCTCAGCGCGATGTGCGCGGCATCGTCGCGGCGCAGCGTGAGCTCGTAGCCGCGCAGGCGGATCTCGAGCGGGTCGCCCATGGGGGCCACCTTGACCATGGTGACCTCGGTGCCGGGCGTGAGGCCCATGTCGAGGATGTGCTGTCTGAGCGACGGCTCCGTGCACTCGACCGATGCGATAAACGCGTCCTTGCCGATCTCAAGCGTGTCGAGCGTGCCTGCCGGTGTGCCGGCGACTGCGGCCGGGCGCCTGCTGGGCGCAGGGGCGCCGGTCTCTTGGTCACTGCGTGCGGCTCGGTTCGCTGCCGGGTCGTGTGCGGTGCTGCGTTGTGTCATTGCGGTCTCCTCGGTTGCTTGCCAACGCGATTCTACCTGCGCGGCGGAGTCGCTAACGGGTGCGCGCCGCTTTTGCGCGAAGTCTTTACGCGCGGCAACGCCCCTCGGCGCGGATGAGACGCGGGCGCGTGCGCCGCAAAAAAACGGCCCTGCGCTTGTCGAGAAGCACAGGGCCGCGTGAAGGCGCATCGCTCCTTGCGCAGGGGCGGGCGCATATGTTGCAGGCAGCGGCTTAGAAGTCGCCGTCGAAGCCGGGGAGCACGGAGGTGCAGTGCGGGCAGCGGGTCGCGTCGTCGGCGATCTCCTGCTTGCAGTAGGGGCAGACGCGCGGTTCGGGCGCGGCCTCCTCCTCTTTGCCGCCAACGCCCGGAACGAGCTTGGCGAGCTTCTGAGCGTTGTTGAAGGCCTTGATGATGGCAAAGAGCACTGCGGCGGTGATCAGGAAGCTGATGATGGCGCCGAGGAAGCTGCCGAACTTGATCTCAACCCCGTTGAGAACGACGGACATGCCGGAAACCTGTTTGGTGCCGCCGGTGAGGATCGAGATGACCGGGGTGATGATGTCGTTGACGAGCGAGTTGACGATCGCCGTGAAGGCGCCGCCGATGATAACGCCGACGGCGAGGTCCATAACGTTGCCGCGGCCAATGAACTCTTTGAACTCCTTGAGAAGACCCATGTTGTTCCTTCCTTCCGTGCGGGTCGTTGCCCCGTTGCTGCCGCATGCTGTTGACGGCGTGCGGCAGCAACGGGGCCAGCCTGAGTAGGGTAGCGCAAACAAAGCTCCAGCTCAGGGGCTTTGCGCAAAACAATCCGTATTACACGAGCGATCAGCGCGCGGTTGAATGAGTCTCCTTAACGCAGCGCGCTGAGGCTGCGCGCGCGCCGTATGGCCTCTGCCGTGCGGCTGCCGAGAAGCGCCGCGTCATTCTCCGTCAGGTCATCGGCAATTGAGAGGCGAAGCGCCCCTTTGGCCTCGGAGCCCGGGATGCCGCAGGCGGTGAGCACGTGCGAAGGGTCGGTCGATCCGGTCGAGCAGGCCGATCCGGTGGCCGCCGCCACGCCGAGTTGGTCGAGAATGACCACGAGAAGCTCGCCGTCAACGTTCTCGCAGGTAAACGAGGCTATGCTCGGGAGACGGCGCACCGGGTCGCCCGTCAGGTGCACGCCGGGAACAGCCGACGCTACGGCCTGGATCACCTGGTCGCGCAGGCGTGCCGTGCGGTTGCGCTTCTTGTCGAGGCGGTCGCACATGAGCTCGAGGGCGGCTGCCGTGCCGACGATGCCGGCGAGGTTCTCGGTGCCTGCGCGCTCGCCGCGCTCCTGCGCGCCGCCGGCTATGAGCGCGGGGACCGAGAAGCCCTCGCGCAGGTACAGCGCGCCGCAGCCCCGGGGGCCGTGGAACTTGTGCGCCGAGAGCGAGAGCGCGTCGACCCCGAGATCGCTCACGTTGACAGGAATGTGGCCGACCGCCTGCACGGCGTCGGTATGGAAGGGCGCGCCGTGGGCATGGGCCGCGGCGGCGAGAGCGGGCACATCCTCGATGGTGCCGATCTCGTTGTTGGCGAGCATGACCGACACGAGGGCGCAGCCGGGCGCGTCGACGCCGGCGGCGCGGTTGGCTTCTTCTTGGGCGGCGAGGGCGGCCTCGAGGTCGCGGGGGCTCACGTGCCCTTGGGCATCGACCGGCAGGTAGGTAACCTCCACGCCCTCCGCCTCGAGCTGCTCGCATGAGCGCAGTACGGCATGGTGCTCAATGCTGCTCGTTACGATACGCACGGGCGCGGCATTGCCGTAGAGGTCGGCAAAGCGCCGCGCAGCCCCGCGCAGTACCCAGTTGTCCGACTCGGATCCGCCGCTCGTGAAGTAGAGCTCCCGCGCCTCGGCGCCCAGCAGACGGGCGACCTTCTCGCGGGCAGCGGCAAGGGCGCGCGCCGCCTCGCGAGCGACGCGGTGGATGCCGCTCGGATTGCCGAATTTCTCGCCCAGGTAGGGGAGCATGGCGTCGAGCGCCTCGGCCGCGAGCGGCGTGGTGGCCGCGTTGTCTGCGTAGATATAGGAGCCTCCGTCGGCGAAGGCGCATGTGTCGGCCACGGCCGTTCCTTTCTGTGCCTGCGTGCCTAGCGAAGCAGGAAGAACCATATGATACCGGCAATGACGATAACAGCTGCAACAAGGGCGAGCACCGCGTGCCGCCGGCGCTTGACGCGGCGGTTGGCGGTGAAGATGGTCTTGCCCGCCTTGGGCGTCTGGAGGTAGCGCCCGTAGTGGAGGTCGCCGCCGTGCGGCGCGGTTTGCGGAAGGTACTCTACATCGCTGGTGGCAGTGCCCATGTGCTTGCGCCCCGCCGCGGGGCGCACCGAGATGGGCTCAGGTGCTACGGCGGCGTTTTGCCATGTATCGGAGCCCGCGGGCTCCGAGCGCCGCGCGTGGCGGTCGTCGGCGCGGAAGGCGCCGGTGCGGTCGGCGGCACGGATGTCGGACACGCGCGAGCTGCGCTGCTCGAGCGTCTCGTAACGGTCGAGCGTTACGTAGTCGCCTTCGTCGCTGATGGGCTCTTGTGTGATGTGGGGTATGCGGCGGTGATACTCCGACCGGGCCGAGATGGGCTCGCCTTCCGGGAACGCCATGGTCGTGCCGGGCTGCTGCGACTCGAGGTAGCGCGCGACAATGGGTTGCGGCGCGCCCGAGTGAGGGGCCGTTGCCGATGCCACGGCTTCCGGCACGCTGGCCTCGCGCCGCGCTATGCGCCCTGTGCCCGGGATGTTGTCGCGCGCAATGCTGCCGGTGCGCTGCGCCGCGGTGCGCGGCATCGCGCCGGTTGCCTGCGCGCGGATCCGCGGCACGCGCTGCGCCCTGCTTGCCTGAGCCGCGGCGGCAGGGTCTGGGATATGCATGCGCTCTCTTCTGTCCATATGCCACGGCTTTCTGTTTGGTAGGCGCGAGGTCAACAATCAATTGAGCTGATACCCATTGTACGAAAGGTGGTTCTCGGGCGAAATCGGGAACATTCCGAATTTACACGCGCTGCCAGACGCCACATGCCTGTAGGCTCGCTGAAAACGCATGCTGGTATAGCGTATGCTGCCGAGCGCTTGATCGTCGTTAAATCTAAGTCAGGCACACTTAAATATGATGATGCTGTGACGCTGAGAAAAACTGATTACTACGGTATAGGATGCCGCGGCCGGGGCATAAACAAGATCGAACAGCAACCAAGTCCCAGCAGCGCGGGCAAACGGCCCGCGGCTGGGGTCGCAAAAGGAGTGAGCACTATGGCAAGCATGGTTCCTTATCATTTTGGTATTCGTCCTATGACCAGCTGGCTCGACGCGTTTGACGATCTGGCCAACATGGCTAACAGCGCCGTTACCGACGCCGCCTTCCCCATGGACGTCGAGGACGCGGGCGACTCCTACGTCGTCAAGGCCTATCTGGCCGGCGTCTCGCGCGACGAGATCGACGTCGAGCTCAACGAGGGCCGTCTGTCCATCTCGGTCAACGTTGAGGACAAGGAGGAGGACAAGGACAAGAACTACCTGGCCAAGGAGTTCACGAGCTACAGCGCCACGCGCGGCGTGTACCTCAAGGACGCGGCCACCGAGGGCCTCACGGCAAAGCTCGCTGACGGCGTGCTGACCATCAACGTGCCCAAGTTCGTCGAGAAGAAGAACGTCACCAAGATTTCCATCGACTAGCCTTCCCTGCGCGGGCAAGCGCGGCGCTTCCTCCCAGGGCGCGCGAGGGCTTATCAGCAAAGAACGGCCATGTAAGGGTGCCGGCTCGAGAGGGCCGGCACCCTTTTTGTTTTTGCGCCGGTTACGCCACGGTGATCGGCCGGTTCTGACCGGCAGGGCGGATGTGTAGCGTGCGCGCGATCGGCGCGCCGGCGTTGGCGGCGCCGAGTTGCGCGGGCACTTCTCGGGTGGCGCTCGATCCGAGCTCGTTGTCGAGCGGGGCATCGAGTGCGGCGGCGAGCGCGCGGACGGCAAGGCTCGGGCGGTTGTTGTCCTGCGAGAGGTGCATGGCCACGAGCTGCTCGGTGCGGTCGGTCACGAGCAGGCGCGCAGCCTCGGCGGCTTGGTCGTTGGAGAGGTGGCCGCGCTCCGATAGGATGCGCTCCTTGAGGTAGCGCGGGTAGTCGCCGCACTTGAGCATGGGCACGTCGTGATTGGACTCAAGCGCCAAGATACGGCAATCGGTGAGCGCGTTGCGCGCCTCGGGCGTGAGCACGCCGGTATCGGTGGCGAGCCCCACGCGGTCGCCGCGGTAGGCAAAGCGGTAGCCCACCGGGTTGACCACGTCGTGCGAGGTCGAGAAGCTCAGAATGCTCATGCCCGCCACCTCGAGCTCGTCTCCGGGGGCAAACTGCTCAAACGGCAGCTCGGCGAGGTACTTGCGGGCGTCAGGCGTTGCTGCGCTTGCAAAGAGCGGGCCCTCAAAGCGCCGCGCCCACACGCTCACGCCGCTCACGTGGTCGGAGTGCTCGTGCGTGAGAAGGAGGGCGCAGATACGGTCGGGATCGAGGTCGAGCTCGGCCATGCGGCGGAGCGCCTCGCGGCGCGAAAAGCCGTCGTCGATCATAACGATGCCCTCGGGGCTCTCAACAAGCACGCAGTTGCCCTTGGAACCGCTGCCGAGGATATGCAGTTTGAGTGATCCGTCCGCCATCAAAGGGCTCCTTCTGATTTGCTGGGTCGGCAAGGCCGGGTACCATTCTATCTATATATGTAGTGGGAGACACGAGGACCCCGGCCGGCGCGGCGCGCCGGCCCTGCGGTCTGCGAGGATGGGAGCCGGCATGCCGACGGTTGCGCGATACTTTGCCAGAACGACCGGAGCGCAGCACGGTCGCTCAGCCCGGGCCGCCGCAGGCGCTGCCGGCGTATCTCCCTCGGCGCCGGTCGTGCTTATGGTGTCGGGCGGCGCGGATTCCACGGCGCTTCTCGTGCACGCGTGCACGGGCATGCTCGACCTCGACGACGGGCGCGGCACGGCGCGGGTGGCCCGCGAGCGGCTGCACGTGCTGCACATGAACCATCATCTGCGCGGCGAGGCCTCCGACGGCGACGAGCGCTTTGTGCGCGAGCTTGCGGCGCGGTTTGGCCTGCCGGTGCGCGTTGAGCACTTCGACCCGTCGGTTGTTGAGAAGGACGGCGTCGAGCGCAACCTCGAGGCCGCTGCGCGCGAGGCTCGTTACGCCGCCGCCCGCCGCTACGTGCGCGACCTATGCGCCGAGTATGGCTGCAACCGCCGCGATGCGCGCATTGTGACGGCCCACACGGCCTCGGACCGTGCCGAGACCTTCCTCATGAACGCGATCCGCGGCGCCGGCCCGGCGGGGCTCTCGAGCATCCCGCGCCGCCGCAACATCATCGTGCGGCCGCTTCTGGACGCCACGCACGCCGAGCTCGTGCGCTACCTTCTGGTGCGCGGCATCCCGTGGCGCGAGGACGAGAGCAACCAAGACACGTCCTACCTGCGAAACTTCGTGCGCAACCGCATTGTTCCCTTGGCCGCCGAGCGCAACGCCCATGTGGAGCGCGCCATCAGCGCGTCCTGCGACATCTTGGGCGACGAGAACGCCTTTATGGAGAAGCTCGCCGCCGGCGCCCTGCGCACGCTCGCACGGCGCAGCGGCGAGGGGCTGCTCGTGCTCGACGCGGGGAGGCTCGCGGCGAGCGAGGTCGCCGTTGCCCGGCGCGTTGTGCGCCAGGCGGTGCGGCAGGTGGCCGGCTCGGTGCGCCTGGACGCGCGGCACGTCGAGGCGGTTCTCGCCTGCGTGGCGGCGGGGGAGGGCTCGGTGACGCTTCCGGGCGGTATCGACGTGCGCATGGAGTTCGGAACGTTGACGCTCAGGGCGGCGAGCGCGCGCGAGGGCGCCGTGGCAACATGGCTTGCGCTGCCGGGAAGCGTGGCGGTTGCGGGCGGCGGCGTGCTCGAGGCATCGCTCGTGCGGCTGCAGCCGGGGGTGGACCCGGTTGCCTACGTGCGGTCGGAGCTTGCCGAGTGGGGCAAGGACCGCGCCTTTGCCGATGCCGCGGCGCTGGGCTTTGCCGAGCGCGACTTGGAGCGGCTCGCCACGTCGGCCGCGCCGGGGGAGCTTCCCGCCGAGGCGCTTGCGGCGCGCTTGTGGGTCGACGGCCCCGAGCCCGGCGACGTGCTCTGCCCCATAGGCATGAAGGGCCGCAGCAAGAAGCTCTCCGACCTTCTCGGCGAAGAGAAGATCCCGGTTGCGGAGCGCGCGGGGGTTCCCGTGGTGCGCACGGCGCCGGGCGGCTCAATCGTCTGGGTCGCGGGCGTGCGCGCCGACGACCGCTTTAAGTGCGGCCCCACCACGCGCATCCTTGTAAAGCTCGAGCTCCGCCGCATGGCCGGACTGTAGGGAGCTGCCACGTGGCGGTCGGCGTCCTTCTCGCCGAGCGAGGCGGCCACACGCACCCGGGGGCATGAAATTGTTTGCGAGGCTGGGATGGTCTCGGTCGGCCGTGCGATGTTTTTGCCGACCGGAGTGGCGGGATGCTCTCGGGAGCAATGGGACGTGGCATATAGATCCCCAATATATTGCAACATGTAGAATAACGTCCATTATTGATTGTCAACTATTGCCAAAACTAAATAGTTGCTACCGTTTACCGACTGATAATTGCCGTTCGTAACTATTTGATTGAAAAGTAAATTGTTGCTGACGACAATGAGATCAACGAAAGCGAGGTTGACCTGCTGGAACACGCAGGAGCGCAAAACATCGCCTCGCAAAACGGCATGAAAGGAGCCGGTTATGCGGTATTTGCTCATGGTCAGCCACGGAACGTTTGCTCCCGGCCTTCACAGCGTCCTCAAGATGCTCATGGGGGAGCGCGCAGACGTTCTGAGCTGCAGCCTCGAAGACGGCATGAGCGCCGATCAGTACGTCGAGAACCTCAAGCAGGTGGTCGAGCCCGTGAGCGCCGACGACGAGATCGTGCTTCTCGGCGACATCATCGGCGGGTCCCCGCTTACCAACGCGCTCAACGTGCTGACCGAGAAGGGCCTGCTCGCGCACACGGTTGCCGTGGGCGGCATGAACCTCCCCATGGCCATGACGGCTCTTATGGCACTCGAGAACAGCGACCTTGCGACGCTCAAGGCCAGCATGATCGAGGAGGCGCGCAACGGCGTTGCCGAGCTCGCCATCGACCTCGGCTCTGACGACGAGGACGACGACATCTAACCACCCTCGACCCCGGCGAGCTCCTTCGCTCCCGTGGGCAGACCTTCTGCGAGCTAGGGTCTCCCCTCCCCTCCCTGGCGAGCGACCTCCCAGCCGCTTTGACATTGCAAAGCGGCGCCCGGCGAGAGGGCGGACAGCTTGGGAATCCGTCTTCTCGGCAGCCCCGGGGCGGGGCACAGCACACCACCACAACCCGGTCCTCCCCAGACCATCTGCGCCTCGCCCCCCCCTGCAGATCCCCGCCCGCACCAGGGCGGAGCAACGGCACATCATCCAACTGAAAGGAGAACAGGATGATCAGCTTTGTTCGTATCGACGACCGTATGATCCACGGCCAGACCGTTACCCGTTGGGCGGTCGAGTACCCGTGCGACGGCATCATTGCCGTCAACGACGCCGCGGCGTCCAACCCGGTGCTCAAGAGCGCTTACAAGAGCGCGGCGCCCGACAAGAAGACCTTCGTGTGGACCATGGACCACTTCAAGGAGAAGGCCCAGACCGTCCGCGACTCCAAGTCCCGTTACTTCCTCATCACCAAAAACCCGATCGACATGGCCGAGATCCTCGTGAACTTTGGCTTCGTGCCCGACGACGTCAAGACCGTCATCGTGGGTCCCTGCAACGACCGTCCCGGTGCGGTGAAGCTCGGCAACAACCAGTCCATCACCCAGGAGGAGGCGCAGGCCTTCGAGGACATCACCAAGGCCGGCTATACCGTTGACTTCCGCCTGATCCCCGATAAGGGCATTGGCGAGTGGAGCAAGTTCCGCGGCCAGTTTGGCTTCTAGGCTTCGGTTTTCATACCGGGCGCCAGTCGAGTGGGTTAGCATGCACGGTAGGCACATTCGGTGAACGTCCGGTATTCAAAACACCCCGCGCTGCCCTGAAGGGCAGGGCAGCGGCACAGGAAAGGTGGTAGGTATGACAGTCAACGTATTCCAAGCAGCGCTCTTGGGGCTCTTCGCCTGCTTGGCGTCGATGCCGGGCTTGGGAGGCACGTCCATCGGCAACTACACGCTCGGACGTCCTCTCGTCGCAGGCCTTGTCGTCGGCCTCATTCTCGGCGACGTTACCATGGGCATCCTCGTGGGCATGGCCATTCAGGTGGTCTACATCGCCCTCGTAACCCCGGGCGGCACTGTTTCGGCCGACGTTCGCGCGGCGTGCTACATCGGCATCCCGCTTGCGATGATGGCCATCAACGCGCAGGGTCTTGACCCGGCGAGCTCCGACGCTTCTGCGCTCGCCACGACCCTCGGCGCTACCTGCGGTACCCTGGGCGCCATCCTCTTCTACGGCACCGCTACGATCAACCTCGTGTGGCAGGGCATCGGCTGGAAGGCCCTCGAGAACGGCCAGACTCACAAGCTCTACGCGGTCGACATGGTTCTCCCCTGGATCTCCCACATCGTCTGCTCGTTCATCCCGACGTTTGTCATCGTGTACTTCGGTCAGGACATGGTCGACGTGATCATGAACAGCCTGCCCATGGACGGTCTGCCCATGAAGACGCTGTTCGCGGTCGGCTCGCTTCTTCCCTGCGTCGGTATCGCGATCCTGCTCAAGCAGGTTATCGCCAAGCCCACTGATTTCCTGACGTTCTTCTTCGGCTTCACGCTCGCTGCGGTCATGGGGTGCAACCTCATCGCCTGCTCCGCCATCGCCTGCTTCTTCGCGCTGATCAGCTTCCAGATCTCCACGATGAAGAGCAAGCTCGATCGCGTGGGCACCGCTGGCGCCATTACCGCCGGAGACGACGATGACGAGGAGGACATCTAATCATGGCTGAGTACAACAAGAAAGTATCCAAGAAGGCACTCGCCAAGTCCTTCCGCAACTGGTACTACGGCAACCTGACCTGCTTCTCGCAGGAGCACATGCAGACCTTCGGCTACCTGGTCTCGATGCTCCCGATCGTCGAGGATCTTTACGAGAAGAAGGAAGATCAGGTCAAGGCACTTCAGACCTATTCCGCGTTCTTCAACACCGAGCCTCAGATCGGCTCCATGATCGTCGGTGTCACGGTCGGCCTCGAAGAGGCCCGCGCCAACGGCGAGGCCATTGACGACGAGACCATCAACGGCATTCGCGCCGGCCTCATGGGCCCGCTCGCCGGCATCGGCGACTCGCTCATCGTCGGCACGCTCATCCCGATCCTGCTCGGCATCGCCATGGGCCTTGCCCAGGGCGGCTCGGTTCTCGGCCCGATCTTCTACATCGTGGTGTGGAACCTGCTCGCGTACTTCGGCATGCGCCTGGCGTACTACCGCGGCTACGACCTCGGCGGCGCTGCGGTTGAGGCCCTCGTCGGCCCCAACGCCACCGCGCTGCGCGACTCCATCGTCATGGTCGGCACCATGGTCATCGGCGCCGTTGCCGCAACCTGGGTCTCCATCTCCACGGTGCTCGAGCTCCCCGGCGGCGGCACGCTCCAGGGCACGCTCGACGGCATCTATCCCAAGCTGCTCCCGCTCATCTTCACGGTCTTCTGCTGGTGGCTCATGGCCAAGAAGAAGGTTAGCCCGATCATCACGATGCTCATCCTGCTCGTGATCGCCTTCATCGGCGCGGCAGTCGGCTTCTTCGGCGCCGCCACGATCGCGGCCCCGACCGCGTAACCACTTCGGCGAACGGAGCGCTTGGCGCTCGGTCCGCACGGGGCCGCAGGCGCTAGACTTGCGGCCCCGTTCTTGTATCAGGGGCGCCTCGAGGAATCTCCGAGCCGCGGGGCGCCCGACCCAAATAGTAAAACATCCAGGCACGGCGGCAAAGTCGCCGGCGTCGCAAAGGAGTCTGTCATGCTCAAGCCCCTCGACACATCAGGCTGGTCGCGCCAGGACATCATCCGCGAGGCGAGCATGCAGTCGGCGGCGCTCGCACGCCTGGGCGTCTGGAAGCGCTTGGCCTACTCGTTCGTGGCCATCGGCTTCATCCTCGGCCTCTGGGGAGCCAACACGTCCAATACGGCCGCCATGGTAGGCGGCGTGGCGTGCCTGGTGATCGGAGGCTTTGCCTCGGTGGTTCTCACGGTGGGAACGAGCCGCGGCAAGAAGAACGTCGAGGCCATGCTCACCGTGGCCGGCATCGACGTTGACGAGCTCCTAAAGCCGCGCAGCAAGGCGGACGTGGAGCGCGCGCGGGCCGAGAAGAACGTCAAGGCTCGTTAGCATGCCGGGCGCCGGGCACTTACCTTGGCACAGGATGACGGCGCGCTTCTGACGCGCGGCAACTTATTTTCAGCTGCACTGAATGACAGGGGCAAGGAGACCTTGCCTAGGGACCGCTTTGCTTCGGGAGCACCTGCTGGAGCAAAGCACGAGAAGAACGAACGGACAGAAACAGAACGGAGGTAAGATGAACGGACGAAGAATAGCATGGGGCACAGCGGCGACGCTCGCCATCGTGGCCGGTCTCTCGCTCCCGGCTCCCGTGCTGGCGGAGCCCGAGGTTGTGGAGACAGCCGTGACTGACGTAGCCCAGGAACCCAGCGAAACGGATGACGTGACTGCCGAGGTGGACGGCCTTTCGCAGGAGGCGGAGGCTCTTTCGCAGGAGGCGGCGCCCGCCGCTGACGGCGAGGAGAGCACGGAAGAGGCTTCCGAGAAAGACGCAAAGGCGGACGACGATGCCGAAGCCGCAGAGGACGGTGCCTTCGAGAGCAACCTGACGGGTGATTATAAGGAGTTTGGCACCGGCGAGACGACCGAGACCGCCGGCGGGCTTCGCGTGGCATCGACGGGCGGCGACTACATGGTTCGCTGGCAGGACGAGGGTGCGTCCCTCGGTGACATGGTCTACTCGGCGGACGTGTCCTTCGAGAGCGCCGACGTGGATGGCGCCGCGTCGCTCGTGCTTCACAGCGACGATGGCGACCTCGGCGCCATGCAGTCCTACGTGGCGAACGTGAACCCCAAGACAGGCGAGTGCCGACTCTTCAAGTTTGAGCAGACGGCCAACGAGGGACGCATTTCCTACAACATGCTGACGCCCATCCAGCTGGGCGCGAGCGTCTCTGACACCTTCCATTTGAGCGTCACGACCATCGGCAAGCACATGGTCTTCTCGGTGTCCTACGAGGACGCCGAGGGCAACACCGTCACCAAGACGGCGAGCACGGCGGACTACACGCTCGGCACGGCCGACAACAACGAAGAGGTCTACGCGCACTACGGTCAGAACACCGCCCTGCGCGAGGGCTACTGCGGCCTGCTCTCGTTCAACGCTGACGTGACGTACCAGAACGTGACGGCTACGCCGCTCACCGAGAGCAACACCCCGCAGCTCACGAGCCTCAACATCACGGGCGATACGGTCGACATGCCCTTCGCGTTCCAGGACACGGCTTACGTGTACGTGGGGTACGTGCGCAACTCGGCCGATAGCGTGAAAATTGTCTACGAGACGACCAACGCGGACGCGTGCGTGAGCGTGGCCGACGCGGAGGGGAACGTTTACGAGCCCAAGGGCGGCACTGTGTCCGTTCCCGTAACCAACCGCGGGACCGACGCGCGCAACGAGGGCCTCAATCAGTATTCCCTCACGGTCAAGGATCCCGATACGGGGGCTGTTGCGGTTTACCAGCTGCGCGTTTTCTGCGAGGGGCCGGACGACACGTATTACTACGAGGATCAGCGCGACCAGTACCACTACAGCGTCAAGAACGGCTGGGGCAACGACCCGTGCGGCCTCGTGAAGACCTCCGACGGCGTGTACCACTTCTACTACCAGGCCTATACCGACACCGACTGGGGCCCCATGCACTGGGGGTACGCCACCAGCAAGGATCTGGTGCATTGGGAGGAGCAGCCGATCGCCCTCTACCCGGACGAGTACGGCGCGCAGTTCTCCGGTTGCGGCGTGTACGCCGACCACACTACGGCGCCCGAGATCTTTGACGAGGGCGAGGAGGGCATGGTCTTCATCGTCACGGCCAACGGCCGCGAGGGACAGGACGGCAAGCAGCGCCTGACGCTCGCCTATGCGAAGTACGACCCGTCAAAGGAGACCATGGGCGCGTACCAGAAGTACGACGACGTCCTTCTCGACTACAGCACCGACGACATCATCACACCCGCCGATGGCGCCTTCCGCGACCCCAAGGTCTTCCGCTTCGACGGCAAGTGGTTCCTTATCGTGGCCGGCGGCCCCGTGCGCTTCTACTCCTCCGACGACCTCGTTCACTGGAAGGGCGAGAGCTATCTCAACGAGCCGGGGACCGAGAACCACGTGTACACCGAGTGCCCCGACCTCTACCCTGTTAAGGCCGAGGACGGCACCGTCAAGTGGATCCTCTCCCGCGGCGGTACGAGCTACAAGGTCGGCGAGTTCGAGAACGTGGGCCACACCAACGTCGAGGGCGGCCAGTACGCCTTCGTGCAGGACAAGGGCACGCCCGACTACACGATGAACTTCGGACGCGACGCCTACGCCGCGATGACCTACTTCAACGCGGGCAGCGACTTCGGCACGTCGGGCAGCGTCAACTGCCCGGAGCTTGTCGCCATGAACTGGATGAACACCTGGGACTACAACAAGCTCGTTCAGAACACCGGCAACTGGCGCTTCAACGGTACCTACAACCTTCCCGTCAAGCTGGGCCTCACCCAGGACTCGGACGGCGCGTACCGGCTCACGCAGGATCCGGTCGACAGCCTCGATGGCCTACGCGACGAGAGCGGCAAGGTGACCGTTGACGGGCTGAAGCTCGGCAAAGACGATGCGGTGACTCCGATCGACTTCAACGGGACCTCCTACGAGATCGAGGCTACGTTCACGCCCGAGAAGGGCGAGCAGCCTACCGTGGGCTTTGACGTGCGCGTGGGCGCAGGCCAGAAGACGCGGGTTTCCTACGACTTTGCCACGGACACCATCACGCTCGACCGCAGCAAGTCCGGCTCCATCCTGAACGATGCGTTCGCCCAGCCGCGCTCCCAGGCAAACGTCGACCACAACGAGGACGGGTCCGTGACCCTGCATGTGTACGTGGACCGCATGAGCATCGAGGTGTTCACCGGCGACTACGTTGCCGCCGGAGCCAACCAGATCTTCCCGTCGCCGCTGGCGGACGGTCTGCAGGCGTTCAGCGAGAACGGCACCGCCACACTCGATGCGACGGTGTACCCGCTCAAGACCATCTGGGGCGACGAGCAGACGGGCACCCCGAGCTCCTCTGCCCAGAGCATTGGTCTTTCTCGCGACACGGTGACGGGCTATGCGGGTACCACGGCGGACATCAGCGCGTGGGTGTCTCCCGCCGCTGCTCCGCAGGACCTGACGATCAAATCGAGCGATCCTTCCGTCGCATCTGCCGAGCAGACCGAGGGTGGGCTGCGCGTGACGTGCAACGCCCGCGGTACCGCCACGATCACCGTGGCGAGCAAGAGCGACCCGAGCGTGAGCCGCGATATCACGGTGAGCGTGTACGAGGGCGAGCTCCAGACCAACGTCGCAGGCGTTTCTCGACCGACGGGTGCATTCTACGTCGACGGATCGGTGCTCCACGTGAACGGCGTGGGCGCCAACAGCTTCCTGTTCTCGAGCGAGAAGTACCCGGTGGACGGCCTGACGTACGAGATTGACGTCCACCATAAGACCGGTCTGGAGAACCTCATCTTCGGCAGCCAAGTGCAGGACGCCTATCAGGGCTGCTACGCTATCCAGCTCGACGGCAACGGCAAGATTCGCCTGTTCGATTTCAAGGGCGACAAGACGCTCTACCAGGACGACCACGCGGTTGCGGTTGACCCCGAGGGCAACTACCACGTGAAGATCTCGGTGGAGGGCAAGACCAAGACCATCAAGGTCGAGATCAACGGCGAGCAGTACCTTGATTACACGCTCCAGGAAGGGGATCCCGACTACACCGACACCGAGGGCTACGTGGCCATCGGCATGTGGGACTCCGATCAGACCACCTTCGAGAACTTCTACGTGGGCGGATCGGCGACCGAGGGCCCCGTCAAGGACCTGCAGGATGCGATCGACGAGGTGACCGACAAGGTCGACGGCCTTGATTCGTCCGACTACACCGAGGACTCGTGGGCGGCGCTCCAGGAGGCGCTGAAGAACGCCCAGACGGTGCTGGAAGACAAGAACGCTACGAAGACCGATATGGCCGAGGCCGCGCAGGCGCTGCGCGACGCGTTCGATGCGCTGGAGAAGGTCGGGTCGAGCGAGGAGCCCGGCGGAGACGAGAAGCCTGGCGGAGACGAGAAGCCCGGCGACGACCAGAAACCCGGCAGCGGCGACGACCAGAAACCCGGCAGCGGCGACGACCAGAAGCCCGGCAGCGGGGATGACCAGAAGCCCGGCAGCGGCGACGACCAGAAGCCCGGCAGCGGGGATGACCAGAAGCCCGGCAGCGATAAGCCGGCGGGCGGCAACCAGGGCTCCGGCCAGGGCGGCAGCCAGCAGACGGGCGGCAGCGGCTCTTCTCAGGGCGGATCTGCATCTGGTTCCGGCCAGACGTCCGGATCGGCCACGGCAGGTGGCCTGCCCTCGACGGGCGATACGATCGCCCTTGCGGCGGGCGCTACGGCAGTGGTAGGTGCCGGTGCGCTCGGAGGCGCGTACGTCCTGCGCCGCCGCAAGCGCAACCAGCAGTAAATGCTGCGAGGCCCGCGTCCAACGCGGCGCGGGCCTGCGCAGGTTGCGAGAGCGAGCAAAGCGGGTGCACGCCTAAGTGCCGAGACGCGCGCCGGCCGCTCTCGCAACCTGCGCAGACATAAGACGGCGCAACGAACAGGGCTGCGCCCTGAGAGAGGCGGAGATCGCGATGAAGACCGTGGTATTCAGCGATATTGACGGCACGCTCCTCAATTCGGAGCACCAGATCACGCCGCGCACCAAGCGCGCGATCGAGCGGCTCGAGGCATCGGGCACGCCCTTTGTGGTTGTGACGGCGCGCGGCATCACGGGCACGTATCCGGTGCTCGAGCAGAGCGGCATCAGCTGCTCGGTCATCACCTACAGCGGCGGCGTCATCTTGGACGAGCAGCGCCGCATCGTCGATCATCACGGACTCAGCAAGGCCCAGGCGCAGGAAATCGTGGAGTTTTGCGATGCCGAGGGCTTTGACATGGTGTGGAACGCGTACTCGTTCGAGGACTGGGTCGTGCCCGACAAGAGCGATGCCCGCGTGCAGAAGGAAGAGTCCATCGTCATGGCCGAAGCGCGCGAGGGGACGATCGCGTCAATCGAGCGTGACGAGGTGCAGAAGATCCTCTGCATCTGCAATCCCGAGAAGACGCATGAGATCGAGCGCCGTCTCAAGGAGCGCTTTCCCGAGCTTTCGATCGCGCTTTCCGCCGCTGATCTTATCGAGGTCATGCAGGCGGGTACGACCAAGGCCAGGGCCGTGCGCCGCCTCTGCGACCTGTGGGGCGTCGACCCTGCTGACGCCATTGCATTTGGCGACAACTACAACGACGTGCCGATGCTCGAGGCGGTGGGGCAGGGCTACCTCATGGCCAACGCGCCGGCTGAGCTTCTCGACCGCCTGCCTTTGCACACGGCGAGCAACGACGAGGACGGCATTGCCGCAGCGCTCGAGAAACTCGGGCTTCTGTAGGTTCACGGGTGTCTGAGCGTCTGTTTGACGCCTTGCGGGAAACTATCAACGTCGTGAAATATTGCCGTTGGCAAATAAACAATTGGAAGGCTTGACCGCACCTTTGTTACACTGGGTGCACGGAATCCGTTGGTCCCTGCGCCCGTTTTGCGGCATAGCAGTCCGCTGTTCTCGTGCCTCTGAAAGGATTGCAGGACGATGGATGCAGTAATGGAGCTTATGCCGGGCGCCGATAGCGGCTTTTGCCCTGTTGGCGCACGGCTTTCTGACCTGAAGCGCGCTTTGCGGGCGTGTGCCGCAACTGCGGCGCAGCATCTTGGCGATGCGATTGCCGAGCACCGCGCGAGCGCGCCTGTTGGTGATGCCCCCGACACGGGGGCGGAGGAAGAGAACGTGGACTACGAGGACGTTGCGAAAAAACTGATCGTGTACTCGCGATCCCTCGCCAAGGGGTCGCTCAGTACCGTGCGCGGCGCGAGCATGGGCGAGGAGCCGGTGCTCCAGTACCTCTCCAAGATCGAGGGCGGCGTTGCCCCGTCCGAGATCGCCAAGCGCTTGGGGTACTCGCGTGCTCGCATGTCCCACATCCTCAACAGCCTCGAAAAGAAGGGCTACATCGAGCGGATTCCCGACGTCAACGACAGGCGCCGCGTCATCGTGTGGATCACGGTCGAGGGCAAAGAGCGCGCCCAGGAGAAGGACGACGCCAGCGCTAAGGCGCTTGCCAAGCAGCTCGAGGCCCTGGGAGAGAACGACGCCACCGAGCTCGTGCGCATTCTCAACAAAGCCTACAGCATCACCTACGACCAGGACGACTACCTGAACAACCTGTAACGGTCGTGCCGTAGCTCTCGGTCGGCCGTTCTTCTCGCCCCGCCGCCGGGAGAAGCGCCCTCGGGGCGCGCCTACGGCGAGCGGGGCCGCGACGCCGCAAATCGGCTCACTCCCGCGCGTGTTCTCCTGCCAAAACGCATGCTTATCCGCAACGTCGGATTGTTGGTCCTGCTACACTAGGAAGGTCCATAGCATGAGCAGGAAGGTACGGGCATGAACGATCTGCATCCCGATGTTGAGAAAGTGCTGTTCTCAGAGGACGACATCAAGGATATCGTGGCGCGTCTGGGCGCCGAGATCACAAAGGACTACGAGGGCAAGGACCTGGTGCTTATCGCCGTGCTGCGCGGCGCCGTGGTGTTTATGGGCGACCTCATGCGCGCCATCGACCGCCCGCTCGCCATCGACTTCATGGCGGTCTCGAGCTACGGCGCGGCCGCCAAGAGCTCGGGCATCGTGCGCATCGTCAAGGACCTCGACATGGACATCAAGGGCCGCGACGTGCTGATCGTCGAGGACATTCTCGACTCGGGCCTCACGCTCAAGTACCTCATCAAGAACCTCTCCGCGCGCAAGCCCGCCTCCATCGAGGTGGCCGCGTTCCTATGGAAAGACATCGCCGGCAAGCAGGCCGCCATCAACCCCAAGTACGTGGGCGCCCACTGCCCCGACGAGTTCATCGTGGGGTACGGCCTCGACTTTGCCGAGCGCTACCGCAACCTGCCCTATGTGGGCGTGCTCAAACCGGAGGTTTACGCGTAAGCATGGCAACTGAAGAAACGAATACGATGCTCGCCGCCGCACCGCGGGTGCTGGCGGCTGGCGGCGAGGGCAACCGGCAGGACGGCTCCCCGGGCGATAAGAACGGCCATGGCAAGCAGGGTCGATCGCCCGAGAACCGCGACCCGCGCAACCCGTTTTCTGACGACGACCCGATCTTCGGGCGCTTCGGCGGCTCGGGCGGTCACGGTCCCAGCCGCGTCAACTGGCTCTACGGCCTCCTGATCGTCGTTCTCGTGGTCTACCTCGTGATGAACGTGGCCAACCGTCAGTCGTCCGACCCGGCGACTGAGCTCACCACCAGCCAGTTTGTGACGGCGGTGGAGGAGGGCCGCGTCGACACGGTCACGTACACGGTGGTCAACGGCGCCCTCGACGGCACCTACTGGGAAGACGCCGCCGACGTGGACACCAAGGTCAAGCCCGAGAAGTTCACGTCGACCTACGTGGGGTCCGACTCGCTGTCGGAGCTTATGGCCGAGCATCCCAAGGTGACCTACAACGTCAACACCGACGACCCCAACTTCCTTACCGAGTTCTTGGCCCAGCTGCTGCCCACGGTTCTGCTCGTGGTGGTCATGTACTTCTTCATGCGCCAGATGCTCGGCGCCAACAACAAGGCCATGCAGTTCGGCAAGACCAACGCCAAGACCAACGAGGCCACACGCCCCAAAGTCAAGTTCAAAGACGTGGCGGGCATCGACGAGGCGGTAGAGGAGCTGCAGGAGGTCAAGGACTTTCTCGCCCATCCCGAGCGCTACCGCAAGCTCGGCGCCAAGATTCCGCGCGGCGTGCTTCTGGTGGGCCCTCCGGGCACGGGCAAGACGCTGCTCGCCAAGGCCGTTGCCGGCGAGGCGGGCGTGCCATTCTTCTCGATATCGGGCTCCGACTTTGTGGAGATGTTTGTTGGCGTGGGCGCGAGCCGCGTGCGCGACCTCTTTAAGGAGGCCAAGGCGCAGGCGCCCTCCATCATCTTCATCGACGAGATCGACGCGGTGGGCCGCCAGCGCGGCGCGGGCCTCGGCGGCGGTCACGACGAGCGCGAGCAGACCCTGAACCAGCTGCTGGTCGAGATGGACGGCTTCGAGGAGACCGAGAGCGTCATCCTCATTGCCGCCACCAACCGCCCCGACATCCTCGACCCGGCCCTGCTTCGTCCCGGCCGCTTTGACCGCCAGATCACGGTGGACCGTCCCGACGTGGCGGGCCGCGAGGAGATCCTCAAGGTCCATGCCGACGACAAGCCCATGGACCCGTCCATCGACTTTGCCAAGCTCGCCAAGCTCACGGTGGGCTTTACGGGCGCCGACCTGGCGAACCTCTTGAACGAGGCCGCGCTTCTCGCCGCGCGCCGCAACCACAGCTGGATCAGCATGGACGAGATCGAGGAGTCCATGGAGCGCGTGATCGCGGGCCCGGCCAAGAAGGCCCGCGTGATGACCGAGACGGAGCGCACCACCATTGCCTACCACGAGAGCGGCCATGCGCTCGTGGGGCACGTGCTCGAGCATTCCGACCCGGTGCACAAGATCACGATCATCCCGCGCGGCCAGGCGCTCGGCTACACCATGCAGCTGCCGACCGAGGACCACTACCTTAAGACCAAGAACGAGCTGCTCGACGAGCTCGCCGTGTTCTTGGGCGGCCGCGTTGCCGAGGAGCTCATGTGCGACGACGTTACGAGCGGCGCCTCCAACGACCTCGAGCGCGCTACCAAGATGGCCCGCGAGATGGTCACGCGTCTCGGCATGAGCGAGGCGCTCGGCGTGCAGGTCTTTGGCGAGGCGCAGCACCAGGTGTTTTTGGGCCGCGACTACGCCGACCACCAGGACTACTCCGAGGAGACGGCGCGCCGCATCGACGAGGAGGTCCAGCGCATCATGCGCGAGGCGCACGACCGTGCCGAGAAGATCCTGCTGGAGCGCCGCGACCAGCTCGACCTCATGGCGCACGTGCTGCTGGCGCGCGAGACCGTCGAGGGCGACGCCGTGACCGCGCTTCTCAACAACACGTGGGACGAGTACGTGGCCGCGCACCCCGAGGAGGCCGAGCCCAAGGCGGGCGCAGGCGCTGCGCCTGCTGAGAAGGGCGCTCCGACGGGTGCTGCCGCGAGCTCGGGGTCGACGCGCCCCGGGAGCCTGAGGGCGCGCTTCTCGCCCGAGGCCGAGGCCGAGCTGCGCGACGAGGCCGCTCGCTACGCGCAGGAGGCCATGGCCGCGGAAGAGGCCGACGCAGCCGCTGCCGAGCCGGGAGCCAACGGACAGACGCCTGTCTCCGAGCCCGCCACTGAGCCACACGACGAGGCTGACGCGGAGCGCTAGGCGCGCGCACAGCAACAGGCATGCAAACGGGACCGTCTACGGGCGGTCCCGTTTTTTATGGCGATGGGCGCCGCCGATGCAGCGAGCAGCGCCGCTGCGGACCAGTTTCGTAACAACGGCCGAGAAGCGCGGGGCAGGCGGCCTGCGCGCCGTATCATAGGGGGCAGCAAAACCGAGGAGGGAGAGCTCCCATGATCAACGAGAAGATGTACGGCTACGGAGCTGCCAAGTCGGCGATCCGCGAGATTTCGGCGTATGCCGCGCGCCGCAAGGCCCAAATCGGGGCCGAGAACGTCTTTGACTTCAGCCTGGGCAACCCGAGCGTGCCCGCGCCCGACGAGGTGCGCGCGGCCATCGAGCGCGCGCTCGAGCTGCCGCCAACCGAGCTGCACGGATACACGCCGGCAGCGGGCCTTCCCGCCGTGCGAGAGGCCGTTGCCGCCTCGCTGAACCGCCGGTTCAACACCGCCTACACGGCCGATAATCTCTACCTCACGGCGGGTGCCGCCGCGTCGCTCTCGATCACGATCAGCGCCATCACGCGCCCCGGCGACGAGGTCGTGGTTATCGCTCCGTACTTCCCCGAGTACCGCGTGTGGATCGAGTCCGCCGGCTGCACGTGCGTCGAGGTCCTGGCCGACCGCTCCACGTTTGAGATCGACGTCGACGCAGTGCGCCGTGCCATCGGCCCGCGCACGAGCGCGGTTATCGTGAACTCGCCCAACAACCCTACCGGCGCCGTGTACTCGCGCGAGAACCTCGAGAGGCTTGCCGCCGTGCTCAACAAGAAGAGCTGCGAGCTGTGCCGTCCGGTTTACCTTATCTGCGACGAGCCGTACCGCGAGATCACCTACGGCGCCGAGGTGCCCTGGGTGCCTTCGATCTACGCGCGCACGCTGGTGTGCTACTCGTACTCCAAGTCGCTGTCGCTGCCGGGCGAGCGCATCGGCTGGGTACTCGTGCCCGACACCTGCCCCGATGCCGGCCGCGTGATGCTCGCCGTTGCCGGCGCGGGCCGCGCGCTCGGCTTTGTGTGCGCCCCGGCGCTCTTCCAGCGCGTGCTGGCAGATTGCGTTGACGTGCCGAGCGACGTGGAGGCCTATGCGCGCAACCGCGACGCGCTCTGCCAGGGGCTCAGCGACGCCGGCTACACCTACGTGGAGCCCGAGGGGGCCTTCTACCTGTGGGTGCGCGCGCTCGAGCCTGATGCCGAGGCGTTCTTCCGCCGCGCGCGCGACCACGAGCTGCTGCCCGTGCCCTCGACGAGCTTCGGCGTGCCCGGCTGGGTGCGCGTGGGCTACTGCGTCTCGTACGAGACCATCACGGGCTCGCTGCCGGCGTGGCGCGCGCTTGCCGACGAGTACCGCGCCCAAGGCGAGGAGCAGGCATGACCTACCGCATCCAAGGCGACGTCCACACGCACACGCTCTTCTCGCGCCATGCGTACTCAACGATCGGGGAGTGCATAGCCGCGGCGCGCGAGGCGGGCCTCGACCTTCTCGGGTCAACGGACCACTTCAGCTCGATGCTCTTTGACGAGCAGACCATCAAGAACTTCCAGTTCTTTTTGAACCGCAGCGCCTGGCCGCGCACGTGGGACGGCGTGAGCGTTCTGCGCGGCGCCGAGGTCGACATCGAGGGGCTCGGCGGCGAGCTTTTCGGCCAAGATATCCCTGTGCCCAAAAGCATTACCGGCCGGCCTGAGAAGGACGGGCTCACGCTCTTCGACGAGGTAACGCGCGGCTGTGACTACCTCATCGCAAGCGTGCACGCCGCCCCCTTCGCGCGCGGCGCGTCGCTTGCCCAGACGACCGCCATGTACGTGCGCGCGCTCGAGAGCCCCAAGGTGCTCGTACTCGGCCACACGGGCCGTGCCGGCATTCCGTTTGACCTGGACGAGGTTCTTAGCGTCGCGCGCGAGAAGGGCAAGCTCATCGAGCTCAACGAGCACAGCCTGGCGGCGCGCGGCGACCGTACGCGCTCCGCCTGCCACCGCATTGCCGAGCGCTGCGCCGAGCTCGGGGTCGGCGTCGTGGTGAACTCCGACGCGCACGTGGCGCCGCGCATCGGGCGCTACGCCCGCGTCGAGG
This sequence comes from uncultured Coriobacteriaceae bacterium, assembly GCA_944322175.1. Lineage (GTDB taxonomy): Bacteria > Actinomycetota > Coriobacteriia > Coriobacteriales > Coriobacteriaceae > CALUOB01. Next base: position 75,284 of record CALUOB010000001.1, read on the forward strand.
CGCTTCTCTCCGAGATCGGCTTTCCCGAGGAGCTCGTGGCCAACCGCAGCGCCGCAGCCTTCCGCGAGGCGCTGGGCGCTGCCGGCTTTGCGGCGGCGGAGGCTTTCTAGCGCATCGTGCGGAGCATGCGCGGCTTCGCAGGACGCGCGGCGGCGTGTGCGCTGCGCAAGGCCCGGCGGGCATGGCGGCTTTTTGCAAATGGCACGCAGCGGCTGCTTGAGGGCCGCTGCTCGGCGGCGCTGTGCGACAATGTATGTTTGTCTGCGAGGCTGGGTCGGCCTGCGGGGCGGGGCCCTGCGGGTGGCCGGCAGAGCGGCGCATTGCGCCATATTGTTAGCAGGATCCGAGGCCAAGGGGTAAGCACATGGCTGATCATAACGAGCAATCGCATACCGGCGGGGCAAAGGGCTCCCGCACGCATACGTCGGCGGCGCGCGCACGCGTGGCGCGCCCCAAGGACGACAAGAACAGCGCCAAGGACGGCGCCGAGCGCAAGCCCTCGTTGGGCCGCGGCGGCTCCGGTGCGTCTTCCGCGCCTGCTACGGGTTCCGAGGCGCGCGCTGAGCGCCGCGAGCGCAAGCAGCGCCGCCACGAGCGTCTCTCCAAAACCGGCAAGATCATCCTCGTTGCCATCGGCTGCCTGGCCATGGTGCTCTCGGTGAGCGCCATGGCGTGCTCGGGCGTTATCAACGTGGCAACCTCCGACGACCAGGGCTACGAGCTCACCGGCGGCGTGGCGGCCACGGTCAACGGCACCAACATCACCGAGGACACCGTGACGCGTCAGATCATGAGCATGCGCCAGAGCTACGGCTACGACGACGACAAAGACTGGGCCCAGTACCTCGTCGATTCCGGCGCCACTCCCGAGAGCCTGCGCGAGAACGTCATCAACAGCTACGTGAGCCAGCTCACGATCCAGCAGGCCATTGCCGACAACAACATCGAGGTCTCGGACGCCGAGGTCGACAAGGCCTACGACGAGGCCGCTGCGGGCTACGAGTCCCAGGAGGCCTTCGAGTCGGCCATCTCCATGTACGGCTACACGTCCGACACCTACCGCGAGCAGCTCAAGAGTTCGCTTGAGCAGGAGAAGCTGCGCGAGAAGGTCGCCCCGGTGGACGAGCCCTCCGACGACGACGTTCTCGCCTACCTCAACGAGAACATCGACACCTACGGCGACGCGCGCCGCAGCTCGCACATCCTCTTCAAGGTCGACTCCGACGGCAGCAACGACGAGGAGCAGAAGAAGGCCGCGCAGGACGTGCTCGACAAGATCAACGCCGGCGACATCAACTTTGACGATGCGGCGAAGGAGTACTCTGAGGACAGCTCTGCCGAGGATGGCGGCGACGTGGGCTGGGACTGCCTCACCACGTTTGTGACCGAGTACGAGGACGCGCTGAAGGAGCTCGACAAGGGCCAGGTCAGCGGCTTGGTTAAGTCTACGTACGGTTACCACATCATCAAGTGCACTGATGTGTTTGCGCCCGAGAGCGAGGTCGAGTCGATCGACGACGTGCCCGAGGAGATCGCGGACGCCGTGCGCGACGCTCTGACGAGCGAGGAGGAGAGCACCGCCTACAACGAGTGGTACAACAAGTACAAGGAGGGCATGGACATCGTGATCAACGACATGCCCGAGGACGTGCCCTACAACGTCGACCTGAGCGGCGTCGAGCCCTCTACGGGCTCCGCCTCGGCAGACACCACCGCCGACTCCGACGAGAGCGCGGAGGATTCCGAGTAGCGCGCGTGCTTCTCAACGAGCTTTGACGTCCGCCCGCCTGCGAGAGCGCTTCTCGCAGGCGGGCGGTTTGTTTTTGCGGGCGGCTGCCGTTCCGCGCTTATTTGGGTACGCTCGGCACGCCCGGCTGGTATTTGTGCGCCGAAGCGGGTATACCTTTTGTTACCGTAAGGTAAGGTCTCTCGTTGCGACGCCGGTTGCGAGGGGCAGCCTCGTTCGGGTGTTCCCGGCCGCGCTTGCTGGCCGGTTCAGAAGGTAAGGACGCGCGGTCCACAAGGCGGGCCGCCACGAGAAAGGAGCGCCATCATGGGACTCAAGGTTGAGGAGACGGTAACGTTCGACTACGACGAGTTCGTGAACTACCTGCGCGCCAAGACGCGTATTTTTATGGATGTCGATGGCAGCGAGTACTATCTCACCCACACCGACGGTTACTGGCGCGCCCAGGACTGCTCCAAGCTTAACGAGAAAGACCACTTCACCGACTGCTCCGAGCTCGTGACCACGCTCGCCGAGTTCCTCGAGCTCCCGTGGCTCGACGGTGGCAAGAGCATCAAGGACGTCTTCGACGACGCCGTCTTCCACGAGTCCCAGCAGGAGTAACGCACGCAGCAACGCGCCGCACCCGCCGCACATCAAGCAACGCAAGCCAAGGCCGATCCGCAAGGGTCGGCCTTTTTCGTGGGTTCGTAAGAGGGGATTTCAATCGCGTGCGGATCGGCTGCAAGGCGAATGCCAGGGCATTTCGACGTCGAGGTTCTATCCTGTCTGTCTCTATCAGCTTTGGCAGGAGGGTCATAGCTTGTCATGAGGCATTGTGTTCCGTGAGAAAGTGCCCAAAAATGTTGTCGTAGAAACTGGACAAACAGGTAGAAAGTTCGCATAATTCCAGTATTAATTAAAAGAATCACTTAATGAGTTGAGAGGGAAGCCAATATGTTGTTCTATGGGATTAAGCACACGGGGAAGATATGCTCTAACATCGGGATCTCTGGAGTTTGCCTGACAATCGGGGCGTAAATGGCAGTTGCTTGGTGATCACCGCGTTCTTGGCGACGAACTTCTTCGTTACGGTTGCGGCGGTTCTTCTAGTTGGATATGAGCCAGGGAGTGGCCCTCATGATTATGGGGACAAATGCAATAAAGAAGGCGTTGGAACTACTGCGAGTACGGTCAAAGTATCTTCGTATTGTGGTTTTAGCGCTGCTCGCAATATACGTTGTGGGCAGTTGCGCAGTGCTTGGCATGCTTGTGATCAGTTGCGTGAGCGGCTCCTTCTCCTCGCTAGATTATCTTAACTTGGGTCTTTCTGTGGTGGTGTCGGTCCTATCGATTGCTGCCTCGGCTTGCATTATGACAGTGCTGCTGCGATCCTTCGAAGATATTGCTGCTTTGCGCTCGCCATTCTCAAGGCGCCAGGCAAAGCGGTTTCGGCTCGCGGGCGTGCTCATGGTCGTCAAATTTGTCCTGCTTCTTGTCGCGTCGGTCCTTCCGACGGTTGCCTTGCAAGTTGGCGAGGTGTCGTTCGGGTTTCCCACTGTGTCGGATGCTCCTGGATCGCCTGTTTTAGACTTCTCTTCCTTGTTGTGGGCTGTAGTGCTGTTCGGCTTGTCGTATATTTTCCAATACGGGACTTTGCTCCAAGAACTTTCAGACGACACCGTATAGGTGGATGGCATGGCAATTATCTTTAACCTCGACAGGCTCCTCGCATCCAAGAAGATGCGGTCCGTCGAGCTTGCGGAGAAGCTCGGCTGTACGGTTCAAACTATCTCGAGGATAAAGAACGGTCGGGTTCGGGCTTTCCGGATTGAGACTATCGACCAGCTTTGCGAGATATTTCAGTGCCAACCCGGAGATCTTCTCGAATACATGAGCGACGACGAAGCGAGAAGACGCTTTGGAGACGAGTATCTCGAGGAGCGTAAACGCTATTACTCCGGTTAGATGTTCATTGTATAGAACCGGCACAATAGGTGGGTGTTGGTAGGGATATGTGCGGCAGTACGGGCTTCGCCGGAAGTGTGCAGCTAGTTGACTACGATGGGCTGCCGGTGCTTGTAAATTACACTACTGGTGCTGTTGTCGGGCTGACTCGGGATGGGCTTCAGCTCTGCAAGTGCTTTATCTCAGGTCAGCTCGCGCGAGCAGATTTCCGTGCGGCTGATGTGCAGCTGTACACTTTTCTCGAAGACGGTGGTTACCTCGATGAGTCTGAGTTTGAAGGATCCGATAATTCCTGCATGGAGTCAGCGTATTTGCACGTCACGCAGCGCTGCAATCTAGACTGCCGGGGCTGCTATTCGAGAAATACGACGCGTAATCGAATCCCAGACCCTAGCCTATCTATGCTCGAACGAGCGGTTGATGGGCTTTCGCGATGCGGCGTAAGGCGACTCATTATTTCAGGTGGAGAACCATTCTTGCGCGAAGATCTCGCGTTGCTGGTGGATCATGCCTTCGCTCAGCACGGTATAGACAATATATCTATCTTATCGAATGGCCTCTGTATTGACGATCATGCTTTAGATGCCCTGCAGGAAACTCCTGCGCAGATTGCCGTGTCCTTTGACGGGTATAGCCGTGACTGTGAGGCCTTCATTCGGGGTGAGCAGCGTTTTGATTGCCTCGTATCAGCTGTGGAGAGAATTAAACGGTACGGTATCCCTGTGCACCTCATCGTTACCATACATCGAAAGAATTACAGAGACCTAGCAGCATATGCCAGTTTGGCAGAGAAGCTGGGCACGACGTTTAACTACAGCATCTTTACCTGTGGTGCCTGTAACGATGGCTTACGGGATCTTGTTCCCGGCGACTTAGAGCTTAGAGAAATAGCAAAATCGTTGCTGCAGCTTGGCCTGTCCAACGCTCCTATGGAGAGCGGGGCTGGGGTAGCGCTCGTTGCAAAGAAGGGGTGCGGGGCAGGGATTCGTACGGTGAGTATCGATGCAGACGGTACGATTTATCCATGCCATATGTTCCACGCTGAGGAGTATGCGCTGGGAAACGCATTCTTTGGCTCCATTGAAGACGCTCGGAGACGGTTGAATGCCACCGGGTTTGCAAACTATGAGCCGGCGGAGACGGCGCTCTGCCGCGACTGTTCGTACGTTGCGTTTTGTGCCGGCGGCTGTCGTGCGAGAGCATATGGTTTGCACGGTGACATTAGTGCTCTGGATCCGTATTGCTCACTTATGAAAGAGTTCTACCGGGGCCTTGCATTGCGTTTGCGCAAAATGTCCTAACTCCTTAAAAACAGTCAATACTGTTCGACAGATTGAGTACTAATCGATGGAATCTATTGAAATAGTTAAGCAAATTGATTAACATATTAAGCAATTCATGAGTGGATTAGCCGAAAGATGCAATCGCGAGCATGTAGAAAGGGGCGTGGGGAAATGAAGTGGTTGAAGTCGAAGGGGCGTATTGTTGCAGCCGTGGGACTTGCCACGATGCTTGTTCTGTCCTTCGGAGTGTCTGCCTTTGCCTCGTCTGGCACTTTCGGGTATACGCTCCCCGGTTATCAGGAGAACGTTACTGTGCGTTCGGGCACCCGTACGAGTTCGTCAACGGGCGCGTCTGTTCGAATTGACCAGGGTGGCACAAAAAGGCTTTGGCTGTGGTGCGATGCACCGAAAGTCAACACGCGCGTGACCAATTCGTGCCTTGTCACAAAGAACACGCGCTATACCCTCTCATATTGGAGTAGGGCAAAGGGAAATGTCTATCTCCGTGCTTGTACGGATGGATGGCAGGAGCCTAATTATATTTCGGGCACCGTGTCGTTCTAGTCAATTGCGAATTCGCTAATTCTCTCACCAAGGGTGCAGGTCTCTTGTGACGATGTCTTACGGGACCTGCACCAATTCTGAGTAGAGACAGGTAAGACTCATGCATGGACTGTACAGTGCTTTATTTAAGCACATGCTTCGTCGGTGGCAGTTTTCTGCAGCGATCTTAGCCGCAGCGTTGTTTGCCCTGGCTTCGTTCTCAGAGACCTGCTTCCGTTATTATGGATCCGATCTCGGCGAAGTGCCGTCGCCTGCTTATGGATGGGCATGGAATATGACCGCCATGCAAAATAATTCTGCCAGAATATACTTGTTCTTTTTTATGTTGCCCCTTGCGGCGCTCATATTCTCGGGCAGTGCGCGCCAAGATATTGTGTCTGGAAGCAGCGCCTGTTTTATTTCTAGAATGTCTTTGCGTCGCTATATCGTGGCGCATGCGGTCATGAGCTTTGTTGCTGGTTTTGCTCTCACCCTCTCCCTTTTATGCTTATTACAGGCTCTGGCCTTTATAGCGTTCCCGCTGTCAGGGGTTTCTGAAGGCTATATAGATACCCCGATATATCTCGATGTTATTCCTACGGATGGGATGCTTGCAGGCACAAAGGCTTCCTTGCCGTATGTATACAACGTCATTTTTATGGTATGGACGTCGACTTGGGCGGGGGCTTCCTCTCTGATATCGTTCGGGCTGTCGTTGTTGATCAAGGGTAGTAAAGCCTTTGCCCTCTTGTCTCCGACTGCGTTTTGGCTTGCTGTTTTTCAGGTGTCCCCGTTGTTGCCGTCGTCTTGGTCGGGGTGCCTGTACATGAACCTGTCTTACCCGGACATAGGCTCACAGACGCTCCCCTTCCCTCTGTTCGCAGCCGTTCCGATTGCCTACCTTGCGTTTGCGCTACTGTTCATCCTCATCGTTGTGCGTGTTGAGGGGAGGGACATATTGCTGTGAATGTCATTCGACGCATGTATGCTCGCAGCAGCGGCATTCTGTGTTGCTGCGCCGTCCTTGTGCTGGTGTTGCGCCTGTTGCAGCTGTTGCTTTGGCAAGAGCTGGCGGGTGCGTCCTCTTACGAGGCTGCTGAAAGATACCTCTATTTCAACGGATGCAATATATTTGCATTTGTTTTGGTTCCCCTCTACCTGCTTGGATCAACAAGGGCGCTCCATCTTGTTAACCGTCCTTTCTATCTATTGCGAAGCGGCGGTATCGTACGAGCGTCCGTGCGTTGCTTGTGTTACGCCTGCGTGCTCGGTGCGGCTGCATCTGTGGTAACGGTGACAAGCGGCTGTGCTGCGGTTTGGGCGTCGGGGCCAAGCGAGCCTGACTGGAGTGGTCTTGCATGCTCGGTTCTACTAGGCGGATATGTTTATGCCATAGCGCTGTTGGCGGGTATTGGTGTTGAGTTGCTATCGGGCTCATCGTCCATGGCTTATCTCGTTGTGCTGTTTTATGGGCTTTGGGATTTCATGGCGCAAAATGTTGTTGGAGGCGGAGTTCCCTCTATTGCCTGGGGGTTGGCAAACAGTTCTTCTTGGGCGGGAACGATGCACATGGCATTCTGCTTATCGTATTACTCGTGTTGGTTGGCCGGGCTTTTTTTGATCGTGTTGCTTGCGTTCTGGCGGATAGAGTACGTGCCCAAACAGGCGTAGGTTAAACGGGCGCTGATTGTGGGGAGGCGCGAGCTGAAATGTCTCGAGATCGGACTAAAGACAAGTCGAGCTTTAGCGGCGTATTGCTGGAGAATGTTAGCAAGCGTATCCGCTCCAAGATTGTGTTGGACGGAGTATCGGCATTGTTCCCGTCGGAAGGTGTCTCTGGTATAAGCGGGGCTAACGGCTCGGGTAAGACGATGTTGCTGCGAGCTATAGCGGGGATGATACGGATCGACTCGGGGACAATTTCCGTATTCGGATCTATTGTTGATCGGTGCGGCGAGCTTCCGGTGCGTACAGGAGCGATGATCGAGCCAATCGGGCTATGGGGTGAGTTTACCGGTCTTGAGAACCTCGAGCTACTTGCTTCACTCCAGACCGGGGGCGTGGAGCCTGGCCCACGGCAGGTTCTTGAGCGAGTCGGCCTTGACCCTGATGATCGTCGCATAGTTAGGGACTATAGTCTTGGCATGAAGCAGAGGCTCTGTCTTGCTCAGGCAATTATGGGAGCGCCACGGCTGCTTCTCCTTGATGAGCCTACTAATGCGCTTGATGACAATGGGAAAAAGCTTATGAGAAGTGTGGTTGCGGCGGAACGCGAGCGTGGCGCTGCGATCGTTCTTGTTTCACATGACTTGGAAGAGCTGAATAGCTTATCGGATATTCAGTATTCCATGGCGGACGGTATGCTGCGGCAGAGGTGATCATTGTGAGGAGGGCTTGCAGAAGGGATCGCATGAGGCGTGCGGTCTTTGTTTTGATGGGTGTGTTGCTGATGAGCGCGACGATGGTAGGCTTTCTGACGCGAATCAGCTTCAGCGATTTTGCTTCCGATCCGAGCAGACTCAACAACCTACCTTATATTGCTGCTCCCTATTCGGTCGCCGAAGAACGGCGTTTTACCGGCAGCTCAAAAAAACATGATGACTCTTGGCTCATTGAGCAGTCTGAACTAATCGTACACATAAGGTTTAATGGGGAGCGGAAGTATTACGCAAAATCTTTTCTTTCATCAGTTGAGGTGGCGGGCGTATACAAGGGGAGCGTTGAGCGCTCAGAGTCAGATATTATGATCTATGAGCCACTTGGAGTGTATCAGCTGACGGACCATCGTGCCGTTGTTGGAGAAGGGGCATATTTGCTTGGCGGAACGCTGATGCGAAGTGGTGCGGAGTATGTCCTGTTTTTGAAACATGCCCCTGCTCGCATGGATGTTCCTAAGGGCTATGTGCTTCTGGAGTCGCCGCTGGCAAAACTGCCTGTTAGCCGGTCTTGCCCGTATCGTTTGCTTGGCGAAGGGGAAGTCGTATCAATGTCTGAAACGGCAAAAGTCGATCTCCTTGTCGCGAGTGAAGATGATTTTAGGAACTATGATTCAAGGTGTCTTGCACTCCTCTCACAGCTTGTTGATGATTAGCTCTCGATGGTAGACAGCATGTCGCAGTATCGATCTTTGCTCGTTGTCTATTGCGTAGGTCCTGTGTTTGATGCTTCACGGGAATGGCACGCCGGCTCCGGCAGAGATCTGAGTCGCTTGATTGCAAAATCTGTTGCTGCTGCCCGCGGGGAGAATGGAAACAGCACCATGGCTGATGGAATGCGCTGTTCCGTCCGCCAAGCCAATGTAGATCAGGTTAACTGGTATTAAAATCAGCATACCACTAACGACAGCGTGCTTCTCGCAGCGTAGTATGTTTTGAGAAGTTCAAGGATCCGGCACGCCGAGCGCTTTGCGTACGCGGTGAGCGCAGCAAACGCCTCGGCGTGCCGGATCTTCTGTCTGACGCAGGCAGAAGGGCTCAGATGTGTTCCCTGCGCCGGCGAGATGGCATTGCGCGCTGCGCCGTGTCGCTGCCGCAGAGGCGGTGGCGCGGATGGGAGCTCCCGTGCTGACGCGCTCGGCCGCGCCGTGCCTGCGCTGCGAGTAGGGAGGACCGACTATGTGCGGTATTGTTGGCTGCACCGGCTCCGCGCCGGTGAAGGATGTTCTGATCAGCGGGCTCAAGCGGCTCGAGTACCGTGGCTACGACTCGGCGGGCATCGCCGTGCAGAAGCCCGCGGGGCCTGGCGGCGCCCCGGCGCCCGATCTTGTCGTGGTGCATCGCGTGGGCAAGGTCGCGGGCCTCGAGAGCGAGCTCGAGCATCAGAGCATCCCGGGTACCTGCGGCATCGGCCACACGCGTTGGGCTACGCACGGGCGTCCGTCCACGGCCAACGCGCATCCGCACACGTCCTGCGCCGGTGACATCGCCGTCGTGCACAACGGCATCATCGAGAACTTTGCTGAGCTGCGCGAGGAGCTTATCGCTCGCGGCCATCACTTTACGTCCGAGACCGACACCGAGGTGCTGCCGCACCTCATCGAGGAGGCCTATGAGGGCGCTCCCGACGGCACGGGCGCCGAAGAGGCCACGCACGACCTGCTGCGCGCTGTGCGTCGCGCCATGCGTCGCGTGGTGGGCGCCTACGGCATCGCGGTCACCTGTGCCCAGGAGCCGGGCGTTATCGTGACGACGCGCAAAGACTCGCCGATCGTGGTCGGTCGCGGCGCGGATGCCTCTTACTTGGCGTCTGACCTTATCGCGCTTATCGACGCCACGCGCGACGTGGTGATTCTCGAAGACGGCGAGTGCGCGCGCCTCACGCCCGACGGCATTACCTACTACGACGCCGCGGGCAAGGCCATGGAGCCGCGCATCACGCACGTCGACTGGGACCTCGACATGGCCGAGAAGGGCGGCTACCCCGACTTCATGATCAAGGAGATCATGGAGCAGCCGCGCGTTGTGCGCGATACGCTGGCGGGCCGCATGGTCGGCGGCGAGCTGACCATCGACGAGCTGGGGCTCACGCCCGAGGAGCTCAACCTCATCGACCGCGTGTACGTGATCGCCTGCGGCACGAGCTACCACGCCGGCCTCATCGCAAAGAACCTCATCGAGCGCTGGGCGCGCATTCCCACCGAGGTCGAGGCTGCGAGCGAGTTCAGGTACCGCAACCCCATCATCACCCCCTCCACGCTCGTGGTCGCCGTGAGCCAGTCGGGCGAGACCGCCGACACGCTCGCCGCCATCCGTGACGCGCGCATCAAGGGCGCCAAGGTCTTTGGCATTACCAACGTCATCGGCAGCCCGGTGGCGCGCGAGTCCGACGGCGTGATCTACACCAAGGCCAACAAAGAGATCGCCGTGGCTTCGACCAAGAGCTTTATCGGCCAGGTCGTGAGCCTGTCGCTGCTGGCGCTGTCGCTTGCGCAGGCCAAGGGCCGCATGACCACCGGCGAGGTGCGCATGCTCTTCCGCGAGATGGGCGACACCGCCGAGCAGATCCAGTGGATCTTCGATACGCAGGAGCCCGCCATTGAGGAGGCGGCCGCCGCCATGAAGGACGCGCACTCGGCGCTCTTCGTGGGCCGAGGCATTGCGAGCGCCATCTGTTACGAGGGCGCCCTCAAGCTCAAGGAGATCAGCTACCTGCATGCCGAGGCCTACGCCGCGGGCGAGATGAAGCACGGTCCCATTGCGCTCATCGACCCGGGTTTCCCGGTCATCACGGTGGCAACGCAGAGCCCGGTGTACGACAAGACCATCTCCAACCTCAAGGAGTGCGAGGCCCGCGGCGCCAAGATCATCGCCGTGGCAACCGAGGGCGACGAGGACATCAAGCAGATCGCCGACCACGTGATCTATGTGCCGCGCGTGCGCGACTGCTTTACGCCCATCACCGCAACGGTGCCGCTCCAGCTGCTCGCGCGCAGCGTTGCGCTTCTCCGCGGCTGCGACGTGGACCAGCCGAGGAATTTGGCCAAGTCCGTCACCGTCGAATAATCGCGGCTTCCCAGGCACCCCACCTTGCCCCTCAATCGTCGGGCATGACCGAGAAGGTCAACGCCCTCCTTGTTCTGGGGTTGCTGGGGCGCGGGGTTGCCCGTGTTTGTGCATAAACTCTCGACTTGGGAGTAGCTGCCGTTTCTGACCGCCGCATTACTCCCAAGCCGAGACCTTGTGCCGTTTTTTCTGAATATTGTCTCGGCTTTGGAGACCCGGAGCTCCTGAGGGGCTCTTCTCGTGTGCGTTTCTCTCCCAAGCAAGGACGTTGTGCAAGACGGGTGGTACATTATCTCGCCTTGGGAGAATTACGGCTGCTGGAGAACTAAACGGGCGACATTCTGCCGCAACGTCCCGCCTTGGGAGAGAAGGGCAGGCTGGGGCACGGCTAGCCCGCGGCGTTTCCGCAGGTAGACGCGCCGCTCTTCTCGGCTGCTCTCCAAAGCCGAGATCTTGCGCGCCGAAATCTCTCCCAAGCAGGGACGTTGTGCGAGAATCGCGGAGTTTTCCAACTGGCGAGCGCATGTTTCTCCCAAGCAAGGACGTTGGGCCACTTTTCTTACGCAACGTCCCGCCTTGGGAGAGACGGGCTTGCTGGCGGCTGCGATCTCTCCCAAGCCGGGACAGTGTGTCACCTGCGTGTGAACATCGTCCCGCGTTGAGAGACGGGCGCCTCTAGGATGATCTTCTCGCTAGGGTGTTTCTCCCAAGCAAGGACGTTGCGCACTGATCTTGCCGATGCGCCCCTCTCTTTGGCCGTCGGGCGCGGCATGAATACCCGCTGGCATGAGGTTCTCGGCCGGTCCCCGAATGTTTCCAAATTATTACAGAAAGCCGGTTTTATGCCGCGCCGCCTGCGTTACCATACGGGCGGCGCGGCGCTTTTGCTGCGCTTATCTGTTGGAACGCGCCGCTGCCTGAGGCGGACGGTGCCCGAGGGGCGCAGCCGCGCCCAAGGAGACTGCCGAGATGCCGAGCGAATCCCGAGGTAAGGGCCGCCGCACGTACACGCTGCCCGATCGTCTTGCAACGCGCCGCAAGGCCGCGCGCGCCGAACGCGAAAGCGCCCGGGCCGAAGAGGAGAAGGGCTTCGAGCAGGCGGCGTCTGCACCAGAGGGCGAGTCTGCATCTGCCGATGAGGCGCCCGCCAACACGGCGTCCGCAGACGGTGCGGCCGCGTCATCGGAGCACGGCTCGGGCAAGAAGCACCACCACCATCACCACGAGCTGCCCAAGGTCGACATCAAGGCAGAGCTCGAGCGTCTTAAGCGCCTGCGTCGCTACACCATCATCAGGCGCATCTTCCAGATCTGCTCGGTGGTGCTCTCCGCCTTCCTGCAGGCTTACGCTATCCAAACGTTCGTGCAGCCCGCCATGCTGCTTTCGAGCGGCTTTACCGGCCTCGCCATCCTCATCGACCGCATCACGTCGCTCTTTGGCCTGAGCTTCCCCACCTTTGTGGGCATGGTTGCGCTCAACATCCCGGTGGCGATCATCTGCTGGCGCAGCATCTCCAAGCGCTTCGTGGTGTTCTCGATGCTGCAGGTTGTGCTCTCGTCGCTGTTCCTGCAGATCCTCGACCTCGACCCGGTGCTCTACGAGCCGCTGCTCGAGGTGGTCTTCGGCGGCTTCGTGTACGGCTTCTCCATCGCGGTTGCCCTGCGCGCCGGCGCCTCGACCGCAGGCACCGACTTCATCTCGCTCATGGTCTCCAACAAGACCGGCAAGTCGATCTGGGGCCTCGTGTTTGCGGGCAACTGCGTGGTGCTCGTGATCTTCGGCGCCCTGTTCGGCTGGACGGCGGCGGCCTACTCCATCGTGTTCCAGTTCATCTCGACCAAGACCATCGAGACCTTCTACCACCGCTACGACCGCATGACGCTGATCATCACCACCAAGCGCCCCGACGCCATTCTCGCGTCGTACAACGCCACGTACCGCCACGGCTCGTCGGTCGTCGAGGCAACGGGCGGCTACAGCGGCGAGACCTTCTGGCAGATCACCACGGTGGTCTCGTCGTTCGAGGTCGACGATATCGTTCACCTCGTGCGCATCCAAGACAGCCAGGCCGTGGTAAACATGGTCCGCACCGAGGACTTTGTCGGAGGCTTCTACCGCGCTCCCATCGACTAGGGTGCCGGCACAGGACGTGCGCCAGGATGCCCGCGCTCGCTCGGCGCAGGATGTCCGCGCCGCCGTAGAGAAAAACCGCCCTCCGCACATGCAAAAAAGGGACGCCGACCGAGGTCGACGTCCCTTTTGGGTTAAGCGAGAAGCACGGCGCCCCAGCGGCGCGCCCTTTACTTCTTGGCGGGAGCCTTGTGGGCCTTCGCCCCCTCGCCCTTCTTGGCGGAGGCAGCGGCCTTCTCCTGCTCCTGCAGCTTCTTGCGGCGCTGGGCGCGCGTGCCCGAAAGCGCGTTCAGACGGGCTTCGTCCTGCTCGTGACCGTTGGGCAGGCGCTTGAGCGGCGGGGTCTTCTTGAACTTGGTGAACAGCGGCATGTACTCGTAGAACACCGAGGAGCTCTCGAGGCCGTACCAGCGCACCGGCGAGCCGGCGACCGAGCGGATGGCGTACTTGAGGGCAATTGCGGAGCGGGTGGCGCCGTCGACGTCAGAGTCGGGCGCGAGCGTCTTGCGCAGGATGCAGAACTTGAACGAGCCGATGGTGCGCGGCTGCTGGAAGCTCGTGTACTCGCGGCGCTGCGGCGGCAGCTCGCCCGACTTGGCGAGGTCCTGAACCACGCAGCGGATGTAGGAGTTCACGCGCTGGTTGATCTTGTAGCCCAGGTAGAAGGTGACCTTGAAGATAAAGTCGGTGCCGTAGTTCTCGACCGAGTAGGTGTAGGTGTGCGGCGCGTTGGTGGTGCGCACGGTCACGAACCAGTAGGTCTGGGCGCGCTTGGGCTGGCGGTCGAGGATCGAGTAGAGAATGTCGCGGTCGATGCGCTCGGTGCCCGTGATGTTGGTCAGGTACACGAGGTTGTCGGCGATGGGGTCGATGTCCTCGTCCTCGCGCAGACGGCGCAGCGTGTCGATGTAGTCGCGGATCGGCAGCGTGGTGGCCTGGGCGCGCTCGACGGTGGTGCCGTGGTACCAGCACACCATGACGCTCATGATGAGGGCGGCGAGAATAACGGTGAAGTAGCCGCCGTGGGTGAACTTGGTGAGCGAGGACAGGAAGAAGAAGCCCTCGAGCACGACGAAGAACGCCCCGAAGATCCACGGAAGCAGGCGGATCTTGCGCACCGCGTGCAGGTAGGTGGTCAGCAGCAGCGTGGTCGAGAGCATGGTGATGGTGATGGCCAAGCCGTACGCCGCCTCCATGTGCGCCGAGGTCTGGAAGAAGAGCACCACGACGATGCAGCCCACGAACAGCACGTGGTTGACCATGGGGATGTAGAGCTGGCCCTTGGTCTCGGCCGGGTAGAACGTCTGCATGTGCGGCATGAGGTTCAGGCGAATGGCCTCGGACACGAGGCTGAACGCGCCGGTGATGAGCGCCTGGGAGGCGATGATGGCCGCCATGGTGGAGAGCAGAACCGCAAACGGGCGGATGTTCTGGCCGAGCATCTGGAAGAACGGGTTGAGGTCGGCCACGCCTACAAGCGCGGGGTCGCCGGCGGCCTGGAGCAGCCAAGCGCCCTGGCCGAGGTAGTTGAGGATCAGGCAGATCTTGACGAAGGGCCAGGTGGCGTAGATGTTGCCGCGGCCCACGTGGCCCATGTCGGAGTAGAGCGCCTCGGCGCCGGTGGTTGCCAGGAAGCAGCTGCCGAGGATCATGACGCCCGCGTGGTTGTGCGGGCTAAAGAGGAACATGATGCCGTACAGCGGGTTGAAGGCGCGCAGGATGCTGAGGTTGCCGAGCACGTAGTACAGGCCCGCGCAGCCGAGGAAGAGGAACCACAGCGTCATGACCGGGCCGAACGCCTTGCCGATGCGGCTCGTGCCGGCGCGCTGCACCATGAACAGGATGCAGACGATGGCGAGCGTGATGATGATGACGTTGGTTTGGTTGTCGCCCATGAGCGAGTGCGCAAACGGAATGGTGCGCAAGCCCTCGATGGCGGTGGTGATGGTGACCGCCGGGGTCAGGATGCCGTCGGCGAGAAGCGCCGAGCCGCCGAGCATGGCGGGGATGATGAGCCAGCGGCCGCACTTGCGCACGAGCGAGTAGAGCGCGAAGATGCCGCCTTCGCCGTGGTTGTCGGCTTTGAGCGAGATCAGCACGTACTTGACCGTCGTGAGCAGCGTGACCGTCCAGATCACGAGCGACAGCGACCCGAGCACCAGCTCCTCGTTGACCGTGGTGATGCCGCCGTTGCCGGCGAGGATCGCCTTGGTGACGTACATGGGCGACGTGCCGATGTCGCCGTACACGACGCCGAGCGTGACGAGCATCGCCGCCAGGCTGACCGGAATCGCGCCGTGCTTGGCCGATGCCGCCGCGGGCGTTGCCTTGCCCGCGCGAGCTTTCGATAGTTTCACGTTTCCTCATCTTTCGCGGCCCAGGCGTGTGCTCGCTGTTTGGGCCATCGGTTTCGGGCGCCATGGCACCCGCAGGGCAAAACGCCGGCGCGCCCCGTCCCGCCGCATGCGACGAGGGCGGAGCATGCCGTAAAGACAAACACTATAGTATAGCCCCTTATAGGCTCTCTTCAAGAAAGCGCATGGCCTGGGCCGGTGTTGTGCGCCGGACCAGATAGCAATGGTGGATGCGCGGGTTGCGCGCAAAGTCCTCGGGGATGGTCTCGGCGGTAATGTCCTCGAGCACCACGCCGGCGCGCGCGAGCTTCTCGAGGTCGGGCTTGAAGCGCCGCAGGTTGCACGAGAAGATCGCCATACCGCCGCGCGTGAGCAGGCGCGTGACGCCGATGAGCAGCTCCGCGTGGTCACGCTGGATCTCGAAGCTTCTCTGGCTCATGCTCGCGGAGTTGGAGAAGGTCGGCGGGTCGCAGAAGATCAGGTCCCAGCGGTTGGCGCTGTGGCGCTGCTCGTTGATCCAGCTCAGCACGTCGGCGCGCACAAAGGTGTCCTCGGGTCCGGTGAAGCCGTTCAGGGCCATGTTGCGCTGCGCCCAGGCGAGGTAGGTGTTGGAGAGGTCCACGGTCACGGTCTCTTTGGCGCCTCCGTCGGCGGCGTAAACGCTCGCGGTGCCCGTGTAGGCAAAGAGGTTCAAGAAACGGTGGACGCCGGCCGCGCGCTCGCGCACGATGGCGCGCGTCACGCGGTGGTCGAGGAAGATGCCGGTGTCGAGGTGCGCGTCAAAGTTGACCTCGAAGGTGAGGCCGCCCTCTTGCACGAGCACGGGCGGGCGCTTGTCGGCCTTGGCGGCACGGGGGTCCTGCGCGTACTGCGAGCCGCCCTTGGCGCGCTGGCGCGTCTTGGCAAACACGTTCTCGGGGGCAACGTCCAGGATCTTGGGCGCCAGGGCGAGAATGTCGAGCATGCGCGCCTGCGCCTTGGCGGGGTCGATGGTCTTGGGCGCCTGGTACTCGGCGATGACGAGCCAGCGCCCCGGCGTTTCGTCGGTGCCCGTGTAGAGGTCGATGGCGGCAGCGTAGTCGGGCAGGTCGGCGTCGTAGACGCGGTAGCAGCTCACGTGCTCGCGCTTGGCCCACTTGCGCCTCAGGCGCGCCACCTTCTTGAGGCGGGCCGCAAACTGCTCGGACTCGGGAACGAGCACGGGCACCGTGCCCTTGTCGCCGAGGTCGATAACGGCGGCAGCGGGGGAGGCCTGCGTGGTGCGCGAGGCGCCGGCTGCGGAGGTCTTGCCTGTGCCTGCGGCAGGCGTGTGCTTCTCGGCTCCGGCGGGCTGGGCGGCGCCGGCGGCCGCGGGCACGGCACCGGGCGCGTCCTCGGCGGGAGCGTCCGCCGCCGGGTAGACGATGAGGCGCAGGTCGCGCTGCTGAGGCTTGATCTCCACGTTGTGAGAGGGCGCTACGCCGAGCGCCGGCGAGAGCACGTCCTGCTCGGCGATGCAGGCGAGCGGCATGCGCGCGCAAGCCGGTGCGCGGCGCAGGGCTGCGGCACGTGCGAGCACGAGCGGCAGCTGGGCGGGGGTAACGGCGCTCATGTCGAGCACGATGGCGCCGGGGTGCGCCTTGGCGCCATCGGGGCGCATGCCGGCGAGCGCAATGAGCTCGGCGGTGTCGCCGCCGGTAAAGGTCACGTAGTTGCCTACGCCGCCCGCGCGCACGATGCGCTGCGCAAAGGCGCTGGCGTCGGCGTCGATGTCGGTGGCGAGGATGCGCGGCGTGCGATTCTCCGCTGCCTCGGCGCGGGCGTCTGCCTCGTCGAGGAGGGCGTCCCAGGCTGCCTGGTCGTGCTGCGCCCAGCCCTCAAAGCCCCAACGCGCGCGGGCAATGCCCGGGGCGCGGTCGAGGGCGCAGGCGGCGGCTTCGAGCTCTATGCCGCCACCGGCGCACGCAAGGTCCACGAGCACGGGCTGCTCTTCGGTGGCGCACGCCGCGGGCCAGCCGGCGAGCTCGAGCGCGAGGGCGGCGTAGTCGGGGCGCAGCACCGCCGCGGCGCCGGGTCGCGCCGCCTCGCGGGGGAGGCGCTTGAAGAGCGGGTCTCCGGAGAGGTCGAGGCTGAACGAAACGCGGCCGCGCGCGAGCGAGACGCCGATGCGGGCGTCGGCGTGCTGCGGGTCAACGTCGGGGCGGCCTCCGCGCTTCTCGGCCAGCCGGTCGCACACGGCGTCTTTGACGCGCAGGGCCGAGAAGTGCGTGTTGCGCAGCTCGGGCGTGGTGCCGCGGGCGGTCACGGCAAAGGTGGCTCCCTCGGCGAGCACCTCTTCCCAGGCAACGTTGCGCGCCGCTTCGTACAGCTCGTCGGCGGTCTGCGCGGCGGCGCGGCCGAGCACGAGAAACACGCGGCTCGCCAGGCGCGACCAGAGGCACACGCGGTAGGCGTGCGCGGGGTCTCCCTCAAAGCCGACGCGGCCCTTGAGCGGGCGCACGCGCGGCGCATCGAGCCTCTTGAGCTCGGCGGCGAGGGCTGCTTCAAAGCCGGTCGGGCAGCTTGCGTAGAATTCCATGGGCGCTCTTCTCGTCTGCGTGCGGTTCTTCGTTGCGCACCATTGTATAAGAGGGTCCGCGGCGGGGTGCTTGCGCGGGGTTTCCTGCGCAGAGATTGCGGACGCCTGCCCGGCGGCCGTAGCGGGCGCCTCCTGCTCTATACTGTGCGTGGTCGTTACGAGCCATCGCGCGCAGGCGCAGCAAGGAGACTCCCGTGATCAAGGCGGCGTTTTTTGATATCGACGGCACGCTTCTGAGCTTTGCCACGCACAGCGTCCCGGATTCTGCCTGGGCGGCAATCAACGCCATGCGCGAGCGCGGCATCAAGGTGTTTATCGCAACCGGCCGCGAGCGCGACATGATCCCCGACGCCGTGGCCACGGGCTTCGACGGGTACGTGACCATCAACGGCCAGTCGTGCTTTGACGAGCACGGCGAGTTTCGGCACCAGTCCATCGACCCCGAGGGCGTGCGCCTGGTGGTTGAGCAGGTTGAGGCGGGACTCTACGAGGCCCTGTTCATGACCAAGGGCTATTCGTTTGTGAGCGGGCACTCCCCGCGCGTGCTGCACAACGAGCGCCACTGCGGGCTCACCTACGCGGTGGCCGACCCGCGCTCCGCGCTCGATCTCGAGATCATGCAGATGTGCGCCTACCTCGGCGAGGACGAGGAGCATATCGTGGCCGAGGGCAACCCGCACGTGCACACCACGCGCTGGTGCGACGACTTCTGCGACGTCATGCCGGTGGGCGGCGGCAAGCCCGAGGGCGTGCAGGCCATGTGCGAGCGCTACGGCTTCACGCTGGGCGAGGCGGTCGCCTTTGGCGACGGCGGCAACGACATCGCCATGCTCAAAGCCGTGGGCGTGGGCGTTGCCATGGGAAACGCAGGCGACAGCGTCAAGGCCGCCGCGGACTTCGTGACCACCGACGTCGATAACGACGGTATCTGGAACGCCTGCGTTGAGCTGGGGCTTATCGAGGGCTGACAGAGCGCTTACGCGGCAAGTACCCAGCGGTAACACGTTTCTTTGACAATAGGTTCAGTTGTGCATGCGCCGGCGGCGCGCGGCAGGTCCGCGGCCGGACTCGGCGGCGCATGGGCGAAGACGTTCGTGATCGCCCCCTTCCGCGGCCCGTTTCCGGGTCGCGGTCTGCGCAACGGAGCGCTGCGCTTGCGGCGTCAGTTCCAACGCCTATTAGAGGAGATGCTGTATGGCCGAGCCCGATTTCTCCGAGCGCTACCTGTATGCCGACGACGTTGTTATGTGGAAAGGCGCTGCTGCCGTTGTCTTTTGCCTGGCGCTCGTCCTTTTGGTCGTGTGCGTGGTTCTCGGCGTTCCTGAGTCGCTAGGACTCTAGCGCGGAGAGACCGGCTCCTGCTCTCGCTCGGGCCTGTCTTGTTCGTGCACGTCTCTGCTGCGTTTGGGCAGGCGCCCGTAGCGCTTGAGCGCGTCGCGCAGGATCCACTCCACCTGTCCGTTGGCGCTGCGCATCTCATCGTCGGCCCAGCGCTGAACGGCCTCCCATACGGCGGGATCGATGCGGAGAGGGTATTGCTTACGGGCCATGACGGTCACCTGCTTGCACGCGCTACAGGGGCTTATGTAAAGAATGCTCCGTCGGCAGGACCTGCGGACGGGACCTGCCGACGGCTTGGTTGCTTGTTCTGCTCCCCGCGTTTCTCGGTCCTACGCCGATGAAGCGGGGCGCAGGGGGGGCGTTAGTACAGCGATCCAGCGTTGAGCACGGGATGCGCTTCGGATTCGCCGCAGAGCACGACCATGAGGTTGGAGGCCATCTGGGCCTTGCGCTCCTCGTCGAGCTCAACCTGACCGCCCTTGGAGAGCTCGGTCACGGCCATCTCGACCATGCTCACCGCTCCCTCGACGATCTTCTTGCGCGCGGCAATGACGGCCTCTGCCTGCTGGCGGCGCAGCATTGCCTGGGCGATCTCGGGCGCGTAGGCGAGGTGGGTGAGGCGCGCGTCGTCAACGGTCACGCCCGCAGGCGCCAGGCGCTGAGTGAGCTCGTACTTGAGCGCGGTCGAGACCTCCTCGATGTTGGAGCGAAGCGTGATCGACTCCATGGAGTCGGAGGAGTCCTCGGCGTGGTCGTAGGCGTAGATGCTCGCCACGTGGCGCAGCGCCGTCTCGGCTTGCGTGGCCACGAACTGCTCGTAGTTGTCCACGTCGAAGAGGGCCTTGGCGGTGTCGGCCACGTGCCAGACCACGACGTTGGCGATCTCGATGGGGTTGCCGACCTTGTCGTTGACTTTGAGGATGTCGCCGTTGAGGGTGCGGGCGCGGACGGAGACCTTGGTGGAGAGGTTCGACGCCGCCTTGCTGGCGACGCTGATCTGCTTGCCGAGCGACAGGCTCGATTTGCTCAGCACCTCGGCGGTGGCGTCCTCGGCCGAGGCGTTGGTACCCATGGAGCGGCTGTAGAACGGGTTGGCCCAGAAGAAGCCCTCTTGGCGCACGGTGCCCTTGTAGTCGCCGAAGAGGATGCAGACGCGCGCCTGGCCCGGCTGCAGCGTGAAGAAGCCCGAGACGAGGATGCACCATGCGATGAAGAGAACGACGCTCACAACGACCATGACGACCGGGAGCGTGACGGACTCGCCGGAGTCTTCCGTGGCGATAGCGATTGCGATTCCGACGACAAACAGGGCGAGGATGACGACGATGCCTACGATGCTCAGCGCGAGCATGCCCCAGCCGGACGCGGCTTTGATCTTTTTCTCGGCACTCATGAGAGTTCCTTTCTCGAAACCGGTCGCAGAGCGACGTGCGCTGCGGACGGCCTCCCGCGCCGCCGGAGCGCTTCCCCTTTTTGGTGGCGGGGGAGGGTACTCCCCGAACAAGCGCTTCTCTTCCGCTCGTTGATTGCATTGTGATATCACATTGAGATCTCGTCAAGAGGCGCGGGCATGTCGCCGCCAGCGGCTGCCCGCCGTCGGCGAACGGTGGACCTGTCCTTTGCGGCGTGCAGGGAACGACAAGCCGCGCCGGGTTATTGCGTGGTTCTCGGCAGCCGGGCACCAAAAATGCCACTATTGCTATCTAACATTAAAGTAAAATGCGACTAACAATGTGTAGCTCACGTGTACGGTGGCTTCGCACGCAAAAATGCGGCCCTGCGCGCGAGGATACGCGGGACCGTATGGTATGCTGATCGATGCAGCGTGTCTCTTAGAAACGACATGAAACACCACGTAGATGCGGGTGTTTGGTTTCGTGATAGTAAGACTTTATTATCACCCTGCCGTCCCGTCAAGCCCTCATAGGTGGGCGTTGCGCATGTTTTCGGCCATCGTTCTAAGACGCGTTCTCAATTCATACGGCGCGGCGCGAGCCGCGTTTCGACGACCCTCTTTAGGAGAGTGATCGCTGTGCAAGAGGCTTGGGAAGGCTTCACTGGAGGCAATTGGCAGAGCGAGGTGGATGTTCGCGACTTCATCCAGCGCAACTACACCCCGTACGAGGGCGACGAGTCCTTCCTCGCCGGTCCGACCGAGCGAACCAAGGACCTGTGGAACACGGTTCTCGGCCTGCTCGAGGAGGAGCGCCAGAAGGGCGGCGTTCTCGACATGGACACCAAGGTCGTGACGGGCATCACCGCTCACCCGGCCGGCTACATCAACAAGGACGAGGAGACCATCGTCGGCCTGCAGACCGACAAGCCGCTCAAGCGCGCCCTGCACGTAAACGGCGGTATCCGTATCGCCATGCAGGCCGCTGCGCAGCACGGCTACGAGCTCGACCCTGAGGTTGTCGACATCTACACCAACAAGCGCAAGACGCACAACGCCGGCGTGTTCGACGTGTACAAGCCCGAGATGCGCGCCTGCCGCTCCGCGCACATCATCACCGGTCTGCCCGACGGCTACGGCCGCGGCCGCATCATCGGCGACTACCGCCGCGTTGCGCTCTACGGCGTTGACTACCTCATCCAGGACAAGAAGGCCCAGAAGGCCTCCACGCCGTCCGTTATGACCGAGGCCAACATCCGCGACCGCGAGGAGCTCGCGGAGCAGATCCGCGCCCTGCAGCAGCTCATCGAGCTCGGCAAGATCTACGGCTTCGACATCTCGCGCCCCGCTGCCAACGTGCAGGAGGCCATCCAGTGGATGTACTTCGGCTACCTGGCCTCCGTCAAGGACCAGAACGGCGCCGCCATGTCCATGGGCCGCACCTCGACCTTCATCGACATCTACGCCGAGCGCGACCTCGCCCGCGGCACCTTCACCGAGGAGCAGATCCAGGAGTTCGTCGACCACTTCATCATGAAGCTTCGCATGGTCAAGTTCGCGCGTACCCCTGAGTACCAGAACCTGTTCTCCGGCGACCCGCAGTGGGTCACCGAGTCCATCGGCGGTATGGGCGTCGACGGCCGCACCCTCGTGACCAAGACGGCGTTCCGTTACCTCCACACCCTCGAGAACATGGGCACCAGCCCCGAGCCGAACCTCACCGTGCTCTGGAGCACCCGTCTGCCCAAGGCGTTCAAGGAGTTCTGCGCTAAGACCTCCATCGCCTCGAGCTCCATCCAGTACGAGAACGACGACCTCATGCGCGTCTACCACGGCGACGACTACGCGATCGCCTGCTGCGTGTCCTCCATGCGCGTCGGCAAGGAGATGCAGTTCTTCGGCGCCCGCGCCAACCTCGCCAAGTGCCTGCTTTACGCGCTCAACGGCGGCGTGGACGAGGTCTCCAAGAAGCAGGTCGGCCCCAAGTACCGTCCTGTGGTCGGCGATACCCTCGATTACGACGACGTCATCGACAAGTACAAGGACATGATGAAGTGGCTGGCCGGCGTGTACGTCAACTCGCTGAACATCATCCACTACATGCACGATAAGTACTGCTACGAGGCCATTCAGATGGCGCTGCACGACAAGCACGTGCACCGTTGGTTCGCCACCGGCATCGCCGGCCTTTCCGTTGTCGCTGACTCGCTGTCCGCCATCAAGTACGCCAAGGTCCACCCGATCCGCGACGAGAACGGCGTCATCGTCGACTTCGACATCGAGGGCGACTTCCCCAAGTACGGCAACGACGACGACCGCGTCGACCGCATTGCCCACGACATCGTGCACCAGTTCATGGAGTACATCCGTCGCAACGACACCTACCGCAACTCCGTTCCCACCACGTCGGTTCTCACCATTACCTCCAACGTGGTGTACGGCAAGAACACGGGCTCCACGCCTGACGGCCGTAAGGCCGGCGTGCCGTTCGCCCCGGGTGCCAACCCCATGCACAAGCGCGACACCCACGGCGCGATCTCCTCGCTGAGCTCCGTTGCCAAGCTCCCGTTCCGTGATGCTCAGGACGGCATCTCCAACACGTTCAGCATCATCCCGGGCGCGCTCGGCAAGGAGGACCAGGTCTTCTTCGGCGACATCGATCTCTCTGAGGTCGATATCCAGATCGAGAACCCGGTTTGCAGCGCGTGCGACACTGACTCCTCCGCTCCCGAGGGCGCCGAGGACCGCTAAGCGCATCTGACAGGGCGCGGCTCGTCCGGCG
This sequence comes from uncultured Coriobacteriaceae bacterium, assembly GCA_944322175.1. Taxonomy (GTDB): domain Bacteria; phylum Actinomycetota; class Coriobacteriia; order Coriobacteriales; family Coriobacteriaceae; genus CALUOB01. The sequence continues at coordinate 98,862 of CALUOB010000001.1, forward strand.
AGCCGGGTGCCGTGCCCTGCTTGCACAAAATCGTGCGTAAAGACAAGAAATGTCTGTACATCAGTAGCATCTAATTGCTACAATGAGTTGCAGGAGGCGTACTTAGCGCCTTGCGACTCGACACAAAGGAGACTTCCATGCAGGTCAAAGACGTTGCTCAGTCCCAGGCCGACAACCTGGTCGATATGCTCGATGCGTATGCCGAGAAGGGTGGTCACCACCTGAATGTCAACGTGTTCAACCGCGACACGCTGCTTGACGCCCAGGCGCATCCCGAAAAGTACCCGCAGCTGACCATTCGCGTGTCCGGCTATGCGGTCAACTTCCACAACCTCACTAAGGAGCAGCAGGACGAGGTTATCTCTCGTACCTTCCACGAGGCTATGTAGTAACGGGTTCGACGCTGCGGGCGCATCTGGTGGCCAGGCTGGCTTTCATTTGTCGGCCATGATCGCAAGGTCAATGGCCCCATCGTTCAGGCCATCCTGACTCGCCAGCCGCGGTCTCGCTTTCCGACAAGCAACCTGTTTCGCTTTGGCCGGCCCCTTCGGGGGCCGGCCTTGCTATGTGTCGGACGACTTGCCGACCGCGCTCGCCACCGTCCTGGGCGGGCATTCTCCAGTGCCCTTAAGCATTTGTCCTTCTCTCCCAAAAAAGGACGGTGCGCGGGAATTGCCCCGTCGGCCTGTAGGAAAGCTCACCATTCTCCCAAGCAAGGACGATGCGCGAGGCCATCGTGACCATCGTCCCTGCTTGGGAGAGCCGAGGTCTTTCGAGCGTGAAGTCCCCCGCGGTTCCGCGCAAAGTCCCGGCTTGGGAGAGATCTGCCGGAACAAGATCCCCGCTTGGGAGAGCGTCCAGAAAGCGCGGTCGATCTACCTGCGGGTTCATGAGACGCGCAGACCTCTCAAACAGGTGATTCTCTCCCAAGGCGGGATGATGTGCAAAAAACACGCTGATTGCCGGCAGAAAGACCCCTCATCCTCCCAAGCAAGGACGATGCGCAGGGTGGTGTCGGTCAACGTCTCGGCTTGGGAGAGGCCTGGCCATTCAAGCGCGATAATCTCCGCGTTCTTGCGCAACGTCTCGGTTTGGGGGAGATTGGCGGGAGCAAGGTCCTGCCTTGGGAGAGCCACGAGCGGCCGCCGCGCGCAAAGCGGCTCATGGGGCGCGCGATTTGCCTGCCAGGTGCCCGTGCCAGGCACCAAAGTGTTCAAAAACGCAAGAAATCAGTCGTTTAGTCCGAGCATCGCTTCAAAACGTATAGACGTAAGCGCGTTCCCGCAGGAAAGAAATATCCCATAATGCGTTCAACTCGTTTTAGGCTCCTTCAAACAACTGAAAACTTGCATTTTTGAACACTTTTGCTTTGAAAATCGAACAGTCGCTGAAAATCAGCCCGCTGCGAGGTCCAACGCAGCCGGAATAATGTGCAGTTTGGCGAGATACAATAAGGCGTACGTACGGTGAGCTACGGGCAAGGGATCGCACGATCCGCATGTGAGGCGAGAGCCGTGCGAGGTCGCTGTAGCAAGAAAGGGCGAATTATGGCGCAGCAGGTAATCGAGGCAACGCGTGACGTGACGCAGTCGCTGTATACGCCGGGCAGGCTTCATTCGGTCGAGACCATGGGCACGGTCGACGGCCCCGGCATCCGCTTTGTGATCTTCACGCAGGGCTGCCCCATGCGCTGCGCGTACTGTCATAACCCCGATACCTGGGAGGTCAAGGCAGGCACCCTCATCTCGGTAGAGCAGCTAGCCGACGAGTTCGAGAGCAAACGCGGCTTCTACAAAAACGGCGGCGTGACCGTTTCTGGCGGCGAGCCGCTTCTGCAGCCCGACTTCTTGTCGGACCTCTTTACCGTCTTTCACGGCAAGGCACGGCGCGACGCGTCCGGCGAGCGTTTGGAACCCGTGCACACCTGCCTCGACAGCTGCGGATACGCCTTCGACCCTGCGCATCCCGAGAAGTTCGAGCGCGCGCTTGCCGAGACCGATTTGGTGCTGCTTGACATCAAGCATGCCGACCCCGAGGGCCACAGGAAGCTCACCGGCCGCAGCCCAGAGCGCATCATCGCCTTCGGCAACGAGCTTGCGCGTCGCGGCGTGAAGGTTGTGATCAGGCACGTAGTCGTGCCGGGCATCACCGACTCCGAGGAGGAGTGCGAGAAACTCGGGCGCCTCATTGCCCCGTGGAAAAACGTCGTTGGCCTCGAGATGCTGCCCTACCACACCATGGGCGTCGTGAAGTACGAGAAGCTCGGGCTTCCGTACCCGCTCGAAGGCGTGCCGCAGATGGATAAGAAGCGTATCCCCGCGTTGCGCGAGGCCGTCATGCGCGGCATCCGTGAGGGCCGCGGGCTGGCAAGATAAACAGGTGCGACCCCAAGCCTCGCGCTCATAAGTTCAACAGGCAAAAAGAGAAGGGAGCCGAAAGGCTCCCTTCCTGCTACTGGGCGTATTAAACTCAGTTGATTGCGTTTGCGGGCGAGCTTGCCGCGGTCGGCGAGGACGGGGCTGACGTTTCCGCAGGTCGCGCAGGCGTCCAGGCGCTCGCTGCTCAAGCAGGCTCAGGCAAAACGCAATCATCGGGGTTTTGTCCCGAGCGCAAGTGCCCGGCGGCTATTCTTGGGCCTGGGCTTCGGCAGCCTCGGCGGCCTCCGCGGCGTCGTCCTCATCGTCCTCGAGGCAGGCGTCGGCAATGCGGGCGCGCAGCTCGTCGATGCCGGTGCCCTTGGCGCTCGAGGTCGCGATGATCTGGCTTGCGGGAATCCCGAGCTGGCGGGCAATGGCGGCGCGCTGCGAGCGCATCTTGTTCGAGCCGAGCTTGTCGGCCTTGGTGAGCACCACGATAAAGGGGAAACCCCCTTCTTTGAGAAACTCGACCATCTGCACGTCGAGCTTCTGTGCTTCGTGGCGAATGTCCACGAGCGCGCAGACCAAGTTGAAGCTGCGTTCCTGGTCAAAGTACCCGCCGATAAGCTCGTCCCAGCGGGCGCGCTCGGCATGACTCACGCGCGCGTAGCCGTAGCCGGGCAGGTCCACCAGGTGCAGGCCGTCGACGTCGTAGAAGTTGATGGTGGCCGTCTTGCCCGGGCGGCTCGAGACCTTGGCGAGCTGCTTGCGCTCAAAGAGCCTGTTGAGCAGCGAGGACTTGCCAACGTTGGAGCGCCCGGCAAACGTGACCTCGGGTCGCGTGGAGGGCGGCAGCTGCTTGGCTGTTCCGTAGGCCGCCTCAAACTTTGCGCTGCGGAAGTTGATGTCGTGCGCGGTATGCTCTGCCATGCGGGCTCCTCGTCAGTTGTCTCGCCGTCTTAGTTCTTGGCGTGCGCGTCGATGCTGCCCAGTATATCCAAAACCAGCGCCGACGCCGAACGGGCGTACTCCTCAATATCAAAGACACGGCTGCTGAACGCGTCGTACGCCTCGTCGCAATTGTCCGAGATGGCGCGCAACACCAGGCAGTCGACGCCATTCTTGGCGCACACGTGCGCAACCGCCGCACCCTCCATCTCGGCGCAGTCTGCGTGCGTGGCCTCGAGCACCTGCGCCTTGAGCGGGCCGGTCACGAAGCGGTTACCCGTCGAGATGGTGCCCACCAAAAACTGCTGCTCGCCTTGAGCCGAGGTGACAGCGGGGGAGGAGGGGGCGCTTCCGTCGGCGCAATTGTTGCTCTTCTCTGCCGGCAGCTCGGTATAGCCGCGGGCGAGAAGCGCCTGCGCCGCAAGGTCGACGAGCCAGTCCGTGCTGTGGAACTCCTCGAGACCGGGGGCGGACTCGGCGATAAGGGCGGTGTCGGTGTCGACGTAGCGCAGGGTTTGGCCGATCACCACGTCCTCGATGTGCAGCGCGGGGTTGAGGCTGCCGGCGATGCCCGAGAAGATGACCGTGCGCGCGCCGAGCGCGATGAGCTGCTGTGTGGCGGCCGCCACGTTGACCGTGCCCATGCCGGCCACGCAGGCGAGAACCTCGCGATCGCCCAGAGTGCCGTTGATGATCTGGATGCCGCCCGCCTTGGTGGTCCAGGTGTTCTCGAGCGATTCGGCGATAAGCGCCACCTCTTGGTCGAGCGCGCCGATGATGCCGATGCGGGCCTGGCTGCGGCCGGCACGGCGCGCGGCCTCGAGCGCTGCCTTGCGCGCCTCGCAGGCGGCTTGCGCCTCGCGAGCGGTGTCAGGCGGGCAGGGGAGCGCGACGGGCATGCCGTCGGCATCGGTTCCCACAAGGGTCCAGGTGAGTGGCTGCTGGTCGTTGCTCATGACGTGCTCTCCTTACTCGGGTTGCTGCTTGTGCTAGTGTACCCCGCGCCGCAGCGGCCGTCATGCGTGCGCGCTGTGGTGAAGCGCGCAGGGGGCAGGGGGCGCTCGGACCCCATGCTAGAATGGGTCGCGTGCCAACGGCCTTGCTGCTTTTGCGGTAGCGGTCGTGCGTGGGCAAACCATATCCGCTGCCTGCGGCATGCGCTCGTCCGTGGCCGGCACACGGTCGCGGCCCTGCTGCCCGGCAGCTTCTGCACCCGAGGACCTGTTCGGAGGTCGTTATGAGCATGAACCCGAGAAACGCCGTTGCCGTAACCGCCGGCCGCCTCGCCGGTTGGGCGTCGCGCACGTTGCTGCATCGCAGCGGCGGCAACATTCCCGGCGCTGTGGCGCTGCGACTCTCGCCGCAGATCCTCGCGTCGTTCAGGTCGCTGTTCTCGGACGTGATCGTGGTTACGGGCACCAACGGCAAGACCACCACCACCAACCTGCTCGCCGACTGCTTGGCGCAGACGCGCAAGCCGGTCATTACCAACCGCGCCGGCAACAACATGGAGGGAGGCATCACCACTGCCGTTATGCAGGGGCGCCGCTCCCTCACCTCCGCGCAGCGCCGCGGCGGAGCCATCGGCTGCTTCGAGTGCGACGAGCTCTACACCGCGCGCGTGCTGCCCAAGCTGCGCCCCCGCTACCTGGTGCTTCTCAACCTGTTCCGCGACCAGCTCGACCGTTTTGGCGAGATCGACCACACGCAGGACGTCATCGCCAAGGCGCTCGCCTCCTCGCCCGAGACCACGCTCGTCTTCAACGCCGACGACCCGCTGTGCGCCTCCATCGCGCGCCGCGTGAGCAACCCCACCATCGCCTTCGGCCTCGACGAGCCTACGGGCACCGAGTCCGACAAGGTCTCCGACAGCCGCTTCTGCGCGGTGTGCAACGCCCCGCTCGATTACGACTATGTGCAGTACGGCCAGCTCGGCAAGTATCGCTGCCCCAAGTGCGGCTGGGAGCGCCCCGAGCTCGCGGTGGCGGTGCGCAACATCGTGCTCGGCCCGCGCGGCTACACCTTCCGCATCAACGCCGGCTCCCAGGCGGCGGGTCCGGCAGGCGCCGCGGCCTTCCCCGAACCGCTCGCGGTCGGCACGGCGTACCGCGGCCTCTACATGGTCTACAACATCACGGCGGCCTTCACGGGCGCGCGCCTGCTCGGCGCCCCGTCCGAGCGCTTCGCCGAGGTTCTCGCCAACTACAAGCCGGCGCGCGGCCGCATGCAGACCTTCACCGTGGGCGGGCGCCCGGTGCTCGCCAACCTGGCCAAGAACCCCGTGGGCTTTGACCGCATGCTCCAGCTCATCAAGAACTCGTCGGGCCACGCTTGCGCGTTCTACATCAACGACAACGACGCCGACGGCCACGACATCTCGTGGCTGTGGGACGCCGACTTTGAGTGCCTGGCCGGCATGCCCGACCTGCAGGTCTTTGCCGGCGGCACCCGCGCCAACGACCTGCAGGTGCGCCTCAAGTACGCCGGCGTGCCGAGCAAGATCGCGCTGACGGTCTCGGAGGCGCTCGACCAGTGCACGCTGCCCACAGGCGAGATGCTCTACGTGGTGGGCAACTACACCGCCATGCCCGTGCTCTGCGACGAGCTCGAGAAGCTCGACGAAGGCGACGCCGCCAACATGACGGCAGAGGAGGCCATTGCCGCCGCCGACGCCGCTGCCGAGAAGGACGTTGCCGCGGCGGACAGGGTCGCCGCAGCCCCCGCCGCCGAGGCCGACGCCGCCGTAAAGCCCGCGGCGGCCTCGCACGAGCCGTGGGCGCTTCTCGCGCCAGGCGAGATCGCTCCCGAGTTCAAGGCGCTCGCCGCTCGCCCGCTGCGCATCACGCACCTGTACCCCGAGGAGATGAACCTCTACGGCGACACGGGCAACGTGCAGATGCTCTACAAGCGCTGCCTGTGGCGCGGCATTCCGGTCGAGGTCAACTCGCTCAACCGCGGCGAGCAGGCGGACTTCTCGGGCACCGACATCGCCATGATCGGCGGCGGCGCCGACCGCGACCAGCTGGCCGTTCAAGGCGAGCTGCTCAAGAACGCCGACGCGCTGCGCGCCTACATCAACGACGGCGGCGTGCTTCTCGCCATCTGCGGCGGCTACCAGCTGCTCGGCCGCCATTACTATCTCGGCGACGAGAAGATCGAGGGCGCGGGCGCCGTGGGCCTCGAGACGCGACGTGCCGGCGAGGGCCCCAAGGCGCGCCTGATCGGCAACGTGAGCGTGCGCTCCGAGATCGTGCGCGACCCGATTTTGGGCTTCGAGAACCACGGCGGCCGCACGTTCCTCGACGAGAACGAGAAACCGCTTGGCGTGAGCCAACTTCCCGGCACGGGCAACAACGGCGAGGACGGCTTTGAGGGCCTGGTGCATGACGGCGTGGTGGGCACGTATTTCCACGGCCCGGTGCTGAGCAAGAACCCCCAGCTCGCCGACTGGCTCATCGAACGCGCGCTGCGCCGCCGCGGCATGGACGTCGCGCTCGCTCCGCTCAACGATGCCGAAGAGGAAGGCGCACGCGCCGCGTTTGAGAAGCTGCTCAAGTAACGAGTAACGCGCCCGTACGCATTGCAGATCGTTCAGCCAGCAGGGCCCGCCTTTTTGAGGCGGGCCCCGCTGCATCGCGGCAGGCTTACGAAAGATTCGTCGCATATACGAAAGTTCATGAACCATCGTTCACGAAAGTCAAGAAACCCCAGGTAACGGTAGATCGGACCGCCGAAAGTTCATGAACTTTCGGCGGTGTCAAAAGACGCCCGCCCCAGATCTGCCAGAAGACCGGGGCAGGTCAAATGCGGTCTCTAGTCCAGCGTGATGTGGATGATGCGCTTCTCGGGCAGGTTCGAGACGATAAGGTCGAACGACCTCGACGTTATGTCGGCGTAGTAGGTATCTTCAAAGCCTTGAAAATACGGTCCCGTTACCTGGCCGGCAAAGGGGATGTGCGCGGTGTAGCTCGTGTTCGGCGCGATTCTGAACTTGGTGCTGCCGTTGAGCTCCGGGTGGGAAAGCTCGAGTATGAATTGGTCCAGCTGGTAGCCAAAGTTGCGTGTCTCGTCTACGGCATGCCAGAGGTATCCGAGGATGCCCGAGGTCTCGTCGGTATTGCCGTCGTTCGTGAAGGTCATGGTCAGATCGAGCACGCACGGGTTGTCGTCACAGGGCGAGCCGAGGCGCGCCGACGGATCCTTGCCGTAGCGGCTCGCATACTCGTTGGGCGATATCACCTCCGCCGCGTCGACGCGGATCGAGTAGCCCTTCGTTCGCTCGTCAACCGGAGATCCGACGAAGGCGCCCTCCAGGCTGACCGTATCGCCCATGTGGTAGACAACCTCAGGAATGACAAGCGCGTTGGCGTTGACCTGCGCAATGCGCATGCCAACGGCGCCGGCAAGCGCCGCGCCGGCGCAGAGCGCGCCGGCAACTACGGCGCGCCGGCTCACGGGCCGGTGCGCGACGGGGCTGTTGTGCCCCCGCTTTGCGTGTTGGCCCCTCATCGCGGATCCTCCTCCCGCACAACGCGCCCCGCCTCCATGCAGTACACGTGATCGGCGACCGCGTCGAGCACGGACTTGTCGTGGCACGCCATGAGCACGGCAGCCCCGCGCTCGCGTTCAGCGGCAACCACGCGCTTGACCATCTCCACGCCCGAGGTGTCCAGAGCGTTGGTCGGTTCGTCCAAGATCACAAGGTCGGGCTTCTCAAACACCGCAGCGGCAATGCCGAGCCGTTGCTTCATGCCGAGCGAGTACTTCTTGAACTTCTTGCGCTCGTTGGGATCGAGCCCCACCTGGGCGATGGCGCGGCGGATGTCGCGATCGGTGGCGGTGCCGTTGATCATGCCGATGAGCCGCAGGTTGTCAAAGCCCGTGCGGTTGGCGAGCAGGGCGGGACCTTCGATGAGAGCCCCGGTGCTCAGCGGGTGGGCAAGGTCCCGACCGAGTACCTTGCGGTCAAACAGGACCTCGCCGGAGGTAGGGCGCACCAGCCCGCAGATGATGCGCATGAGCATGGTCTTGCCCGATCCGTTGATGCCCCAAAGCCCGGTGACCCTGCCGGCGGGTATCTGCACCGTTACATGGTCGAGTACCGTGGCGTCCTTGAATGCTTTGGTGATGTCGCGCGCAATGACGTTCATGCAAACAGCTCCTTTGCGACAAGATCGGTCCTGCGGAAGAAGAAAAGCCCGCCCACAACGGACGCTGGTGCGAGCACGGCGGCTACTCCGAGTCCCACGAGGGGACTTACCCCTCCGGGCACGGCGTCTCCGAGTCGGGCGAGCATGAGGTAGTTGCCGAGCAGCGCCGGATGCATGGTGTGCGCCGAGACCACGAGCAAGGCGGCCATGCAGCCAAACGCAACCGAGGGACGCACGATAAAGGCGAGCGTCATTTGCGCCAGGCAGAGTGCGACGCTCATGCCGAGCACTCCGGCAAAGAAGGGTAGGCTGCCGATGCCGCCCGGGGGTACGTTTGCCAGTCCTGAGACGGTGGCGAAGGCCCCTTGTGTGAGCCTGAGCGAGAAGGGCACGCCGTCGAGCACAGTAATAACGGTGGCAGCTGCGACGACGATGGCCCAAAAGGCGATAACCGTCAGCACGATCCACGCGCACTTGGAGAGCCACCACGAGGCGCGCGACGTGCGTATGAGCGCATGCTGGCCAAACCCCATGAGGTCGCGGTACGGATAGCCGAGGGTCATGTATGCAGGGAGCAGGAGGCCCAAAAGCCAGCCTGCGGGTGGTACGAAGATAAGGCCTTGCCTGAACACATAGGGCTCACACCCGCCGACAAAGAGGGCGAGGTGGTCAGCCCAGGTGAGTGACGCCTTCTCTATACCGAAGAAGTCGCTGCCCGCCACGGCGAGCTCGATTGAGCAGAGCGCGAACAACGCCGTGAGGACGTACCAGCGGGCGCTGGCAGAGAAGCCGAGCCTGAGATCGATGAGCAGCGTACGCCATGCGGTCCACTTGGTCGTCGTATGCCTGTTCATAAGACGTCGCGCCTCCTCTCGCAAAGGAATAGGACAAAGGAGGCTGCAGGCAGGGCAACGAGGAGCGCTGCTGCCGCCAAGGGTTCGGGAGGGTCAGAAAAATGGGTTGCCATCATGCAGTGAATCAGATCGGTTGAGAACCCTTGCACATTGGCGAAGACGATGTTGGGCACGAGGTAGACCCAGGCCAGCAATCCCAAGTACGGGACTATGAGCGTTGCCACGCGGTTGTTGCGGAAGAGCGTCGAGATTGCGAGGCAGAGTACCGCCCAGCATCCGGCAAGGCAAAAATCGAGCAGCGTAAAGAGCGCCACAAACATGAGCGGAGCATTGTAGAAGAACCACGAGAAGTACGAGTCGTAGAACATGCCGGTGTAGTTGCACTCATTGTATTGAGGCATGTAGGCCGGTAGAAAGCACGAGACGATGATGAAGTTGAGCACAAGGGGCAGGGCAACAACGGTTCCTCCCACCAGAAAGCTTGCCGCCGCTTTTGCCCCGTATGCCTGGGTTCGTGTGCGGCGCAGGAGAACGTGCGCAAGATAGGAGTCGCGCTCCTGCTGGTACGACCACGAGAAGGGTATGGCTGTGAGCAGTGGTGCCAAGTAGAAGAAAACCGTTGAAGAAAGGGGAGCGTTGGCGTTAACGGCCATCCAGTTTCCGTAGCTGCTCGCGGTGCTCAGCCCGAGGAACGTGGTTGCATCCAGGCCGTAGTGCTCGCCGTCTGCCGACATGGAGCGGTAGAGCGCATCTACCGTGGTAATAGCCTCTGCTGCAGCGACAATGGCAAGAATGCAGCCAATGGCCAGGGCAACGGAAAGCCATCTGTTCCTGAATGTTTTAGTTAGCTCGTGTGCAAGGATGCCGTTCATGACCGCGCACCTCTCAGATCTTCGATGTCGAGCTTGAAACGGTATTTGTACGGATGGTTTACGCCGGCGTGGATCCAGAGATCCGAGAGGTCAGACCCCGGATCGTCGATGAGAAGACCGACGTGGTACGTGGCTTCTTGCCCCTGGGGAAGATTGAAGAACGTGTCTTCTCTTCCGTCGGGAGATGCACCTTCGGCGGTTCCGTCAAAGTAGGAGTACTCGCAGGGTTGCAGCGTGCCGAGGTACGAGATGTTGAACCATCCTCGCTCGTCGTCATCGAAGGACAGTGCGTCGATATTGCGCATGTCAACCGTGAGGACGAGCAGCGCCCCCTTGTTCTCGTACAGCCAGTGCTCGTCGCCGAGGTCCTTCTTTGCCTCTTCGATGTTGCGGTAGAGTTTGGCGTCTTTGATGGAGACCTCCATTTTGCCGGTCCATCCAAAATAGGCCGTGTACGCATCCCCATTAGAGAGGACGAGGGAGTCATCGGCGTCGCCGTCCAGTACCAGTGATTCTCCCGGCTGCGCGGTGGTGTTGTGTGCCTTCTTCTCTGCGGTGATTTTCTCGTGCTGGATGTACTCAAACACCTTCATGCCGCCAAATCCAACAGCGGCAACTAGGGCAATTGCTAGAAGTGCGGCAAGTGTTCCGCGTTCTCTTCCAGTCATAATGGCTCCCTTCTCGTTGGGGTGAGTGGCGTGCCGGCACGAGTTCAGCGTGCGCCAAGAAGGGAGATTTGTCTGTAAACAGCGGGGGCAGACTTGCCAGCGTTGGGATGTTTACAGGATTTACCTGCTGGTTTACTGAAGAGCGTTTTGGAGCAGCCCGAGCAGCTCGGCGGTGTTGGCAACGCCGAGCTGTAAGAGGGCGGCGCGCTTTGCTGCCTTGACGGTGCTGCGCGAGTAGTGCAGCTCCTCCGCAATGACAGCGGGCATCTGGCCCTGCACGGTGCGCAGGAGCACGCGCACCTGAAGGTCTGAGAGTCCGCGCGCCGTCAGGTAAGCGGCTTGGCGGCGGGCATCTTGCGCGGGGCTCTGCTCTGCGGCTAAGCGGGTTGCGAGCTCTTCGCGGCGTTTGAGGCTGAGGTAGCGGTAGTGCGTCGCGCCTCCGAGTGCGAGGAGAACCGACGCGCCCGCGGTCAGAACAACGTTGTAGGCAAGGTTGCTGCCAAAGACCGATGCGACCGCGAAGCTAAAGGTACCCATGTAGTCGCCGAGCAGGTTACTCACGTACATTCCTGCGAGCATGCCCGCGCCGATGCCAGCAAGTGCCGGGGTCAGGGAGCGGGGCATAAGGGCGGCGACAAATGCGGCGATGCCAACAACGGAGACGGCGCAGAACAGGTTGAGCGTGGCGGCAAAGATGGCCGCTGCCGGAAGGGCGGAGACGAGGAGGGCGCTTTTTGTGTGCGCGCCGCCGCGCTGGGCCAGGGCGCTTGCCACGATGAGCGCGCAAAGCGGCAGCACGGCTACCTGCAGAGTGAAGACGCCGAGCGAGCGCCAAAGCTCCTCGAAGCCGATGCCGAGGCAGAGACCCGTGACTGCGCAGCAGATAAGCTCTTCTTGGGCGCGCAGCGCGTCGGCGGGGTACGACTGCTGCGGGGGCACGTGCGGTAGGGCGGGGCTCTTGGTTTTGGCGGTTGGCGCGAACGCCAAGAAAACCGCTGCGGCAATGCCCGCGCCGCCACAGAGCAGCACGGGCGTTTTTGTCAGCAGCGTAGCGAGCGAGAACACGGCGAGCAAAAGACCGGAGGCGATGAGCTCGCGTAGTGTTGCAGGCATCTCGTCGATGTTGGGCGCGCTCGCACAACGGGCGGCGCAGAGAAGCGCGGACGTAAGAGCAGCGTATGCCAAGAAGCCCGCGGGCGAGAAGCGGGTGCCGAGGTCGTACGACACTTCTCGAATTTGGTCGGTAGCAAAAAGCGCGGCTCCGCAGCTTGCAGCAATGAGTACGGCGCCGAGTGCGATGCGCCGGGCAACTCGGAGCCCCGTGTGCTGCCGGTCGGTAGCAGCTTCAGTGTCGGGTGAGGCGCTGCTCCGAGCCGTCCGTTTGCGATACCACGACACGAGGGCATAGCCCACGAGTCCTGTTGCCGCGCCCATGATGACTTCGCGTTCTGTGCCCCAGGGGACGATAACGCTGCTGTACGGCACGTACAACACGCACAGGCAGAGCAAGCAAAGACGCAGGGCGTGCTGCGCGTAGGCGGCCGCTCCTCTGCGCGCGTGACCTCCGCGTGCGGAATCCGAAACAACGGACGTTGCGGGTGCAGTGCTGGGTGCCGTGGTGCTGGTCTCGGCGAAGGGAGCTCCGGTTTCGTCGCTATGGCGGTCGGCAACGAGCCGGACGAGCTCTTCTCGTCCTTTGCATCCGACTTTCTGATAAACGCGATGCATGGTAGAACGCACTGTTGAGGCGGAGATGCCGAGTGATTGTGCCACTTCGGTCGAGCTGCTGCCGCTCACGATGGCGCGAGCTACCTGTTCTTCGCGCGGGGAGAGGCCGAACTCGCTCCAGATATGCGCGGCGGGGTTTTCGGCACTTGCGGGGACTTGGGCTTTCTCTGGTTTTGTTGCCGTGGTGGCACTGTCTGTCTGCTTATCGGTCCCGATGTCACGTCGGCTGCATACCAGACATGCTGCGAGCGCTATCAAGAGTAGGGCGGCGACAAGAAGGACTTTGGCGCCAGACGAGCCGACTGCCGTGCGCATGACAACGCAGCGGGTGGCCAACGACCAAGCGGCCGTGCCCAAAGCGAGCGAGCCGACGCATGTTTGAAGTGCAAAGACGCGGTCGCCTACGGGGCGAAGCTTGGCCGTGCGGGCGGTGCGCGTGCCCCAAGATATTGCTGCCGCCGCAAGGCCGGCTGCGAACAGGGGCGCAAGCATCAATAGGGGCGACGGCGGGAACGAGAAGTCTATGCCGCGGAAGGTCGCGGCTGCAGAAAAGTCGTTCGGCATGACAAGCAGCCACAGGGCGCGGAGGGCTACGCCAAGGGTAAAGAAAGCAGCTGGGGCAAGCGCCGCCACGACCCTTGAGGTCGGGCTCGGCGTACTTCGAGCTGTACGAGCATCTTCGGCTGCAAACAATGAAGGCGCAGCAAGGGCGCAGAGCGCTCCACTTACCAGGAGGGCTATGTGGCGTATCGTGGCGAACGCACCGAGGTCTATCTCGAAGGGCAGGGTCCAGAGCAGATTGAAAATCGCGGATGCCTCGAGGTCTTCCGGCCCATATGTCGGGAGACAGAGGAACTCGGGAACGATACTCGCGAGGCAGAGAGCAAATCCTAGGGCAAAGAAGCGCTTTTCGCCCCGTGCGGCGCGCTTCTCGCGTTCGGGCGTGCGATAGACGGCTCGACAACGCTCCGCAACGTACGGGCTTGCTGCTAACCCGGCAAGCAGTCCGAGCGCAGCCCAGCTGTACAGGGGCGAGAGCGCGGGGCCGTCGTAGCCGTTCTCAACAAAGTACGGTGTCCCCAGCAGAAGCGTCAGCCAAATTGTCCAGAGCGCTGCCCGCATGCCGTTCTCCCCGCCGGTTGTGATTGATCTGCATCTCTTCAGAAGTATCCTCGTCACAGCCGTAGCGTGCAAGGCACCTTCCGGGAGTCCCTGCTAGGCTTAGGGAGCGGCGAAGCACGCCGACTTTATATCCGAAACGCATGCGCGATCCTTTTCAGAACCGAGGCCGGGTGCGCGGTTTGGCTTTTCCGGCGCGAAAGTGTTCAAAAAATCAAATAATCAGTCATTTCAAGCTCTTGAAGCCCCTGAGCACATAGAAATATACGCGTTGTCCCAGGATGCAAATATGGCAAAATGCAGCTGCTCAGGATTTTGCCTTTCAGAACGACTGATTATTTGCATTTTTGAGCACTTTGGGCGCTCTTGGGAGGGTACGGGCGAAAAGTTGGATCGCGAGATCCGATTGGGAGGTTTGCGTGTGCGGCAAGGAGGCCTCCGAGCTCGCGATTTTGGAGAGCATGACGCCGGCCGAGGCGGACGAGCTCTGCCGCTGGCCGACGGTATTGTTACTGTTGTGTGTCCGTGGCTGGGCAACGGAGGGGCGCCGTGGTAGAGTGCTTGCCAAGATGCACGATTGTTCGGGAACCAAGAAAGGAGCCGCCGTATGAAGTGCGCAACACTCGCCGCTCTGAGCAGCGTGCAGCGCAACAACTGGTGGTGGCGTGGTTCTCGTCCGGTCGGTCGTCGGTGAGTCTGCGCGCATACCTATTGAGCGTTCAGAAGGCTCCCGGGTGACCGGGGGCCTTTTTTCGTTTGTCCCTCGCGACTCGGGGGCGTGCGGATAAGGCTTCTGACATCCCAGGCAAAGCCGAGAATCACCAAAGACTGGATCCGGCGGGAGCCGCGCGCCTCCGTTCGCACGTACGCACGCCTGCACCTCGTATCTCACTCGGCCCCCAAGGGCCGCTCAGAAAGGAGCCATCATGGCCGCCAACAACATCGCTCGTCCCGCCGCTCACGCCCGTCCTTCCGGCAACGCTCATCCCGCTTCCCCGGCCCGCACCGTATCGACCGTCGATCGTGGCAAACTCGACGTCAAGGCGCTCGTGCTGCTCGCCGTGCTGCTGGCCGCAGGCTTTATCCTCAACATGTTCGTCGGCAAGGCCATCGGCGCCGCGTCCGGTGGCATGATCAACCCCGAGTTCATCATCTCGGCCTTCTGCCTCACCATCCTCGTGGTGCGCCCGGGCGTTGGCCAGGCGCTCATCATCGGCCTCGTTTCTGCTGCGGTCATCCAGCTCACCACGAGCCTGCCCGGTGCCGACTTTGTTGCCGAGGGCGTCGCCGCCGTGCTCATGGCGCTCATCGTCAACGCGGGCATGAAGACGCCTGCCAAGGGCGCCATCCCGCTCATCGGCACGTTCGTGACCACGTTCGTCTCGGGTTTCATCTTCATGCTCATCCGCATGGCTGTCATGCAGTTCGACATGGGTATCGCTGCGGCCATGCTGCCGGTGGTCGCGCTCACCGCCGTCTTCAACGCCGTGCTCGTGGCGGCGCTGTACCTGCCGGTGCGCGCGGCTCTTAAGCTCAACGACTAACATCCGGATCCCTGTGCGCGGCGCCTTCGGGTGCCGCGCTTTTCTGTGCGCGCACGTCGCGCCCGCGCCTGCTACACTGAATGGCTGCAGTGCGCATTTACTAACCCCTGAAAGGTCCTGCTCATGCAGCCTATCGTTCATATCGATCACGTGTCGTTCTCGTATGGCAGCGCCGAGGGCGCGGAAGCCGAGGTGCCGCTCGCGCTCGACGACGTCTCGCTCGCCATCGAGCCCGGCGCGTTCGTGGGCGTCATCGGCCCCTCGGGCGCCGGCAAGTCCACGCTCGCCAGCGTCATGTCGGGCGCCATCCCGCACCACTACGCCGGCCGCCTCTTCGGCGCCACGTACGTAGACGGGCGCGATACCTGCGACGTCACGCTGACCGACATCTCGCAGATCGTCGGCTCGGTCCTGCAGGACATCGACGCGCAGATGGTGGCCTCGGTGGTCGAGGACGAGCTGCTCTTCGGCCTCGAGAACTTCGGCGTTCCGCATGACCAGATCGAGACGCGCATCACCGAAACGCTCGCCACGATCGGCATCTCCGACCTGCGCGACCGCGAGATCGCCACGCTGTCGGGCGGCCAAAAGCAAAAGGTCGCCATCGCCGCCATTCTCGCCCTGCGTCCGCGCATGCTCGTGCTCGACGAGCCCACCGCCGCGCTCGACCCCGCGAGCGCTCGCATGGTTTTCGAGACGCTGCGCACCGTCAACCACACGCTCGGCGTGACCGTGGTGGTGATCGAGCAGATGGTGGCACTCCTGAGCGAGTTCTGCGAGCGGATCGTGGTTATGGACGAAGGCCGCATTGCCCTCGACGGCACCCCGCGCGAGGTCTTCTCGCACAGTGCCGAGCTGCGCGCCATCGGTGTCGACAGCCCGCGCACCGCACGCGTCTCGAACAGCCTCATGGCCAAGGGCGTGGCGCCGCACGGTGCTCCCTGTCTTACGGTCGCCGACGCGTACGAGCTGGTGAGCAGCGTTGTGGGCCGTGCGCGCCTGGGCCGCTTGGCCGGTTTTGACGCGCAGGCAGAAGAGAAGAGCGCCTCGTACGGCGCCCACCTGGCCCCCTCGTCCCGATCGGCCTTTGGCGCCCCCGACGACGAGCTGGCGGTGTTTGCCACCGCCGCCGCCATGGCAACGGACAGGCTCACGTTTGCGGCGCACGGCGCGTGGTCGCGCGACGCAGCGCGCGCGGCGTTTGAGGAGGAGCTCAACGCGCCCCGCGGCCGCCATGAGGATCAGGGCATTCAGTCGGTCGTGCCGGTGGTGGAGTTCAACCACGTGGGCTTTGCCTACCCGGGTGGCGCGGCGGTCGAGGACCTATGCTTCGCCGTGCATCCCGGCGAGATCTTTGCACTTATCGGCCAAAACGGCGCGGGCAAGACCACGGCGACGAAGCTGTTGAACGGACTTTTGCAGCCCACCGAGGGACGCGTTGCCATTGCCGGCCTCGACACGCGCGACACCCCGGTGTCGACCATCGCGCGCCACGCGGCGACGCTGTTTCAAAATCCCGATCGCCAGCTCTGCAAGAACACGGTGCTCGACGAGGTAGCGTTTGGCTTGGAACTGCAGGGCGTGGGCGGCGACGAGGCTCGCGACCGGGCGCGCACGGTGATCGAGCGCTTCGGCCTGCCCGAGGAGGCCGCGCCCTTCTCGCTTTCGCGCGGGCAGCGCCAGATGGTGGCGCTTGCCTCCGTGGTGGTGCTCGAGCCCGAGGTCATCGTGCTCGACGAGCCTACGAGCGGCCTCGACTACCGCGAGTGCATGACCGTTATGGAGACGGTGAGCGAGATGGCCGCCCGCGGGTCGGCCGTGGTCATGGTCTGCCACGACATGGAGGTCGTCTCGGACTTTGCCGACCGCGCGGCCGTGATGGCCGACGGGCGCATCGTTGGGTGCGGCCCGGTGGGCGAGATCTTCCGCAATCCCGTGTACATGGAGCGCGCGAGTGTGGCGCCGCCGCAGATTGTGGCTCTTTCGGAGCAGCTGGCCCGCGGCGTGTCGGCAGACTTTGCGGGCATCGGCGAGGTTTCGGCGTTGGTGGATACGGTCGTCGAGATGGTGACCGGCGGATCGGAGGCGCGTGCCCATGCTTAACGTGATCGACTACGTGCCGGGAACCACGCTCCTGCACAAGCTCAACCCGGTGACCAAGCTCGCGCTCGCGGCTGCTATTATCGCTGCCACGCTGCTCGTCTCCGGTTTCCCGGCGCTTATCGGTCTGCTCGTGCTTACGCTGGCGCTCGCCGCCTACGCGGGCGTTGCGGACCGCATGCTGTCGCTGCTCAAGGTGCTCGTGCCAGTGGCACTCATTATGTTCGTCCTGCAGATTGCCTTTACGCGGGCAGGCAATCCCGTGCTCGGCTTCGTGACCGACCAGGGCCTTGTGACGGGCGGCAAGGCGTGCCTGCGCCTGCTCGGCGTGGCGTTGCCGCTCGTGCTCATGCTCATGGTCACCAAAACCACCGACCTTGCCAACGCGTGCGTTGAGAAGCTGCACATTCCCTATAAGTACGCGTTTACGTTTACTACGGCGCTGCGTTTTGTGCCGGTGTTCTCGCAGGAGATGAACGCCATCATGGAGGCGCAGACCGCGCGCGGCGTGGAGTTCGACACCAAGAACCCCTTGAAGCGCCTCACGCTCATGCTGCCCGTGTGCATCCCGCTGCTTGTGACCTCGGTCGCCAAGACCGACGCCACGGCGCTCGCAGCCGAGCAGCGCGGCTTCTACCTCCGCACGCGCGAGAGCTCATTCAAGCGCTACCCCTTCACCGCGCTCGACGCCGGCGCCTTCGCCCTCTGTGCGGTGCTTATCGTCCTCGGCGTGCTGCTTTAGGCACTTCTCGAGAGCCTGAGTCAGATGAAGCCCGGTCCCCGAGGCCGGGCTTTTTTGTTGCCAGATTTTCTCACGGGATATTTCTGGGTGCCCCGAAACGGCTCCGGCCAAAGCTCCGCCCCGGCCAAAGCTCCGCCCCAGCCAAAGCTCCGCCTCTGTCAAAGCTCCGCCCCGGCCAAAGCTCCGGCTCTGTCAAAATCTGCTGTTAACAGCGTTATTTGGCCACCCCTATCTACCTGCGCAAACAGGGGAGAAGCGCAGGTAGACGAGGGTGCAACCGCCCTGCCAAAAAACGCCGTTAGCAGCGTTATTTGGCAGGGGACGTGGAGTATGGGGCGCGGGCGGCGTCCACAAGGGCAGAAAAGTACCGGTTCATGGGCTCCTCGAGGCCGTAGTATTCGGGATGCCACTGGACGCCGAGTACGTTGGGGAGCTCGCGGTGCTCGACGGCTTCGATGACGCCGTCGGGGGCAACGGCCACGGCGCGCAGGCACGGGGCCACGTCGCGAACCGACTGGTGGTGCAGCGAGTTGACCATGAGGTGCTCGCAGCCGAGAATCTCGGCGATGCGCGAGCCAGGCTCGAGGGCGGCGGGATGCGCGAGCGTGCCGTCGTGGTCGCCGTTTGGCAGCTCCTTGTGATGCGCGAGAACCGCGCTCTCGGCCGTAAGGCTGCTCACGCGGAAGGCCTCGGGCAGTGCGGCATCGGAGGGGGCGTCCGCACCGGCTTCGTCAGTGCTGACCTTCTCGGCGCCAAAGCCCCAGCTTGGCCAGAACCCGCAGGTAGCGGGGTCAAACTGAGCGGGCAGATCGTACCAGAGCGTGCCGCCGAAGTAGCAGTTGAGCACCTGGACGCCGCGGCAGATGCCAAAGACCGGCAGGTCGTGCGCAAGGGCGTAATCCAAAAGCGCGTACTCAACGCTGTCGCGCAGGGGTGTGATCTCGGCAACAAGCTCCTTGCCGTCCGTGCCGTGCGCTCGCAGAGCGTCGTCGTAGCGCACGGGGTCCACGTCGTTGCCGCCCGTGAGCAGCACGCCGTCGCCAAGCGCAAAGAGCTGCTCGTACACGGCAACATCTTCGGTGAGCGGCAGAATGAGCGGCGTGGCGCCTGCTTTGACGAGCGAGTCGGTGTAGTTGAGCGCGAGACGGATGTCTTCCTCGCGGTTGCGCTGAGTCGGCGGAATGAGAATGATCGGTCGGCGGGACATGAGTTCCTCGTAGGGTCAAAAGGCGGTCGCTGGCGGGTAGAGCTTCAGGGCGGCGGCTGACGAGACGGCGAGAAGCCGCTTGTGCGGCATCTGTCGGTCAGATGCGATCATCAAAAGTCCGATGATTGCGGTTTTAGGGCCGCTCGCTCTGCGTCTCGTTGCATCAACCGCATCTGACCTGCGATTTTGCAGTTGACAGCTCGCGAATGTCCTGGCTTGGTCTGGCTAAAACGCAATCATTGGACTTTTGGTTTGCCCGAGCGGTTGAAAACGGACCTCGGGCGTGCAGAAGAGGGCGTCAGCCGCTTGCCCGCAACACAGTAACCGCATCCGGCGCGCAGCGCAACAGCCGCCAGCGCCTCGCATCAAAAAAGAAGCAGCCGGCCGAGAAGATCGGTTGGCTGCCGTGCGCCAGAGGGAGAAGAACGCGCTGGCGTTATTTCAGCTAAAGAAGCGCCGCCGGTGGGCTCGGGACGTCGCTGAACGCGAGGGGCCGGCGGTGGCGGTCAAAACTCTTATGCCACCTTAACGCCTGTGGCGTTGCACGAGAGGATATGGACGCCGAAGCCGGGGAAGCGGCTTCGCAGCGCCTCGGCCACGCGCTTGGACACGGGGCAGAACGACGTGTTGGTCTCGGAGACCACGGCGCACATGGTGCTGCCGCTGCCCGAGATCCACAGGGTCGAAGCGCCCGCCTCGAGCGCGCATGCGCGCACGGCGTCGTAGTCGGGGATCAGCGCGCGGCGGTAAGGCTCGTGCAGGCGATCGTCGTTGGCGGCGGCGATAAGCTCGGCGTCGCCGGTCTCGAGGCCGCGCGTCATGCCGGCGATGCGGCCCATCTGCCACACGGCGTCGCTGAGCGCGAGGGTTTTGGGCACCACGCGGCGCGCCTCGGACGTGCGCACCTCGTAAGGCGGGATCACGCACACAAAGCGCAGGTTGCTGGCAACGTCGTACAGGATGCAGCGCGGCTCTTCGGGCTCGAGCTCGTTGTCGCAGCCCTCGGGGCTCACGCCCGCCGGCGTAAACGAGCACACGAGCGACCCGTATACCGCAGGCGCCACGTTGTCGGGGTGGCCCTCCATGCGCGTGGCGAGCGCCACGGCCTCGGAGCGGTCGAGCTCGCGGTCGGTGAGAAGCGCGGCGGCGTAGATGCCCGCCACCACGAGCGTCGAGCTCGAGCCGAGTCCGCGCGCAAGCGGCACGTCGGTTTCGATGTGCAGGCGGATGGGGAAGGGCTCGATGCCCCAAGTGCGCAGCGCATAGCACATGCTGACGTAAAACAGGTTGTCGGGCCCGGCGTAGGCCTCGTCGCAGCCGGTGATGGTGAGCGTGTCGGCGCGCTCTACGTCAAAGTGGGCGTAGAGCGTGAGCGCAAGGCCCAGGCAGTCGTATCCCACGCCAACGTTTGCCGAGGTCGCAGGTACGGTGATGCGCGGCATGGCGTGCCTCCTTTAGGCGAGCTTCTCGGCGGCGGCGCGCTCAACGTAGGCGCCGATGCCCTCGGGGTCCACCACGTCGGCAAAGCGCTCTTCGGCGGTCTCGAGCGAGCGGAGCTGCTGGGGCGCCGTGGTCCCGGTGGCCTTCTGCAGCACGTCCATGGCAACAAAGTCCGCCTCGCGCCCGGGCGCGGCGGCACAGGCGGCAGCCACGTCAAGGCCCAGCGCGCCGGCCACGGCCTCGGGGAACTTGTAGGGGCTCGCCGTGGAGAGCAGCACGCGCGGCACACCCGGAATCTCGGGGACCTTCTCGAGCGCGACCCAGCCGCAGGCGGTGTGCGGATCGAGCAGATAGCCGTGCTTCTCCCAGCACGAGCGAATGGCCACGCGCTGCTCCTCGTCGGTGGCGCAGGCGCAGGCAAAGTCGGCGTCCAGGCGCTCCTTAAGGGCGGCGGGAACCTCGTAGCGGCCGGTGCGCGCGAGGTCGTCCATGAGCTGGGCGATAAGCGCGCAGTTGCCGTCGGAGGCGTGGTAGAGCATGCGCTCCAGGTTGCTCGAGATGAGGATGTCCATGGAAGGCGAGATGGTGGTGAAGAACGGGCGGTTGCGGTCGTACACGCCCGTGGTGAAGAAGTCGGTGAGCACGTTGTTGGCGTTGCTCGCCACGATGAAGCGGCGCACGGGCAGGCCCATGGCCTTGGCGTAGTAGCCGGCGAGAACGTCGCCGAAGTTGCCGGTGGGCACGCAGAACTCGACCTCGTCGCCGAGCTTCACGGCACCGGAGCGCAGCATCTGCGCGTACGCGGCAAAGTAGTACACCACCTGTGGTACGAGGCGGCCGATGTTGATGGAGTTGGCGCTGGAGAGAACCACGCCCTTCTCGGCCAGGCGCGCGGCGAGCTCGGCGTCGGCGAAGGTGCGCTTGACGGCGCTCTGGGCGTCGTCAAAGTTGCCGCGCACGGCGCACACTGCCACGTTGCTGCCCGCCTGGGTGGTCATCTGCAGCTGCTGAACGGCGCTGACCTTGCCCTCGGGGTAGAAGACCGTGATCCCTGTGTCCGGCTTGTCGGCAAAGCCGGCGAGCGCCGCCTTGCCCGTGTCGCCGCTCGTGGCGGTGACGATCATGATGCGGTCGGCCTCGCCGCCGCGCTTCTCGGCAGCGGTGTTGCTCGCGCAGGCCATGAGCTGGGGAAGCATCTGCAGGGCCACGTCTTTGAAGGCGCACGTGGGGCCGTGGAAGAGCTCGAGCACCCAAGCGTTGCCGGCGGGCACCACGGGCGTGACCTCCGCGCTCTCAAACGTGCCCGTGTAGGCGCGCTCCACGCACGCGGCGATCTCGTCGGGGGTGTAGTCGGGCAGAAGCGCGCCGAGCACCGTGCGGGCGATTTCGGCGTAGCTCTTGGTCGCGAGATCCCCCAGATCAACTCCAACGTTTCCTAACCAATCGGAAACAAACAATCCGCCGTCCGGGGCGATACCGCGCCGTACGGCGTCTTTGCTATAAGATACCGGGGTAACGCTGCGCGTGCTGTGATACGTGCGCATAGCAGCTCCTTTGGCAAAACGACGGGCGCGCCAAACGTCTTTGAGGGCGCGCGCTTTTGCTTGATCATAGCAGGTCGGCGAATCTGCTCGGCCGGGCGCGTCTTCGCGTCCGGCCGCTGTGTTAACAGTGACGCCGCGCCGGTTTTGCCTTGTTCCAGGCTCTGCCAACCCGCGCGGTGCCGCCCGCCCGCGCCCGACGAAAGGTACTCGCCCCTATGAAGATCGGACTGCTTGGATACGGCACGGTCGGTAGCGCGGTTGCGCGCATCGTCGAGCAGCGCTGCCCCGAACTCGAGGTCGCGCGCATCCTGGTTCTGCCCGAGTTTCTCACCGAGCCGCGCATGACGGCCAACTTCGACGACATCGTGAGCGATCCCGCCATCGACGTCGTAGTGGAGGCCATCGGCGGCATCGAGCCCGCGCACACCTACATTGCTCGCGCGCTTGCCGCCGGCAAGCACGTGGTCACCTCCAACAAGGCCGTGGTCGCCGCGCATCTCGAGGAGTTCATCGGCCTTGCCGACAAGCACGGCGTGCATCTCTACGTCGAGGCCTGCGTGGGCGGCGGCATTCCCTGGATCGCCTCGATTCTCAAGGCGCGTCGCATCGACGAGGTCACGTCGTTCAGCGGCATCCTCAACGGCACGAGCAACTACCTGCTCGACCGCATGGCGCGCGAGGGCGTGGAGTTTGACGAGGTTCTCGCCGACGCCCAGCGCCTGGGCCTTGCCGAGGCCGATCCGTCTGCCGACATCGACGGCTACGACCTCAAGAACAAGGCGGTTATCACGGCCGCAGCCTGCTTTGGCGCCCCCTGCCGCCTGGACCTGCCGTGCTTTGGCGTCCGCACGCTCACGACTGAGCTTCTCGGCCGCCTGCGCGAGAAGGGCCTCATGGTCAAGTTCATGCTGCACGGCCGCGCTTCGGGTACGGGCTACGCGGCGGCGGTCGAGCCCACGCTCATGGCGTCCGGCTCCGTTGAGGCCGCGGTGCCCGAGAACTACAACATCGCGACGCTCGAGGGTGCCACGATCGGCACGCTCAAGTTCTACGGCCAGGGCGCGGGCGGCGACCCCACGGGCAACGCCGTGGTGCAGGACCTGCTCGACTGCGCCGAGGGGCGCCCGCAGGCGCTCGAGCTCACGCGCGAGCTCGCTTGGGAGCCCGAGCTGCTGCGCTGCGACCATGTGGTCGCGGTGAACGAGGAAGCTGCGGCGGCGTTGCCGGCCGACGCCGAGCCCTTTGCCGAGGGCATGTACCTCGTGCCCGGCCGCACCCACGAGGAGCTCGCCGCCATCATGGCGCAGGTGGCCGAGAAGGACCCCGCGCCGTTTGCGGCTATGTTCGAACCCGCGCGCTAGGCGCGCCGCCCAGGGAAGGATGGATTGTCCCGTGATCAAAGTAGCCAAGTTCGGCGGCTCGTCGGTCGCCGATGCCCAGCAGTTCCGCAAGGTCAAGGCCATTGTCGAGGCCGACCCGGCACGCCAGTTTGTCGTGGTGTCCGCGTCGGGCCGTCGCTACAGCGGCGACTCCAAGGTCACCGACCTTCTCTACCTCGTCAACGCGCACGTGAACTACCACGTGAGCTGTGACTCGCTGCTCGACTCCATCGGCGAGCGCTTCTTCAGCATCGCCGCCGACCTCAAACTCAGCTACCCCATCGGCCAGCGCTTCGCCGAGTTCGTGCGCGCCGTCAAGGCCCGCGAGTACTCGCCGGAGTTCGTGGTGAGCCGCGGCGAGTACTTTACCGCCCAGCTCATGGCCGAGTACCTGGGCTACACCTTCGTCGACGCCGTTGACGTGGTGGCGTTCCATCAGGACGGCACGCTCGACCTCGACCGCACTAACGAGCAGCTTCAGCAGGTCATGCAGGAGGTCTCGGGCCCGTTTGTGATGCCGGGCTTCTACGGTGCCACGCGCGACGGGCGCGTGCGCCTGCTCGACCGCGGCGGCGGAGACATCTCGGGCTCCATCTTGGCGCGCTGCCTGGGCGCCGACCTCTACGAGAACTGGACCGACGTCTCGGGCTTCCTTTCGGCCGACCCCCGCATAGTCGACAACCCCCAGCCCATCGCCCGCATCACCTATGACGAGCTGCGCGAGCTTTCGTACATGGGCGCGAGCGTGCTGCACGAGGAGGCCATCTTCCCCGTGCGCGAGGCAGGCATCCCGCTCGTCATCAAGAACACCAACGCCCCCGGCGACCCGGGTACGGTCATCAGCGAGCACGCCAAGAGCGGTGACTCCGAGCCCATCATCACCGGCGTGACCGGCAGGTGCGGTTTCACGGCGATCCACATCGCGCGCGACCGCTCCACCGGCAAGATCGGCTTCATGCGCAAGGCGCTGTCGGTGTTCGAGCGCTACCACGTGAGCGTCGAGCACATGCCCACCGGCGTTGACTCCTTCGCCGCCGTGGTGCAGACTGCCGACGTCAAGGACACGATCTACTCCATCATCGCCGACATCAAGGCCGAGGCGCAGCCCGCCGAGATCAAGGTCGTCGAGAACCTCGCTATGATCGCCACGGTCGGCCGCAACCTGCGCGGCCGCGCCGGCGTGTCGGGCCACCTCTTCGGCATGCTCGGCAACGTGGGCGTGAGCGTGCGCATGATCACCCAGGGCTGCGACGAGATCAACATCCTGATCGGCGTGGAGGAGAAGGACTTCGAGCGCGCGGTCCGCGCGATCTACGATGCGTTCTCGGATCACGGCCGCATCGTCGAGACCTCCGAGCTCGAGCCTATGCCGCAGCGCTTCTAGCGTTTGCGCGTCTTTTGCCGGGAAGGAGGGCAGCGCGCGTTCTTCTCGGCTGTATTTGAGCTTCTCAATCTGCCGTCCATTGAGAGAAAGGCTTACACCATGAGCAAGCAGTACACCGTAGCAGTTCTCGGCGCCACGGGCGCCGTGGGCACCCAGATGATCACCTGCCTCGAGGAGCAGGAGATTCCCGTCGAGCGTCTGGTGCCGCTCGCGAGCGCGCGCAGCGCCGGCAAGACCGTGCGCTTCCGCGGCGAGGACGTTGTGATCGAGGAGGCGCGCGCCGAGGCGTCCGCTTTCGAGGGCGTCGACATCGTGCTCGGTGCCGCCGAGGACGACATCGCCCGCGCCATGGCCCCCGCCATCCGCGAGGCCGGTGCCGTGTTTGTCGACAACTCGCACGCGTTCCGTCTCGACGAGGACGTGCCGCTCGTGGTGCCCGAGATCAACGCCGCCGACATCGCTCAGCACAAGGGGGTCATCTCCAATCCCAACTGCGCCACCATCATCGGTCTGCTTGCCGCTTACCCGCTGCACAAGGCCGCCGGCCTCAAGCGTATGATCGTCTCGACCTACCAGGCGGCGAGCGGCGCGGGCGTTCCGGGCATGCGCGAGCTCGAGGCGCAGGTGCGCGCCCTTGCCGACGACGCGCCGATGCCTAAGCCGGGCGCCTTTGCGGCCCAGCTTGCGATGAACCTGATTCCGCAGATCGGCGGCTTCAACGACGAGGGCTACACGTCCGAGGAGATGAAGATGCAAAACGAGGGCCGCAAGATCATGCATCTTCACGACCTGCGCGTGAACTGCACCTGCGTGCGCGTGCCGGTTGCCCGCTCGCATTCCGAGAGCATGACGCTTGAGTTCGAGCGCCCGATCTCGGTCAAGGAGGCCCAGGCCGTGCTTGCCGCGGCGCCGGGCGTGAAGCTCGTCGACTACCTCGACGCCGACGACGCCTCCGACCGCTACCCCATGCCGCTCGACACCACCGACCAGGACCTCATCTTCGTCGGCCGTGTGCGCCGCGACATCTCGGCGCCCGACGACGTGCCCGCCATCAGCCTGTGGTGTTGCGGCGACCAGATCCGCAAGGGCGCTGCCACCAACGCCGTTCAGATCGTCAAGGCGCTTATCGAGCAGGACGTCTAACAGCCCCTGACCCTCGGGCGAGAAGAGCTGCGGCCCGCGTTCGCGCGGGCCGCTTTGCGTTTGGAGAGACGTACGTGGACATTCTGGTTGTTATGTGCGCGGGCGCGCTGGCGGGGCGCTTTGCGGTGCCCGTGCGCGCAAAGCGCTTGGTGGAGCTCGGGCAGACGGTGTGCACGGCGCTGCTGATCCTGTCTATGGGGGCATCGCTCGGATCGATGCCCGGCTTCGTGCGCAACGTCGGGCGGCTCGGCCTCCAGAGCCTGGTGTTTTGCGTGGCCGCCATGGCGTTCTCGGTGGCGTTTGTCTATATGCTCACGGAGCTGCTCATGCCGGGGGCGCGCGCGGGCGCGGGGGCTGCCGCTGATGGCGGGGCAGGCGAGGATGTTGAGGTGCCCGGCTCTGGCGCGGGCGACCGCGTCGCATCGGGCACTGGGGAGCGCCGGCCGTCGGAGCAGCCGTGGCGCTTGGACGGCATGGCGCTGCTCGCGCTCATGGCGCTGGTGCTCGGCGTGTGTCTGGGGCTTCTCGGCACGGCTGCGGGCGGCGGGGCGCTGCGGGCGGCGGAGCTTCTCGCCGCGGCGAGCGACCCGGCGCTCTACCTGCTCATGTTCCTGGTGGGCATCAGCGTCGGGGTGCACCGCGGCCTCTTCGCGAGCGTGCGCGAGCACCATATCAAGACGCTCTGCATTCCTGCGGGCGTGGTCGCGGGGTCGCTCGCGGGCGGCGCGCTCGCGTCGGTTCTTCTCGGCTTCGGGCTGCGCGAGGGCATGGCCGTGGCGGGCGGCATGGGCTGGTACAGCTTGGCCGGCGTGCAGGTCGGCTCGCTCGCGGGCGCCCAGCTCGGCGGCATCGCGTTTCTCGCCAACCTCATGCGCGAGCTCTTGTCGTTCTTCAGCATCCCCTTCATCGCGCGGCGGCTCAACTACTACAGCTGCATCGCTGCCGCCGCGTCTACCAGCGAAGACACGACCCTTCCCATGATGATCCGCTACACCGACGAGCGCACCGTGGTCTTTTCCGTCGTCAACGGCGTTATCTGCTCAACGGTCGTGCCCGTCCTCATCTCTGCCCTTCTCGGCTAGCGCCGGGATCGCCCTCCCGTCCTCTCCTTCCCCTCCACTCGGCCAAAATCCGCCGTTAACAGCGTATTTTGGCCGAGCACATCCACCTGGGGAAATGGAAGAAAACTGCGGGTAGATGGTGGTGTGAGACCCCTGCCAAATTACGCCGTCAACGGCGTTATTTGGCAGGGGGCAGGACGAGAAGAACGGGTTGGGGCAGGGGTGCGGTCGGGGAGGGCCCGCCGTTAGTAGGCGCCGTCGGCAAGGAGCCGCTGGGCGGCGAGAAAAGCGAGGCCGACGCCGGTCCTGTTTGCCAGATCGGCCTCGCCGACGCCGCGGGCTACGGTGAGTTCCAGCTGCAACATTGCCACATTGGATTCGGCGCAGCCGGTGGTAGTTTCGATGATGGCGTACGCCTCGGCTGGGGCCATCGAGGAGCCGCTTCCCGCCAGCGCGAGGTAGTGCCGGTTCCTCTCGGTGCCGAGGAGGGAGAAGGCGCGAAAATGCAGGGCAGCAAGGTCGCCGTTCTCGTGTCGGGCGTACACGGAGCTGGCAATCGTCTGTCTCAGGCTGTCCAGAAAGCTCGAGCTGAACGACTCGAGCGGCACTTCTCTAACGTCCACGCGGCCCTGAAGCCAGGCAACGATCTCGTCCGCTGACTTTTCTCGCATTCCGCTCATCCGATCACAATCCTATTGCTCCACGTCTTTGCTGGTAGCCAACCCTTTGACATGCTGTAGCCCTCGAGACCGGCCACCGAGGCGGTAACTTCATCGATGTTAAGAGACCCCTGTTGGTGATTCTGGTCGCTTATATCGAAGGCTGTTGGAGGCGTCACTTGTGCGTAATTAAAACGGTTGGTCTGCTTCGTTCGAGGTGTCGAGAACTTTGACCCCGCGAACGACGAGGCGGTCGGAGCCGACGGAGTGTTCATTCGAGGGGTACATCACCTCCACTTCCCAGCCGATGCGCAGCCAGGTCGGGTCTATTACGTTGTCGTCTTTGTCGCGGTAGAATGTATCCTCATTGGTTTCCAGCACATAGAAGATTTGGCCGCTCTCTCCGGTCCACTGGTCGTTTGTGCTGATGACAAATTGATTCCAGGAGGGCTCGGTTGCTACGACTGTGCCTCTGACATAACAGTTTCCAGGCAGGGGTCTGATCAGATAGATCAAGCCCGCTGCCTCTATGAGGGCGAGTATTATAAGGGCAGCGATGATGATCTTGGTCTTGCGGGAAGGTGTGGATGCGGGATCATGGTCAGCAGCCTCATCTCCGGAATCTTGTGCGCCCGCGCTCGGTGTCTCGATGCCGACAAGGGAGTCGAGGCTCGTGCCGTAAAGACGAGCGAGCGCGACGAGGTTGTCGGTGTCGGGCGAGGACTCCGCCCGCTCCCACTTCGAGACCGCCTGGCGGCTCACCCCGAGCTTCTCGGCGAGCTCCTCCTGGCTGTACCCGTGCTCACGGCGGAGCGCCGCGAGTTTTTCGGCGGTGTTTCTCTCCATGGCGTCCTCCAATCAGGCCCGTTCATACCTCTTTTCCTGTCCCAACTATAGGTGCCAAATATGCGGTTGCGCGAGCACTTTAGGTAGTCAGAGCGCAGGATGCGGCGCAACTTTAGGTTGCGGATCTCGGCGTGCCTGCCCGGCAGGGTTTTGCCGCAAGAGACGGAGCAGGGGGTCGGCCAAAAAGCGCTGTTAACAGCGTATTTTGGCCGAGTGCATCTACCTGGGGAAATAGGAGAGAACCGCAGGTAGACGGCGGTGTCCTACCTCTGCCAAATAACGCTGTTAACAGCGTTATTTGGCAGGGAGGCGGGCCGAGAAGAGCTGGCCGGGGGGCGGGGAGGCGGGCCGAGAAGAACGGGCCGGAGGACTCCGCACGCCGGCACGTTACTCGGGGCTCTTGAGGGCGTCGACCATGATGATGCGGTCGAGCATGCGGTTGGTGATGAGGTTCACCACGAGCGCGAACACCACGGTGAAGGCGGCCGAGATGGCGAAGCTCACGGGCTCGATGGAGACGGCGAAGTTGATGTCGGGCATCTTGAGGATGTACTCGAAGCTCGACCCGAGCGCCCAGCCCGCGGGCATGCCGAGGACGATGCCCATGGCCGTGAGCACGAGCGTCTCTTTGTTGATGTAGCGGCGCACCTCGGGCGGGCGGAAGCCGAGCACCTTGATCGTGGCGATCTCGCGTTCGCGCTCGGCGATGTTGACGGTCGAGAGCGTGAAGAGCACTACGAACGCCAGGCCCGCGGCAAGGATGATGACCACGTAGACCACCGAGTTGATAAGCGCGAAGCTCTCGGAGAAGTCGAGCGCCAGCTGCTCGGTACCGGTGACCGAGAGAAACAGGTCGTTGGTAGAGAGCTCGTCGGCGCAGGCGATCTGCTCGTCGGCGTTGCCCGCGAGGTGGGCGAGGAAGCCGTTCTGCTCGAAGGCGTCGGCGCCGAAGAGCTTCTCGTAGGCCTCCTGCGTGCAATAGGCGGCGTTGCCGAGGAAGTTTTCGGCTACGCCGGCGATGCGGGCATCTGCCTGGTTGAGCGCGGAGTCCTTGAGACCAACGGTGTCGCCTTCGTCAAAGCCGAGCACCGTGGCCACGTTGTTGGTGACCACAATGCCCTCGTCGGGCAGTTCGATCGGGTTGCCGTCAACGGTGCGCAGGTCAACGTAGCTTCTGAGTGACTCCCCGCTGGGAATCACGTAAAGCTGCAGGTCCTTCTTGCCGCCGTCGTACTCCACGGTCACCGTGTCGATGCGCACGTCGAGACGGTCCTGAACGTTGGGCTCGTCGTCGAGAAGCTCGGCGGCTTCGGCAAAGTCGTCGGGCTGGGTGACCGCCATGAGGTCGTAGCGCGTGACACCCTCGACGCTCGCCGAACCGTACTGGCGCACCGAGAGCGCGCTCACCGTGTCTTTGATGGCAAAGCCGCAGATGAGAAGCGCCGTGCAGCCGAGGATGCCAAACACCGTCATGAAGAAGCGCTTCTTGTAGCGGAAGATGTTGCGCGCGGTGACCTTGTTGAGGAAGTTCATGCGGTTCCACAGCGGCGCGATGTGCTCGAGGAAGATGCGCGAGCCGGCCTGCGGGGCCTTGGGGCGCATGAGGGCGGCAGGCGTCTCGCGCAGGTCGGAGCGGCAGGTGAGGATCGTGGCGCCTACGATGCCCACGACAAAGAGCGCCACGCTGCCAAACGCGTGCAGCGCGCTGAAGTGCAGCGAGAGAATCGGCAGCTGGTACATGACGTTGAAGATGGTGAAGAGGAAAAGAGGCAGCGCCACCAGGCCGAGCACGTCACCCACAAGGCCGCCGATAAGCGCGGCGCCGAGCGTGTAGACCACGTACTTGGAGAGGATCTTACGCTTGGAGTAGCCGAGCGCCTTGTACAGACCGATGAGCGTGCGCTCCTCCTCGACCATGCGCGTGGCGGTGGTGAGGCTCACGAGCACCGCCACCACGAAGAAGATGACCGGGATCACGCGCGCAATGGCGTCGATGGAGGAGGTATCGGCGTCCACGCTCGCGTAGCCGCCGAGGTTGTTGCGGTCCTGCACGTACCACGTGGCGGGCTCGATGTCGTCGACCTCGGCCCGCGCGTCGGCGATCTCGGCAAGCGCGTCGGCCTTCTCTTTGTCAAAGGTCTCGCGGTTCTCGTCGAGCTCCTCCTGGCCCTCGGCGATCTGGGCCAGCGCGTCGTCGATCGTGGCCTGCGCCTCGGCAAGCTGCGCGAGCGCGTCAGCGCGCTGAGCGTCAAGCTCCGCCTGGCCCTCGGCAAGCTCCGCCGCGCCCGAGGCGATCTCGTCCCAGCCCTCGGCGAGAAGCGCGGGCAGCTGGGCGCGCTGGGCGTCGAGCTCGGCCTGCCCGGCGTCGAGCTCCGCGGCGCCCGATTCGAGCTGCGCGCGGGCAGAGGCGAGAAGTGCGGCCCCGTCGTTGAGCTCGGCCTGGTTCTGGTCGAGCAGCGCGCGGTTCTCGTCGATCTCGGCTTGGCCCGCTTCTACCTCGGCAAGGCCTGCCTGTGCCTCGGCGAGGCCGACGGTGGCCTGGCCCATGCCAGAGGCGAGCTGGCTTATCTGCCCCGAGGCGAGAAGCGCCTCGAGCTGCTGCTTGCCGGCGTCGATCTGGTCAAGTGCGTTGTCTGCTTGGGACTTCTTTGCGAGAAGTTCGTCGCGATACCCTTGGAATCCTGCGATCTGGGCGGCGAGGGTAGCGCTTGTCTCGGTGAGTGGCGTGAGCTCCTCGTCGAGCTGCTTGCTTTCGACCTTGAGCGTCTCTCGCTCGCTCGCAAGGGCATCGCGCTCGGCTGCGAGCGCGGCATACTCGGTCTCGAGGGCTGAGATGTCGGGACCGGCGGGGTCTTGGGGCTCTTCTTCTGTATCGCCGCTGCCGGGGTCGATGACCGAACCCTGCTCCGTGTTCTTGAAGATCTCCTCGATCTCCGCCATGCGCATGTTGATGGCGTCAAAGCGCGCGGTGATCTCATTGTTGCGGCCATCGATCTCGGCGGTGCGCGCGGCAATCTCCTCGATGCGCGCGTCGGCAGCTGCCTTCTGCTCCTCGAGCGGCGCGAGCTGCGCGTCAATGGCCTGGATATAGCCCTCGACCTGCTCGAGTCCTGCTTCGGCCTCGGCTCGCGCACCTTCGAGCTCGTCAAGCTTGTCGTTTACGGCCCCCTCGGCGGCCGTCGCAAACGCCGCCTGCGCGTCGGCCGATGCGTCCTCGGATGTCGCGGCTTTGAGGTTCTCCCACGCCGCCTCGGCCTCGCTGCTCCC
Organism: uncultured Coriobacteriaceae bacterium; assembly: GCA_944322175.1. GTDB lineage: Bacteria > Actinomycetota > Coriobacteriia > Coriobacteriales > Coriobacteriaceae > CALUOB01. Next base: position 130,874 of record CALUOB010000001.1, read on the forward strand.
CAGTTGCCCGAGAAGCGCCTGCGCTCCGGCATCTGCCTGCGCAATGCCGTCCTGAGCAGCGGCAACGCCCGCCTCTGCCTGAGCGCGCCCGGCGTCGAGCTCGGCCTGTCCGTCGGCAAGCTCGGCGTAGCCGGCGTCGATCTTCGCCTGCCCGTCAGCGGCTTGCTGCTCCTGCTCGCGCAGCTCAACCATGCCGCTTGCAAGCTCCGCGCGGCCCTCGTCGATCTGGGCCTGCGCGTCGTCGATCTGCTCCCACGCGCTCTGCTCCTGCTCAACAAGCTCCGCGCGCCCCTCGGCGAGAAGCGCTGCGTTCTCGTTGATCGTCGCCTGCGCTTCGTCGAGCTGCGTGAGCGCGTCGGCGCGCTCCGCATCGAGCTCGCGCTGACCCTCGAGCGCCTCGGCCAGGCTCTCGTCGAGCGTATCCTGGGCGTCGGCCAGCTCGTCCTCGGCCTTCTCGAACTCCTCCTCGGCCTCGCGCTCGGCGTCGTCGATCTCCTCCGTTACGTCGGCCTTGATCTCCTCGGCGCGGGCGCGCTCGCGCTGCGGCGTGATGTCGTCCACGCGCGCCTTGACCTCGTCAACGGCGGCGGTGTACTCATCGGAGTAGCTCGAGGTGTCGTGTGCGCCCTCAACGCGCAGGTAGGCAATGGTAAACACACTGGTATCGAGAACCGCGTCCTCGGTCACGTAAAACGAGCAGTCGGCGCTCGTGCTCGCGCGGAAGGCCACGGGGCCGTCCGGCTGCGTGATGTTGGTGGGGTCGATCACCGACGCCGTGATGGTGTAGGTGCGCCGGTCGAAGACCTCGGTGCTCTCCTCGTCGTCAAGCGAGAAGGACTCGTCGTCCACGGAGGCAGCGGGGTCAGTGCTGTCTGTGGCGCTGTCGGTGCCGGCGGAGGTGCTCTTCTCCTCATCCTCGGCGCCCTCGAACGTTACGGTGTCGCCGATGCTCTTGCCGGAGTCCTTGAGGTACTGCTGCGTTACGGCCACTTCGTTCGCGCTCTTGGGCAGCGTGCCCTCGAGCACGTAGGGGTCGTTCGTGCCGCTTGGCACGAGCGCCTTGATGTCGACGGTGTGACGCGCCCCGTCGATGCGGGTGTAGGCGCTTTCCTGCCAGGTGCCCTCGGCGAGCTCCACGCCGTCAACGCTTGCCAGCGCGTCGATGTCGGCCGAGGTGAGGCCGAGGGTCGACTGCACGCTGATATCGAAGAGCTTCTGCGCGTCAAAGAGCTCGTCGGCCGACTCGCGCAGGTCGATGCAGGCGACCGAGAGGCCGCTCAGCATGGTGACACCGAGAGCGCAGATCACGGCGATCGAAACGAAGCGCTTGAGGCTGCCGCGAACCGTGCGCAGGATGTCTTTGCTGAACGCCTTCATGCTCGCACCGCCGCCCTGTTACCACTCGATCTGGGCGATCGGGGTGGGGTGGAGGTTCCTCTCCATGGCGGTAACGCGGCCGCTCTTGAAGCGGATGAGGCGGTCGGCCATGGGGGCGAGCGCGGCGTTGTGGGTGATGATGAGGACGGTGATGCCGTCGCGGCGGCAGGTGTCTTGCAGAAGCTGCAGGATCTGCTTGCCGGTTACGTAATCGAGCGCGCCGGTGGGCTCGTCGCATAGCAGGAGCTTGGGGTTTTTGGCAATAGCGCGCGCAATCGACACGCGCTGCTGCTCGCCGCCCGAGAGCTGCGCGGGGAAGTTGTTCATGCGGTTGCCGAGGCCGACTTTGGCGAGCGACTCGGCCGCGTCGAGGGCGCCCGCGCAGACCTGCGCTGCGAGCTCGACGTTCTCCTTGGCGGTGAGGTTGGGAACCAGGTTGTAGAACTGGAACACAAAACCCACGTCGGTGCGGCGGTACTCCACGAGCTCCGCTTCGCTGGCGTGGGTGATGTCGCGGCCGTCTACGAGCACGCGGCCTGACGTTGCGGTGTCCATGCCGCCGAGGATGTTGAGCGCCGTGGTCTTGCCCGCGCCCGACGCGCCGAGGATCACCGCGAGCTCGCCCTTCTCGACTTCGAAGGTGGCGCCGTCCAGCGCCTTGATGAGGGCGGAGCCCGATCCGTAGTGCTTGCTGACGTCGGTGAACTCGATGTAGGCCATGCGCTTTCAGCCCCTGCACAGATTACTCGACAGCTTGTTGTCTAATCCGAGTATAGTAGGGGAGAAGCGCCTGTTGCCGGTCTTCTCGACAACCGCGACCCAAGTGTCGAGCAATGGCGGCGCGGCGTTTTGTCGCGGGTTCGGACGCGGGCGGCTCAGGCGCAGACGTGGCGGTGCTTTGCGGGCGAGGAGGGCGGCGTGAACAAGCAGCCTCAGGTGACGGAGCAGACCAAGGCAAACCTCAAGCAGGCGTTTTGGGAGCTGTACCTCGAGCGGCCGATCGAGAAGATCACGGTCAAGCAGATCACCGACCGCGCGGGCTACAACCGCGCTACCTTTTACCTGTACTTTAGGGATATCTACGACGTTCTCGAGCAGATTGAGAACGAGCTTCTGGGCATGCTCGGGCAGCTGCTCGAGAAGCGCCTGATGAAAGAGGCGGAGCCTGATTTCTCAAGCCATATGGTGCTGCTCCTGGAACTTGCCCGGCGGCACAGCACGCAGTTCTCGGTGCTGCTGGGCGAGCGCGGCGACCCGGCGTTTGCGCCGCGGTTCAAGCAGGTGGTCGCGCCGATTTTGGACCGGTTTTTGGTGACCGACCGCGCGCTGACGCCGGGCGAGGCCGAGCTGCTGCGCGAGTTTTACCTGTCCGGGATTCTGGCGGCCGTGGTCGCCTGGCTCGACGATCCGCGCGGGATGTCGATTGCCGAGTTCATTCCGTTTTTGACCGACGTGGTGCTGCCGGCGCATCTCTGAGGGCGCGTGTGTCGCGGGATGCGCTGCGCGGGGCCTGACTGCGCTCAGTTTGTGCAGCAGAAGCAGGCAGGCGGCCTGCGGCTTGTGCGAGCCGCAGGCCGCCCGATTTTCAGGCGGTTATCGTGGGGCGATCTGGCGGGGCGTTTGCGCCGAGCCTAGTCCATGCGGACCTGCATGGGGAACTTATGGCCGCACTTGCCACAGGTGATGTTGACCGTGCAGTTGGCGCGCGGCACGTTGACGCGCACTTTGACGCCGCAGTTGGGGCAGGTGCAGATGCTCGGCGAGGTTTCGCCGCCAACCTGGGACAGCGGAACGCTTGCCGGGGCCAGCGGATCAAGCATGACCGGCTGGGGCTGCTGCTGGACCGGCTGCGGAGCTGGCTGGGGCATCGGCGCAGCGGCGGGCACCGGTTGGGGTGCCGGGGCGGGCGCGGGTGCCGGCGCGGCGGGAGCGGGCATGGGCTGCTCCACGGGGCTGCCGCAGTTGGTGCAGAAGTTCAGGCCGTCTTCGATTTGCGCGCCGCAGTTGGTGCAGAACATAGGATCCTCTCCTTTGGGCTCAAAGCACTGGCTGGTTCGTGCTGTTGCTTACCCACTATACTGCCCGCGATGCGCGTCCGTTGCGCAATTCTCCGGACGGCAACCATGCGGCAACGAGGGGCACGGCGCGCCGGGGCTGACGGCGGCCTCAGCGACCGCGGCAAGAGGCGCGCCGACCCTGCCAGGCGCAGCGAGGGGCGCAACGATCCTAGCGGACACGGCGAAAGGCGCGCCGTTCCTAGCAGGCGCGGCGAGAACAGCGTCGATCCTAGCATGCGTGGCAGGAGGCGTTAGCGGGCACAGCGATGAACGTGACGATCCTGCCAAGCACGGCAAGAAGCGCGACGATCCTAGCGAGCACGGCGAAAACGGCGTCGATCCTGGTAATGGCGGCGAGAACAACGTCAATCCTAACGAGTATGGCGAGAAATGCACCGATCCTAATCACCGCGGCGGGAATCGTGCCGATCCTAATGCACCGCGGGGCTCTTTCAAATGATAAAACGTTTAGCCATCTGCGAAAGCAACCGAATAGTTGAACCTGGAGGGGCGTGCCGCTAGGAACGGCTTTGATTCTGCCGACGGCATTAGGAACGGCTTTGTTTCTGCCGACGGCATTAGGATCGTTGATCTTCTCGCCATTCAGATCGGGGGGGGGGACGGTCGCGTTCAGCCCTTGTTGTTCGCGACATGCCCCCTTGTGGAGCCGCTGGTCTCTCCGCTGACGCTCGTGGTTCCTCTCCAGCGAGGTCCGATTCCCGGCACGTGGCAGAAAAAAGCCCAGGTACCCGCAGGTATCTGGGCTTGCGATCTCTGGCACCCCAACGGGAATCGGCGTGCGCCTCGGCGGCGCCCGCCTTCGCTCGGGCGCAGGCGCCCTCGCGCGCTCGCTGCAAACGCTCCGCGTTTGCTTGACGCTCGCGCCCCCAGCGGGGTTCGACTCCCGGGACGGAGCAGAAAAAGGCCCAGATCCAAAAAAGGGGACCTGGGCCTGTGGATTTTATGGCACCCCCAACGGGAATCGAACCCGTGTTGCCGCCTTGAAAGGGCGATGTCCTGGGCCACTAGACGATGGGGGCCTGTAGCAGATGAAGTATACCAAACGCGACACGCAAGCGCTACTTGGGAAAATGCTTGAGAAAAGTTGCACAAACGAGGCGTCTACGTGGGCGACTGCGTGGGCAACTCGCTAGACTGGTGGTCGCTGCGCCCGGCCGATCCGGCATTCTCGCACGCTTGCCGCAAAGATCGCACCGCGCAGCCGCAAAACGCATACTGCGAGAAAGGACTTGCTCGTATGACCGCCCGTCAGATCACACGCTGCGGAGTGCTGGTTGCGCTTCTCGCGGTGAGCGCTTGGGTAACGATCCCGCTCGGTGCCGTTCCCTTTACGCTACAGACCATGGTTCTCGCCATGATCCCGGTGGCCGTCGGCCGGCGCGAGGCGCTGACGACCATCGCGGTGTATCTTTTGATCGGCGCCGTTGGCCTGCCGGTGTTCTCGGGCTTCGGCGGCGGCATCGCGCAGATCGTTGGCCCAACCGGCGGATATCTCTGGGGCTTCTTGGTGGGCATGGTGGCGGCGGAGCTGATCCTTGCCCTGCCGGCGCGTGTGCCGCAGGTGCTGCGCGAGGGACTCGCTGTTGTGGTGCTGCTTGCGGTGGCCTACGTGCTGGGCACGATCCAGCTCATGGCGGTTACGGGTATGGCGCTGCCGGCGGCGCTGGCGGCAGCGGTTATCCCCTTTGTCATCCCCGACGCGGTCAAGCTCGCCGTGGGCGTGGCGGTCGGCCGCAGCGTGCGGCGAGCCCTCGCTGCGCTCGGCTCCGGCGCCGACGCACGAGCGTAGCGGCTTTTATCCGTTGCGCGCTCGCCGCGCGATAGGGCTGCCGGCAATTCTCTACGCAACTACGAACGCTCTACGCAGATACGAACGCTTGACGCATCCGCGAACGCTTACGGCGGTATTTTTGCTTCTAAGCGTTCGCCGTTGCGTCAAGCGTTCGCGGATGCGTAAAAGATGTCTCGACCGCTCGCTCGGGGAACCTGCGTTTCTGCGCGGTCCGGACCTTTGGCGGCCGAGAAGGACAGCCGCAGAATGCGGCCGAGAGGTGCAGCCGAGAAGAGCAGCCGAGAAAAACGGCTGCAGGAATCGGCCGAGAGGAACCGCCGGTCCAGGCTAATCGCCTACAGGGCTGCTGCGCAGAGCGATCAAGATCCGCCGCCGAGAAAAACGGCCTGCCGCTCCACGCGACAGGCCGTTCGCTTGTCGATCTGTGGCAGACGCGCCCTGTTCGGGCAGGCACGCCCTGCTCGGCTCCCTAGCTCCGGGCGGCTTGGTAGCGCAGCGCTGAGCGCTCCTCGGGCGTCATGCGCAGGCGCGGCGTGTAGATGACGCGCGACTGGCACGCGCCGACGCACAGGTCGCAGCCGGCGCACCGCACCGGGTCGATGGCAAACACGCCTTCAGCAAACGAGATCGCCGGGCAGCCGGTTACTTGCTGGCAGCGGTTGCAGCGCGCGCACAGGTACCGGTCGATCTCGGCGGGCTCGAGCCGGTCAGGCCCCTCTTGGAGCAGCACGCACGGCGAGGCAAAGATCACGGCGGAGACGCCGCTCTTCCCAAGGCACGCGCTGAGCATCTCGCAGGCGCGCTCCTGGTCGAGCGGGTCGACGATAACCACGGTGCCGAATCCTTGGGCAAGGAGCTTCTCGCCCAACTCTTGCAAGGCGCTTTGCGACACCACGGCAGCGCTCGAGGCCAGTACGCCGAGCACGCACGAGCCGGCCTCGCGGGCGAGCGTAGCGACAGAGAAGTTCTCGCTGCCCGACTCCCAGGCGGCGCACAGGTCGGTGTCGCGCACGAAGTGCACGCAGGCAGGCGCTCCCTCGGGCGCTTCTACGCGGTAGCGGGCCGGAAGGCGATCCATGCCACCCAGGCAGGTCGCGGCTCCTGGATACATAAAGCCCACGGCGACGCAACCAACGTTGCCGCACACCACCGCGCCGCGCGTGCCGCGCACGGATTCCTTGGCTGCCAGGTATGCCCCGCGATGGGGGCAGCCTGCGCAGAGCAGGCCCTTCTCGGGTGTCAAAGCTCCCATGTTTCCCCTCTCACATGTTGGCGGCGCGCGTCCTTCGCGGCTGCGCTACGCGTTGCCCTCGGCGTCGGCTGCCTCGGTTTGGTCTGCCGGCTCGCGGGCAATGAGCGTGATCTCAAAGTTGAGCGGAACGCCGGCCATGGGGTGGTTGAGGTCAAAGATCGTGAGGCCGTCGTCCTGAACGCTGTGCACGCGCGCGAGCTGCTGGTAGCCGTCGCCGTTCATGAGGTAGATCATCTGGCCCACCACCAGGTCGTCGGCGTTGGGAACCTGCGAGGTCGGAACCTGCATGATAAGGTCGGTGCGCGGCATACCGTAGGCGTCCTTAGGATCGAGGTGCACCTTCTTGGTCTCGCCTGGCTGCATGCCGAGCACGGCGAGCTCAAAGCCGGGGATCACCTCGTGGTTGCCCTCGATAAACGTAAGCGGTTCTTTGTCGAGCGTTGAGTCAAACACGTCGCCGTCGTCAAAGCTGCCGACGTAGTGAACGGTCACCTTGTTTTTGAGCGAGAAACCGGGCACGGGCCCTCCTCGAGTCGCGTATGTGTGCAACCGTTCAGTTTAGCAAACATCGCGCGCGACCGCGCCAGCGGGCTGGGGCGCGCGGCGGGGCGGGGTAGCCCCGACGTGCTTTCGGCAGGCGGGAGCAGCCCTTGCCAGAGTCGGCGGCGCTGCCGTGGCAGGGTGCCTCTCTCACGCGCCGGCGCAGCCCCGCCTCAACGCTGCGAGAAGCTCATTCGAACCCGTACGTATCGGCAAAGCGATCGGCGGCGCGGCGAACCTCGTCAAAGCCCTCCGCCCACTGCGCAAAGTCGGGCACGTCGACGATCATGCCGTCGGCCTCAAAGAGCGCCTGGTGCGCGCGCTCCCACGGTTCGGCGGGCTCGGGGCGAACGGGCAGGTAGGGCACGTGGTAGACCGGCATGGTGAGGAAGTACGCGCCGCCGCAGGTGCGCGCGGCAAAGTCCTTGATCGCCCGCGCCGCCGGGCGCATCTTGCCGAGCTTGTAGAGCAGCAGCGCGCGCCCAAACAGGTACCACGGCGTGTCTTCCACCGGCCCCTCGCCCGGGTGCTTCTCGTTGTAGGCGCGTGCGCAGGCAAAGAACGCGTCCTCGTCCTCCAGCCGCGCGTAAGCGAGAAGCTCCGTGCCAAACGCGCAGTTGGGATAGCCGCAGGCACGGCCAACGATCTGCGCGTAGCGGAGCGCCGCCCGGTAGCGCGCGCTTTGCAGGCAGAAACCCGAGATGGATTCGAGCGTGTGGAGCCAGGCGATAAGCACCGGGTTGGAGCTCGTGAGCGCGGCCGCTTCCTCGGGGTCGGCGGGCGGCTGCGTGCGGTTTCCGAGCGCGCGGGCGGCAAAGCCGGTAGCGGGCGCTGCCCCGGGTGCCGCTGCGGTGTCGCCCGCGTGGTTCTCGCCCTCGGCGGGCTCGCTCGACCGCCACAGGTGCGGGGCGTTCTCGTCAAAGGCGGGATAGGCGGCGTGCAGACGCTCGAGCACTTCGTGTTCCAAGATGAGCAGGTCGTGCAGGCAGCTATCGAGGTCGGTGTCGGCGAGCAGCGTCATGAGGAGCCGCGCCTCAAAGCAGTCGGGGTCGCAGCGCAGCGCCTCTTTGAGGCGGGCGCCCACGGCGGCAAACAGTTCGAGTCGCCGTGCGGTGAACTCCTCTTCGGGCAGGTCGATGATGCGGTCGATCCCACGCATCAGGTCGCGGTGCGCCTGCGCGTAGGCAACGAGCGCCTCGGCGCGCGGCGAGGTCACGTAGCGCTCGGGGTGCTGGGCGACCTCTTCGTGCAGGAGCTCCCGCGCCGCCGGCGTGAGGTCGGGATGCGCCGCAGCGTACTCGGCCTCGAGGACAATCGGAAGGTAGGCGCGGGGTTCCATCAGTTACCGCCTTCCAGGTTGGGCTGTGCGGGATGGGCGCGGCCGGCGCGGTCGAGCGCCTCCATGCCGCGCTCGACGAGCGGATGCGAGCCGACCCACACGGCAAGCGGGGCGGCCTCGGGAGCGCCGAGGCCCTCTTGCAGCAGCACGGTGCACTCGCTCAGCGCGAGGATAAGCTCGTCTTCGGTGCCCGGCTCCACGTGCACGCGCGCGTACACGCCGTCGGGAAACTCGGTCTGGTAGTACAGCGCCCGCGCCGCATTGGGCACAAGCGAGAAGATCTCGGCAAGCGCACGGTCGGCTCCGTCGTAGTCGAGCGCCTTGTAGGCAACGGCCATCTTGGCGAGAAGGCTCCAGGGGTCGGGCTGGGTGCGCGCCTGAAACGCCGGCACGTATTGGGTGCGGAACTCCTCGAGCTCGCGCGGATCGCACTCGAGCTTGGCGAGCGCGATGAGCGCGGTAAAGCGTATGTCCGCCGGGTCGTCGGGGGCGAGCGCGAGACTCTTTCCGGCGGCTTCGAGCGTCACATGGTAGCGCCCGGCAATGAGCGCCTTTGAGGCGAGCGCAGCAAGCCAGCGCAGGTAGGGACGCAGGCCCAGATCGTGGGCGTACTCGCGCTCGTATACGGTCGACGCCTGGACGACGCGCTTCTCGGCCTCGGCGGCCACTTCGGGCTCACGGTCCGCGAGAAACCTGAAGTACTCCTCGTTGGTCGGGGCCTTTATCGCCGCGCGCATGCGCTCAACGTCGCGGTTTGCGGGATCAAGCGCTGCGGCCTCGTTGAGCAGGCCCTCGGCGCGGGCGAGCTCGGCGTTGGCCTGCTCGTCGCTCGAGATGAAGGGCAGCCGGTAGTCGATGATCTCGGTTGCCTTGGCCATGAGGTGAAACGCCCGGTCCTCGTCGGTGCGGATGAGCGAGCCGGGGTCTTCCTGAAACCGCTCCATGGCGGCCTCGATGTAGGCGCTGTTCTCGAGCGGGTAGATGCCCTCGCGCTGCATGGAGCGGAAGATCAGACGCAGGCAGTCTTCCTGCAGGGGATCAAAGGCCATGTCAGCTCCTTTCAGGCGAGAGCAGGGGCGGCTGCGGTACGAGAGGCGTTGCCGAGCTGTGCCGGGCGGGGCTTTGCTCCGGGTGTTGTTCGGGGCGAGCCGTGCTTCTCGGCTAGGCGAGCGGCGCCACGTCATCGGGGTCGTTTGCGACTTCGATGACCACCTCGTGGGGGAGGCAGACGATCTGCTCGCCCGGCTGCGAGGCGGGCTCGGTGTTCACGCACACCTGGTTGCTGCAGTCGGCCGAGGTCACATCCACCGTGCCGTCGGCAATGGTCACGTTATTGTAGCCGTTTGGCGTGGAGACCGTGTACGTCACGTCCTCGTCGAGCGGATCGACGCGATAAAAGCCGTCTTTGCTCTGGCAAACCACCACGAGCCCGTCTTGGGCACCCGTGCCTGTGCCCTGCGCGCTAAGCCAGATCGCGCCTGCGAGCGCTGCAACAACGGCAAGCGCGACAAGCACGGCGTCGCCCGGGCGCGGGCGGCGGTTCTTCTCGGCACTGGGTGCGCTCACGTAACCTCCTGGGGCGGCATTTTGCCTTATTGCCGGGGCATCCGGGGCGTAAGGACGGCGGGCGCTGGGTACAATACGCGACGGTCGGGGCGCATAGCGCGCTGCGCCGCGCCGCCTGCCACTACATGGATTGCACGGGGCGAGCCCGTCCCCGTCAACTATATACCTATGTATACGGGCTTGTAGTTTGGGAGGAACTATGGGACGTTTTACCAACCCGCGTGACCTGTACTTTGGCGAGGGCGCGCGCCATGAGGTGAAGAACCTCAAGGGCGAGCGTGCCGTCATCGTCACCGGCGGCGGCTCCATGCGCCGCGGCGGTTTTTTGCAGGACGTCGAGGCGGACCTCAAGGAGGCCGGCTTCGAGGTCAAGCTCATTGAGGGCGTCGAGTCCGACCCGTCCGTCGAGACCGTCATGAACGGCGCGGCTGTCATGGCCGAGTTCCAGCCCGACTGGATCATCGCCATCGGCGGCGGCTCGCCCATCGACGCGGCCAAGGCCATGTGGATCAAGTACGAGTACCCCGAGACCACGTTCGAGGATATGTGCAAGGTCTTCGGTCTGCCGAAGCTCCGCACCAAGGCCCACTTCTGCGCCATTTCCTCCACCTCTGGCACCGCCACTGAGGTCACCGCGTTCTCGATCATCACCGACTACTCCAAGGGCATCAAGTTCCCGATCGCCGACTTTGAGATCACGCCCGACGTGGCCATCGTCGACCCCGAGCTCACCTACACCATGCCCGCCAAGCTCTGCGCGCACACCGGCATGGACGCCCTGACCCACTCCATCGAGGCCTACGTCTCCACCGCCGGCTCCGCCTACACCGACGCCAACGCCCTCTACGCCATGCGTGAGATCGTCGAGTGGCTGCCCAAGTCCTACCAGGGCGACAAGGAGGCCCGTCAGCACATGCACGACGCCCAGTGCATCGCCGGCATCGCCTTCTCCTCGGGCCTCCTCGGCATCGTGCACTCCATGGCGCACAAGACCGGTGCCGCCTTCACCGGCGACCACATCATCCACGGTTGCGCCAACGCCATGTACCTCGGCAAGGTCATCCAGTTCAACGCCAAGGACGCCCGCGCCAAGAGCCGCTACGCCTA
>CALUOB010000002.1 GCA_944322175.1 uncultured Coriobacteriaceae bacterium
GCGATGGCGAGGATGAGGTCGCAGCCGTCGTTCACGAGCGTCTGCGCGATGGTCTGGCAGGCAGACTGGTCGTTCTGGGCGTTTTGCTGCTCGATCTCAGCGTCGATGCCCGACTCCTCGATGGCCTCGCAGAAGCCCTTGTTGGCGGCGTCGAGCGCAGAGTGCTCGGTGAGCTGCAGGATGCCGATCTTGTACTTCTCGCCCGAGGAGGCGGAGCCGGCGTCAGAGCCGGAGCCGGACGGCTCGGACGAGCAGCCGGCGAGAAACGCGGCGCCCGCTGCCGAGATCATGCCGAGGGCGGCGGTGCGGCGGGAGATTGCGGTGCTGACGGAACCCATGATGGTCCTCCTTAGCTGCGCGCAGAGCGCGATTGAATGCCTGCGCCTGCCGTTCGCGGTGCAGGCACGGGCGCTGAATGGTCGCAGGTGCTAGACGATCTCGGCGTCCTTGAGCCCCGAGAGGTCGACGCCGATTTCGTCGGCCGTTGCCTGGTTGGCGATGAGCGTGCACTCGTCGGCCTCCAGGTAGGCGATGGGCGTGTCGGCCGGGTCGGCCTTGCCGGTGAGGATGTCGACGGCCATCTCGCCGGCCTTGTAGCCCAGGTCGTAGTAGTTGATGCTGTACGAGGCCAGGCCTCCGTCCTCGACCATGGTGTCGCAGCCCACGATCACGGGGAGGTCGTTCTCATTGGCGACCATCGACACGGTGGCCATGCCCGCGGCGATGGTGTTGTCGGTGGGGGTGTAGATGGCGTCGGCCTTGCCCACCATCGACTCAACGACCTGCTGGATCTCGTTGGAGCTCGACACGGTGTAGCGCTCGTGGTCGATGCCGGCCTCGTCGAGGGCCTCCTCGGCCATCTCGATCTGGATCTCGGAGTTGGACTCCGCCGTGCAGTAGAGAAGCGCCACGGTCTCGGCGTCGGGCACGAGCTGCTGGAGAAGCTCGATCTGGTCGGCCACGGGCGTGAGGTCCGAAGAGCCGGTCAGGTTGCCGCCGGGGGCGTCGTTGGACTCCACCAGGCCGGAGGCGGCGAAGTCGGTGATGGCGGTGCCCACGATCGGGATGTCGGAGGTGGCGCCGGCCACGGCCTGAGCGGCGGGCGTGCCGATGGCGAGGATGAGGTCGTCGCCGTCGTTCACGAGCTTGCTCGCGATGGTCTGGCAGGCGGACTGGTCGTTCTGGGCGTTCTGCTGGTCGATCTCGTAGTCGATGCCGGCGTCGTCGAGCGCGGCAACAAAGCCCTCGTTGGAAGCGTCGAGCGCCGCGTGCTCGGTGAGCTGCAGCACGCCGATCTTGTACGTCTCGCCCGAGCCGCCGGTGGACGCCTGAGCGCTGCCTTCGGTTGCTGCTCCGTCGGAGCCGCCCGAGCATGCCGTGAGCGCAAAGGCGGCCAGCACCCCAATCATCATGACGGAGCAGAGCGTATAGAGACGCTTCATGCTGTGACGTTTCATGCTATGACCTCCTCGTTTCTCTCGTTGCCCGCTGTGGCCGCGCAGCGTCGGTACCGGGCGGTGTATGCAGGTGCATGCATACTTGCGGGCTGGCATGCGTTTGATGTGCATAAGCGCGCCATCTGAACGTAGCCAAAAGTCATGGGCCCATAATATCCCCGGCCGGTGCGCGCTCGCCGTAGTTTCCGGGGAACGGTAGGGGCGATACAAGGATTTAATGAAGCGCGGCGCGCCTTCTGTTCCGGCGTGCGAGACGCGCAAAAAAGCGCCTGCCGCGGCGGTTGCTGCGGCAGGCGCTCAGAATGCTGGCAAGACGATGTCACGGGCGCGCGGGCATATGCCCGGAGCTGCGCTTCTCGTGCTTCTCGCCTGTTTGGGCGGGGAGGCTTAGAACTCGGCGTTGCCCACGGTGCGGGGGTGGGGCAGGACGTCGCGGATGTTGCCCACGCCGGTGAGGTACATGACGAGGCGCTCGAAGCCGAGGCCGAAGCCGGCGTGCTTGCAGGTGCCGTAGCGACGCAGGTCGAGGTAGTACTTGTACTGCTCGGCGTCCATGCCGAGCTCGGCGATGCGGCGCTCGAGCACGTCGAGGCGCTCCTCGCGCTGGGAGCCGCCGATGATCTCGCCGATGCCGGGCACGAGGCAGTCGGCGGCGGCTACGGTCTTGCCGTCGTCGTTCAGGCGCATGTAGAAGGCCTTGATCTCGGCCGGGTAGTCGGTAACGAACGTCGGGCGCTTGAAGTGCTGCTCGGTGAGGTAGCGCTCGTGCTCGGTCTGCAGGTCGATGCCCCAGCTCACGGGGTAGTCGAACTTTGTGCCGTCGGCAACCGCCTGCTCCAAGATCTCAATCGCCTCGGTGTAGGTCACGCGGGCGAAGTCGGAGCTCGCCACGTGCTCGAGGCGCTCGAGAAGGCCCTTGTCGACGAAGCGGTTGAGCATGGCGAGCTCGTCGGGGCAGCGGTCCATGACGTCGTTGATGACGTACTTGAGCATGTCCTCGGCGAGGTTCATATCGTCGGCGAGGTCGGCGAAGGCGATCTCGGGCTCGATCATCCAGAACTCGGCGGCGTGGCGCGTGGTGTTGGAGTTCTCGGCGCGGAACGTGGGGCCAAAGGTGTACACGTCGCCGAACGCCATGGCGAAGTTCTCGGCGTTGAGCTGGCCGGACACGGTGAGGCTCGCCGGCTTGCCGAAGAAGTCCTGGGAGTAGTCGACGTTGCCGCGGTCGTCGCGCGGCGGGTTGGCTATGTCGAGCGTGGTGACGTGGAACATCTCGCCGGCGCCCTCGCAGTCGGAGGTGGTGATGATGGGCGTGTTCACGTACACGAAGCCGCGGTCCTGGAAGAAGCGGTGGATGGCGGCGGCGGCCACGCTGCGCACGCGGAACACGGCGCGGAACAGGTTGGTGCGCGGGCGCAGATGCTGCTGGGTGCGCAGGAACTCAACGGTGGCGCGCTTCTTCTGCAGGGGGTAGTCGGGGGCGGAGGGGCCTTCGATCTCGATGGTCTCGGCGGTGAGCTCGAAGGGCTGCTTGGCCTCGGGCGTGAGCTTGAGGGTGCCCGTGCACACGAGCGCGGCCGAGACGTTCTGGTGGGCGATCTCGTCGTAGTTGGCGAGCGTCTCGCGGTTCATAACGACCTGCAGGTCCTTGAAGCAGCTGCCGTCGTTGAGCGTCACGAAGCCGAAGTTCTTCATGTCGCGGACGGACTTGACCCAGCCCGCCACGGTGACGGTCTGCCCGCCGAGCGCTTCTGCGTCTGCGTAAAGCCGAGCGATCTTGGTACGGTTCATAGGGGTCCTTTCAAAGGTGAGAAGCGCGCCCGCGGCCGGCCGGCGCGCGAAAACCCAGCGTTGCCGGTAGCGCCCGCCACCTGTTGCGCGAGCAGTGCCAGCAATCTTTTATTCTAGCAGCTCGTCGATGCCGCGCGCATGGGGAGTGAGAGGCGTACACGGCCGTCTTGCCGGTGACGACTGGCCCGCAGCCGCGCCCATGACGAGTAGAGCCGCGGCCCCGTCCTTCTCCACGTTGTTTCGGCTTGGGAGGGAGGCGTTGGCCGGGGGAGGCGGGCAGGGGTTGGCTGCGCACCGTCCCGGCTTGGGAAAAATTCGATTGATGGGGACGAGTTCTGGCCTTGTTTCTGCACAACGTCTCGGCCTGGGAGAGATGCGGGTATTATTCCGACTTTAGTCGTTTGCGTTTGTGCAGGTAGATGAGTTGGTCCTTTTTGGTATCTCTCCCAAGCCGGGACCTTGCGCACCCGCATCTCTCCCAAGCCGGGACGTTGCGCCAGAATCGCCCGCATTCGCTGCTCGGGCATGGCAAATCCTCCCAAGCAGGGACGATGCGCAGGATGAGTGGCATACCGTCCCTGCTTAGGGAGAGATCGTCTTGCTGTTTGACGAGATGCTCTCCCAAGCATGGATCTTGCGCAGGGCGAGTGGCGCATCGTCCCGCCTTGGGAGAGGTGACCTTACTGGCTGGTAGGGCGTCCTCCCAAGCCGCGACGTTGCGCAACATTCTCGGCGCATCGTCCCCGCTTGGGAGAAGATCGGCCTCTGGAGCGCAGGATCGGCCCGTCTCCGCCGCAAGGTCCCGCCTTGGGAGGGAATCGCCCTCTTGGGCGGAGAAGGCCTCTGACGTTCCCGCAGGTAAACGGGCCGGACCTTCTCGCCGCCTCTCCTGAGCCGAGATCTTGTGCCCTTGTTTTTCTCCCAAGTCAGGACGTTGCGCCAGAATCGCCCGCATCCGCTGCTCGGATCAGCCAAATCCTCCCAAGCAAGGATCTTGCGCAGGATGAGTGGCACATTGTCTCTGCTCGGGAGGGGCGGGTTGGCCGGGGAAGTAAGGGCAGGCCCCTGCGGCTGAGGTAAAGCGCTGATTGTAGGCGGGGGCTGCTGGGCTGGGACGGCGTCGGTACGCCGCACGCCGCGGTAAGATGGAACGGATACCGACTTTTATTTGGGGAGGTCAGCCATGCCGTTCTCCATTGTGTGCAACAACATTGCCGCGGTGCGGGCGGATGCCATCGTAAACGCCGCCAATGAGCGCCTTGCCGCTGGAGGTGGGGTGTGCGGGGCCATTTTTGCCGCTGCGGGCGCGGGGGCGCTTCAGGCAGCGTGCGATAAGATCGGGTACTGTCCGACGGGTTCCGCGGTGGCGACGCCGGCGTTTGGTCTGAACGCGCGGTGGATCATCCATGCGGTTGGCCCCATTTGGCGCGGCGGCACATCTGGCGAAGAGGCGGCACTGCGCAGCTGTTACCGCCAGACGCTCGCGTTAGCCGAGAAGCTCGGGGCGCGCTCGGTGGCGTTTCCGCTCATCTCGTCGGGCATCTACGGTTACCCCATACGCGCCGCCCTTGCGGTCGCAACCAGCGAAGTCCGTGCGTTTTTGGCCGACCACGACCTCGACGTGACCCTCGTGGTGTTCAGCCGCGAGGCGGTGCCCGTGGGCAACGAGCTGTACTTTGCGGTCGAGACCTACCTCGACGACGTGTACGTAGCCGTGCGCGAGACCCCGCGTGGTCGCGACCTTGAGCAGACGGCGGTGTTTGAGGCGTTGGCCGAGAAGCGCGATGCCGCCCCGGAGCCCATTCGCACCTCGCCGCGTCTTGATCCGGTGACGGGGGAGCCGCTCATGGGGGCACACGCCGCGCCTGTCATGGGTGCCGCGCATGCCGCGCCCGCTACCGCGGCGTCTGCTGCGGATGCGGTGGCGCCGGCATCTGCTGCGTCCGCGACGCCCGCCCACGCCGCGCGCAAGAAGAAGCAGAAGCTCAAAGTCAAACCGTCGCGCTCGGGCATCTCCGGCGCCATCGAGAGCATCCGCCTCATGATCGGCAACCTCGACGCGTCGTTTTCGCAGACCCTTCTGGCGCTTGTTGCCAGCCGTGGCCTTACCGACGCGGAGGTGTGCTCCCGCGCCAACCTGAGCCGGGCGCTGTTCTCGAAGATCCGCAAAGACGGCGGGTTCCAGCCGAGCAAGTCCGCAGCGCTCGCTTTGGCCGTGGCGCTCGAGCTCACGCTTGCCGAGGCCAAGGATCTTCTCGCCAGCGCGGGGATGGCGCTTTCGCACGGCAGCAAACGCGACGTGATCGTGGAGTACTTCATCCGTACGGGCGCCTACGACGTTTACGCCATCAACGAAGTGCTCTTTGCCTTTGACCAGCCGCTCTTGGGGCTGTAGAAATCTGCCGGGGCTGTTAGTGGGCCGTTGCTGACAGCTTGCTGAATCCCTGCCGACGCCTAGGCGACTTCGGGGCCCTGCTCGAACCAGAGGAGCTTGCACGCGCCCACAGCGGGCATGCCGTGCTTGAGAACCACATCGATGGCCGCCATGCCGCCGGGTTTGAAGCTTATCGGCTCGTGCGTCAGGTAGGCGGCGATCTCGTTCATAAAGGGGATGTGCCCGACCGCGACGATGCAGCGCGTGTCGGACGAGGCGACTTCGCTCAAGAACAAGCCGTTCTCCTGCTCCCACAGGCATTCGTGGTGAGCGATAAGCGCACCGTCCAGCACGCGTGAGGCTTCCTCGGCCGTTTGCTGTGCGCGCACCGCCGGACTGCTCCAGATGATCAGGTCCGAGCGCTCCTCGCTGGTGAGGTGGGCAAAGGCACGCGCAAAACCGTCGGGCCCGGCGAGGGCGGCGCGGCCGGCCGGGGTGAGCTCCCGGTCAAAGTCAGCCTTCATACCGCCGGCAGGCTCCGGTTTGCCATGGCGCACGAGCACAAGGGTCTTTTTCATGGCGATTCCTTTCTGCGGGGAAGTGCTGTATGCGGTAGTTGTACCCGGCAGACAAGGTCGCGCGGAATGCGTTTTCCCAACGGTGGCATTTTGCAGGCGGACGGCGGCTGCGGCGAGGGCGGGCAAGCGCGTTTGCGGGCGGACGGCGGCTGCGTTGGGGGTAGACCTGCGCGCAAGATTGCGCTGCTGCCCGCATCTGCCGCAAGATTGCGCACGCAGCCGCATCTACGGGCTGGTTTGGCCCGGTAGGTACGTGTAGCTGCGTAATCTTGCGGTTAATCCGTTCGCCTGCGTAAACTTGCGGCGCCTTCGGGTGGCTGCGGGTCCCTGGGGAAGGCCCCCCTGGAGAAGCTCACCTCCGGAGAAGCACAGGCCCCTGGAGAAGCGCAGCCCCCGAAGAAGCGCGTGAAGGTAGCGCTTCTTCGGGCGGGGGCTAGTTCGCGAGCCGGTCGAGCAGGCCCTGGGCGCCGTTGGCGAGGCTGCCGAGGATGTCGCCGGCGCTGCCGAGCAGGTCGTTTGCGCCGTCAACAGCGTTGCCCGCGCCTTCGAGAGCATCCTGGGCACCCGGGAGCGCATCGCCCACGTCGCCGAGCGAGAGACCGTTGTCCGTCTGGCCGCTCTCGCCGGTTCCGTATGTGCCGTCCGTTCCGTACCCGTTGCTCGCGTTCGTGCTCGTATCTTCGTCGCTCGCGTGCGTGAGGTACACGGTGAGCACGTTGTTCTCGACGCCGATGCTCGTGACGGTCCAGTTGGAGGGGTTGAGCACAAACTGGCCGTCGTCGGTCAGCACGGTGACGGACCCGAGGTCGGCGCCGCGGTCCTCGAGGATCTTGCGGGCGTTGGACCAGCGCTCGCCCACGATGCCCGAGGTGTCGACGTACAGATTGGCGTCGGAGGCAGCGGTGTCGTCGGTCTCGCTTGCGGTGCCGTCGGTGCCGGTGGCACCGTCCTGCGCGAGCGTGTCGCTCGTTACGGCGTTGGTGCCCGCCTCGGTGTTTCCCGAGCAGCTCGAGAGGCTCAAGAACGCCACGACGAGCAGCGCGAGACCCACGCCGAGCAGCGCAAACAGCATGCGGGTCGAGAGCGGTCCGCGTCCGCCCCTCTCGGGGGCAGGGGCGCTCGGGGCGGCGTAGCCGCGCGGGTCGTACGCGTCGTCGCGGTCGGCGGCGTACGGGCTCTGGCGGCGCGCGGCGCTCGCGCGTTGGCGTGCTGCCGCGGGCATGAGCTGCGTCTGCGCGAGCGGCTGCTCGCGATAGGGGTTGGCGGGGTCTTTCTCGGGGTCGGGATACGACGCGGGAACCTGGTTGTAGGGCATCACGCGCGTGCGGTCAGATCCGGCGTCCGCTGCGTTGCCCCACACGTCGTCGGCATCGCCGGCGGACCAGGCGACATCGTCGGCCGCGGGGTTGTCCCAGAGACCTGCGGCATTATCTGCCTGCGCATCGGCGGCTGCGCGCTGCTCGGCGGCGCGGGCCGCTGCGGCCATGGAGCCGGTGCGCTCGGCCGCGCTGTTCTCGCCTGCATAGGCGCGGGTGTTCTCTGCCGTGCCCTGGTTTCCGTTCATGGGAGCGGTGGCGTCGCCAGGCACCTGGGGGTCCGACGCGGCGCTAAACACGACCGTGCGGTCCTCGTCTCGTCTCGGTTCGCTCATGGTAACCGTCTCCTTTGCTTTGCCAGCGTCCACATGCGGGACGCATGTCGGCGTCATCTTAGCTGTTCGGTGTGGAGACGCTGTTCTTCTCGGCTTAGGAACTGCATAAGAACCGAAACTGCATAAGAGGGACGGGGCGCAGCGCGTGCCTCTTACTCGGCAAAGGTTCGCTTGGCGTTTTCCATCATGCGGCCGAGAACCGCGGCCATCTGCGCGCGTTCCTCGTCGCTTATGCCTTCGAGGCAAAGCGCCCGCGTGTCCTCGGCGGCGCGATCGATCTCGGCTACGAGCGGCGCGGCCTTCTCGCCGAGGCCGATGGCCACGAGCGGACGGGGAGCTTCTTCTGCGGCGGATCCTGAGGCCGCGGACTCAGGGGCGGAGGCGGGAGCGTCGGGCGCGAGCGACCGAAAGAGGCCGCGCGGCTCCTCGTCGCCGGCCGGGGCGGTCAGTCGTTCGCGGCGCTCGCGTTTGGCGCGCTCGCTCGCCTCGAGTTTCTCGCTCAAGGAGCGCAGGGCGCTGGCGAGCTTGCCCTCTTCGTCGGACCCGGAGTCGGCGAGCTTGCCGAGAAGCGCCGCGCCGCTCGGGCTCACGCGCACGAGCTGCTTGCCGGCGAGCTTGGTGAGCGACGAGGCGGCGGCGACCGACGTGAGGCCGCAGAAGTCGACGATCTCGGCGAATCCGCAGGTGCCGCCGGCGTGGCGCACGTACGAGAGGACTTGGAGGTCCTTGAGCTCGAGGTCGTAACGGTCGGCGATGGTTTCGTATGCGCGGTCGAGCACCTTGCGCACGAAGTAGACCGACGAGAAGGGGTTCTTCTCGGTGCCCGGGGTCACGAAGGCGCGCACGCGCTCGCGTCCGAGCTTCTTGGTGCTGGGCAGCACGGCAATGGCGCCGTCGTCGTGGGCGTACTTAAACAGGAAGCTGCGGATCTCGCCGCGGCGGGCCTCGTAGTCCGCCTCGTCGTACACGCGGCGGAAGAAGTCGTCGTAGTACTCGATGACGTTGAGCTTCATGCGCACGATGCCCGCCATGCTGAGCCCCTGCGAGACGAGCGAGCCCTTGGTCTTGACGTAGTAGTACACGGGCGCGTTGAGCGGAAACACGCGGCTGGCGTGCACGGTGTACTCCATGATGAAGATGAAGTCCTCGCACCAGCTGATCTGCGGGTCCATGCGCAGGTGATGGGCCTCGATGATGCTGCGGCGGAACAGCTTGTTCCAGAGCGACCCGTAGTAGTAGTCGGCGGGGTTCTCGATCATGCAGTCGGCGAACTCCTCGCGCGTGAGCGGGAACTCGAGGTCGATGTCGCCCTTGCGGGCAACGCGCTTGTCGACCACGCGGTAAAAGTCGGCGATCACGAGGTCGCAGTCGTGGTCCTCGGCCGCGCGCACCATGAGCTTGGTGGCGCTCGGCGCGAGCCAGTCGTCGGCGTCGGCAAACTGCACGTAGGTTCCGCGCGCCCGGTCGAGCGCGGCGTTGCGCGCCTCGGAGACGCCGGCGTTTTGCTGATGGATCACGATCACGCGGTCGTCGCCCTCGGCGAGGTCGTCGCAGAGCTCGGGGCTCTCATCGGTGCTGCCGTCGTCGACGAGGATAAGCTCGAGGTCGCGGTATTCCTGCGAGAGGATGCTCTGGACGCAGCGCGGCAGCGTTGCGGCGGCGTTGTGCACCGGCACGATGATGCTGACGGTGGGCATGACGATCCTCCCTTCGGCGGCGCGTTGGCTTTGCGGTGCGCGCTCGGTTGCGGCGTGCCCGCAGATGCCCGCGGCGCGTTTTGCGCGACCACTATGGTAGTCCTTCTCGGACTAATCTGCCCGGCGGTGCGCGGATTTAGGAGAAGCTTAAGGGCGCATCATCCGTCGCTGCGCTCGAAAAACGACCTCAGGCAGACGAGCGCGCGGCGCAGGTGCTCCTCGTCGAGGTGTCCCACCACGCGGTGCGGGCGCGCATTGAGGTCGAGCGCGCGAACCTGCTCGAGAACGATGGACCCCTGGACGGGGCAGTCCTCGGGCAGCGGGTCGTGGAGGTAGAAGCCGCTCACGGTGCTGGTGATGGGGCAGACGAGCGTCATGGAGGTCGAGATGTTGTACTCAAACGAGCTGACCACCAGGGCGGGTCGTCGTTTGCGCGGCTCGTGCCCGCGCGTGGGGTCAAAGTCAACGATGATAATGTCGCCCTGGCTGACCATCACCATGCCTCCCGTCCTTCGGGCGCCCCCCAGTCTGTTTCGGGGAAGGGGGCGCCCTTGCCGTTCCAAGAGGCCATGCGCCCGCTCAGGGTGTAGCGCTCGTCAGGACGTCTGATCACGAGCACGCCGGCCTCGACGCTCACCTCGAGCGCGTCGCCTACGTTCAGGTTCATCTCATCGCACAGTGCTTGGGGAATTCTCAGTGCCATGGCATTTCCCCACCTTCCTACCGTAGTCGTGACCGCCATTGGCGCCTCCTTCCTGGTTGGATATCTAAAGTATATCCACTCGGTCGGACGCGTGGCGGGTGGCTGGGCGTTTGCCGAGAAGGTCTTGCTTCTCGGCGACGCGTTGGGCTACCGGCTTGTTAGCGCATGAGCGGCACGCGGCGCGTGGCTGGCGCGCTGCAGGTCGCGGAGCATAAGGGTTATGAGGGTGGTGTCGGCTATGTGCGCGGCGGTGCCGAGCGAGCGTGCCAGTTCGTCGAGAAGCGCCGGGTCGGACGTGCGCCGACAGCAGCGCTCCGCACGGTCGAGCAGCGCGCGGAGCTCCGTGGCCTCGCGGACAGAAAGCGGCGCGCTTTTGTCGGCTTCGCCGAGGTAGTCGGCGAGGCGACGGGCATGCGCCGAGGTGCCGCTCGCTGCGAGCCGCGCGGGGCGCGCGTAGCGCGAGGTGTGCGGGGTGTTGGCTGCGGGCATGACGGCAGCCGTGTTGACCGATGCATAATGCATGAATGCCTCCCGAGGTCGATGCCGCGCTCTGCGGGCGGTGCGGCGTGTGCCGGGGAGTGTAGGCGTGCGAGCGGGGAGGGGCCGTCGCAGGCGGGTTTGGCCGCCCGAGCGGTGCCTTGCGCCGGCAAGCGGTGTGGACAACCCGCGAGGAGCCCAACCGCATTCAAACAAAAACAAGGGGCCCCTTGTGGAAAACTACGCGGAAGTCAGCGCGCTTTTGCATACCGAAAGTCGTTAAGCTGGGCGTTTGAATACGAGGTATGTATTGAGCCTTCCGCTTTTGCCGTCGGCCTCAAAGCGGTTTGCGAGCTGCGCGCCCGCCCGGGTGGCCGCGACGTCTGCAAGCCGCGCGATCTCCTCTTCGCAAAAATGGTGGCAGTAGCGCACGATATCGGTGTCGTCTTGCCAGCCGAGGAGATAGTCGTTCTTCTCGAGCGCAAGGTTGCGCGCATCGGCAAAGGGCGCTGTGATCGCGCGCGCCTTGGCGGCGAGCCGCGAGTCGTCCATAAAGCGCCAAAGCGACACAGCTGCAACGCCGCCCGGGCGCAGGCAACTCAGAAGCGCGGCGAGAAAATCCTCGCGCACCTGGGCGCCGGGAATATGGTGCATGAAGCCGAAGCTCACCGCGAGGTGCGCCTGAGGCGCTTCAAGGTCGGACGCCGCGCTGCCCTCGATCAGCGCGTCGACCACGTCGAGGTTCAGAAAGCAGAGGCGGCAGCGCGGGGACAGCGCGTCGTCGGGGGCGCCCTCCGCGAGGTCGGGGCAGTTGTCGACAGCATATATATGTAGGGGGCGCGCACCCGCATGCCCGGCGAGGAACTTCTCGAAGCGCAGGTTGCCGCAGGCGACATCGAGCACAACGAGGGGCTCTGCCCGCGGTGCGTCGGCATCGGCGGCTCCCGTCGGCAGGGGCGCGCCGCCGCCGAGCAGGGTTTGCATCTCGGGCAGGGCAAGAAGCCGCTCCCATCCGTGCCACGCCGCACGACGGGTGGCCGAGAACGACGCGGCGTGCGTGCGGTAGAACACGGCGTTGAGCCCGTTGAGCGCGCGGGCGGTCTCTCGGTCCACGGTTCCTCCTGGTGCTGGGGTTGGGCTGCCGCAGAGGAGCGTCTGCGCGGGCGGGCGCGCCGGCGGCACTTCTCATTGAGTATAGCCGGCGTTGCCGCACGCCTTTGGCAGCACGGTGCCGCGTGCCTGCAGCGGCCCATCCTCTATACTGGGGCGCATGGAATCGATTCTGCTTGAAATACTCGAGAAGCTCCGCGCCGGCGAGCGCGTGGACGAGCGCGCCCTCAAGGCCGTGCTCCATGCGCACGACAAGCTGCTCGCGCCGGGCGAGAAGCACTTCTCGAAGAAGGCGCTTCTGCCGTTTTACCTGCGCGTTAAGGAGCGCGAGCCCGAGCGGTGGCGCGCGTGGGGCGTAACGCCCGAGCTCGAACGCGCCCTCGTACGGGCACTGCGCATGAAGCCGCGGCGTACGGCATCAGGTGTTGCCACCATCACGGTCATCACCAAGCCCTGGCCCTGCTCGAGCAACTGCCTGTACTGCCCGTGCGACGTGCGCATGCCCAAGAGCTACCTTGCCGACGAACCTGCGTGCCAGCGGGCGGAGCGCGCCTGCTTTGACCCGTACCTGCAGGTTTCGGCACGCTTGCAGGCGCTCACGCAGATGGGGCATCCCACCGACAAGGTCGAGCTCATCGTGCTCGGCGGCACGTGGAGCGACTATCCGCGGGCCTATCAGATCTGGTTCGTGGCCGAGCTGTTCCGCGCGCTCAACGACGGCGTGGCGGCCGACGGCACGGCGCTTGCCGAGGCATGCCGCGAGCGGCGCAGCGCCTACGAACGCGCCGGGATCGTCTCGACCGAAGAGGCGTGCGCCGAGCGGGCAGCCGCGGCGCAGCGAGCGGTTACCGCGGGCGCGCTCAGCTACAACGAGGCGGTGCGCGAGCTCTACGGTGCGCAGAGCGGATGGGCGGACGTGGCCGCGTGGCAGTGCGCGGACCTCGAGGTTCTTCTCGCCCGCCATCGCGTAAACGAAACCGCCCGCCACCGGGTGGTGGGGCTCGTGATCGAAACGCGCCCCGACCTCATAACGCCCGAGAGCCTGACGCTCATGCGCCGTCTCGGGTGCACCAAGGTGCAGATGGGCGTGCAGAGCCTGGACCCGCGGGTGCTTGCGACAAACCGCCGCGCCACCACGCCTGCCGAGATCGGGCGCGCCTTTGCGCTCTTGCGCGCGTTTGGCTTCAAGATCCACGTGCACTTTATGGCCAACCTGCTCGGCGCCAGCCCCGAGGCCGATAAACGCGACTACGCGCGCCTGGTGACCGACCCCGCCTACCTGCCCGACGAGGTCAAGCTCTACCCGTGCGCGCTCGTTGACGGGACGGGGCTCGTGGCCCATTGGTGCGACGGGTCGTGGCGGCCCTACACCGAGGACGAGCTCATGGACGTGCTCGTGGCCGACGTGCTGGCAACTCCCGCCTACGTGCGGATCTCGCGCATGATCCGCGACATCTCGTCGGGCGACATCATGGCGGGCAACAAAAAGACCAACCTGCGCCAGATGGTCGAGGCGCGGATCGAGAAGGACGCGGAGCGGCAGACCTCGGGGCGAGAAACGCAGCCTGCGGCGCGCGGGTTGCCGCGCACGGCGCCCGTGCCGCGGGTGCAGGAGATCCGCGAGCGGGAGATCTCGCTTGCCGAGGTCGACGTGAGCGCGCTCGAGCTTGCCGACGTGGCGTACGAAACCGACGTCTCGCGCGAGCACTTCTTGCAGTGGGTGACGTCCGAGGGGCGCATCGCCGGGTTCTTGCGGTTGTCGCTGCCGCGGGAGCGCGCGATGCGGGCGCTCTTCGAGGGCGCTGCCGACTTGCGGCCGCAGCGTGCGGGGGAGGCCATGATCCGCGAGGTGCACGTGTACGGAGCGGCGGCGCGGATCAGCGCGACCGGTTCGGGCGTGCAGCATCTGGGGCTTGGCCGCGCGCTCGTGGAGCGGGCGTGCGAGATCGCGCGCGCGGCAGGATGCGAGCGCGTCAACGTGATCAGCTCGGTGGGCACGCGCGGGTACTACCGCGGTCTCGGCTTCGAGCGGTTCTCGCCCGAGGGGCTCTACCAGCAGCGAGATTTGTAGCGGGTCGGCAGTTGGCCGAGAAGCACGGAAGGGGCGCGAAGATGCAAGGCGGGATCGGTGCGCGGCTGCGCGCGTTGCTCGACCGGGTGCTTTGCCCGGGCATGCGCGACCTGCACCGCGTGGCGCTGGCCGACGGGCAGGCGCAGGTCTTTTGCGTGCGCAACGCCGCGGGCGCCGAGGTGCGCGTGCTGCAGACGGGCGGCGTGTGGCAGTCGGCCACCTACGTGGACGACCGGCGCTTTGAGCCGGTGTTTGCCTATTACCGCGCGTTCGACCACATGTTTGAGGCGGCGCGCACGGGCGGCGTGGCGGTGCGCCGCGCGCTCATGCTCGGCGGGGGCGGCTTCGCGTATCCTAAGCACGCGCTCACCACCCGGCCCGACCTGCGCATAGACGTTGTGGAGATTGATCCCGCGATCGTGCAGGCGGCGCGCGACTACTTCTTTTTGGACGAGCTGGAGCAGCGGCTCGCTGAGGAGGCCGCTGCGGCAGGAGGGGGCGTTTCTCGCTTGCGAGTGATCACGCTCGACGGGCGCGCGTACCTCGAGGCGTGCGCCCGTGCGCAGAAGTCCGTTGCCGCCGCGTGCGCGGAACCTGCGGAGGGGCGTACCGAGCAGGGGACCTCTGCCCCGGATGAGGCGGCGCGCTACGACGCCATCATCAACGACACGTTTTCGGGGCGCGAGCCCGTGCGGGCGCTTGCGACGGTTGAGGCGGCGCACACGGCGCATGCGTGCTTGGTTCCCGGGGGCTTGTATCTTGCAAACGTGGTCTCGCGCGCTGGCGGCACCGACGTGGAGTTCCTGCGCGACGTTGTGGCGACGCTTGCGCAGGTGTTTGCGTGCGTGCACGTGATCACCGCCTTCGACGACGAGGCGGGGGAGGACAATTACCTGGTAATCGCCACCGACGACGAGCGCGCGACCTTCTCGGATGCCGTGGCGTTTGGGCCCGAGTTTCTCGGCACGCCGCTCTTTGACGAGGCGTGATGAGCCGGGTGGCCTACGTTGCCGCTTGCGAGCTTTGGGTTTATCCCACAAACAGGCTGAGGATCTGGGCGATAAGCGCCAGCACGCCGGCGAGCAGGCACAGGCACATGCCGGCGATGGAGAGCACGAGGCCGATGGTGGCGGGCATGTCGCGGCGGTAGTCGAGGCGCTTGGCGCGGCGGCTCATGACGATGCCTGCGATGCCGGCGACGACGCCGAGGATCTGGACCTCGACCGGGCAGAAGGAGAGAACAACGGCGGCCGTTCCGAGCGCGATGGACAGCGGGGCCAGGTAGGTGTCGGGGATGTTCATGGGAGCCTCCGGTCGCGGGCGGCGCCGCGCTTGGGCGCAGCGACGGGCAAAAGGGTCTGTACCAGCAATGATACGCTTCGCAATCGGGAGGTCATATGCCCTGAAGCGACGCATTGTGCGACTTTTGCCGACTATTTGCGGGCGTGTGTCGCGTGCAGGTATATGTAGGGCGCCGATGCGTGGCGAGCGCTCGGTAGGCGTCGTGCGGTGGGCCTAGGCATTGCGCCCGTAAGTGCTGCGAGGAGGGGCTTCGGGGCGGCGTGCATGCAGTGCTGCCGGGCTGTAGGGCGCGGCCCTGTGCGGCAGCGTTTGCAGGCGCCTCGGAGAAGCCGCCCAGAGGGGCTCGCAAGGTGTTTTGCCCTGCGTGCACGCGTGCTTCTCGCAGTTGCAAAACCCCAGTTGCAAGCGGGTGAACGGCGTTTGTGTGGACGCATTGTGCAGGCCCGAGATTCTCTGTCGCACGGCCCCAAAAATGCGTTGACGCTGCAGGTGCCCGCGCATATACTGATCAGGTTGCTTTACAGAGCCCCGTGTAATCTCTGTAGAAAAACGTATGTGTCCAGGAGGAGTCTCGTGAACAACAAGTCGACTCGCTACGCAAAGCCGGGTGAGGTCCAGCGCAATTGGTACCTCGTCGACGCCGAGGGTGCCATTCTCGGCCGCCTTGCCGCTCAGATCGCCATGATCCTGCGTGGCAAGAACAAGCCGCAGTACACCCCCCACACCGACACCGGCGATTTCGTCGTCGTCATCAATGCCGATAAAGTCCAGGTTACCGGCAACAAGGCGACCGACAAGGTGTACTACCACCACACCGGCTACAACGGTGGTCTCAAGGCTGAGACCTTCCGCGAGGCTATGGAGAAGCACCCGGAGCGCGTGATCGAGCGCGCCGTTAAGGGCATGCTCCCCAAGACGACCCTTGGTCGTCAGCAGCTGCGCAAGCTCAAGGTCTACGCTGGCCCGGAGCATCCGCACGCGGCTCAGAACCCCGTCAAGATCGAGCTGGAGGCGTAACACATGGCTGAGAACACTGTCGCTTATCAGGGGACCGGCCGTCGTAAGAACGCCGTCGCCCGTGTCCGTCTTGTTCCCGGCACCGGCAAGGTGACCGTCAACAAGCGCGACGCCAACGAGTACTTCGGTCGCGAGCGTCTCGTCGAGATGGCTTGCGCTCCCTTCCGTGTCACCGACACCCAGGGCTCCTTCGACGTCATCGCTCTGTGCGATGGCGGCGGCATCTCGGGCCAGGCCGGCGCCCTGCGCCTCGGCATCGCCCGTGCCCTGCTGCAGGCCGGCGACTACCGCGCTGACCTCAAGAAGGCCGGCTACCTCACCCGCGACCCCCGCGTGGTCGAGCGCAAGAAGTACGGCCTCAAGAAGGCCCGTCGTCGTCCGCAGTTCTCCAAGCGCTAAACCTGCTGCGAGATATTGCATTTGCACTGCCAAGGACCTGCCCATTTGGGTGGGTCCTTTTTTGTGCGCCGGCTTTGATGGCGCGGTCGGGAGCCGATGGATGCCGGTCGAGTCTTGGTCCTGGCAAAATCCAGTGCAAGCCAGGCTCGGCCTTGCTCCTTTGGCGGGCAGCGTGACGATCTGAGTTTCCTTGGCAAGAAAGCGCTCGATCCTACTGCTCCTGGCGAGAAGTCAATCGATTCCAATGCCCTCGGCGAGAAGATGGTCGATCCTAATGGCCCTGGCGAGAGAGTATTCGATTCTAATATCGCCGGCGATTGGACGGCCGATCCTAGTGGCCTTGGCGAGAAAGCCTTCGATCCTAGCGACTTTGGCGAACAGAGGCTCGATCCTACTGTTGAGAGGCCACCCAAGTTAGGATCGACGAGTTTCTCGCCACACTCGCTAGGATCGACGAGTTTCTCGCCATTCTCGCTAGGATCGCTGTTGCTGTCGTCGAAGACGTTAGGATCAAGCTCCAATTCGCCGGAGACGTTAGGATCGAGTCTTTGTTCGCCGGCAGTCTGCGGATCGACGTGTTGCTCGCTGAGAGGCTCGCGATACGCGTGCGGTGGTCCTGGCGAGCGGCATTTCGTACAGGCTGGCACCTTTTTATAGTCTCGGTCTTGCCGTGACACCCCTTTTGGCGAACATTTGCTGCCGTTTGCAGAAAATGCCTGGTCTCAGAACTGGCATGCTTCTTGCCACTCATCTGTTCTGGATCTTAATCGTGCAGGTAGTAGGGGGTGTTCCGCTTCGATACCTCAAATTGGCCGTGTATACGATAGGGGGGGTGCGGTTATATGCATGGCCGCACGAAGTACCGTTCGTATCGGACCGAAGGCCTAGGGGGACGAAGATGGATGTAGTGGTGCTGTCGCATGGGTCGGCGTTGGAGTGCTTGCGGGCGGTGGCGCGCTCGGGCAGGCAGCTTCCTCGGGTGGTGCACATGGAGGATGCGCGCTGCGTTGCTGACATGCGGTGTTTGTCGACGACGCGATCGGCTTCATGGATCGCGGGTTCTGTGAGCGATCCTCCGCATTTGCTTGTCTCGGGAAGATCCAGCTCGTATGAAACGAAACGCTACCGGGCTCATGCTCTGAGCAATCCAATTGCCGGGGAGTGGCTTTGCCGCATTGACCGCTCGGTGTTCTTTGCGGGGCCGGAGCTTGCGAGCATTGAGATCGCGGGTGCATTGCCGCGTTCTGCGTGCGGCTTGACGTGTGTCGAGAAGAACCATAAGGCTCGTGAAGGTACGACGAGCGGGCCAACGCGCCCGTCTACTCCGGCGGTGGGGCGGTCCCGCGGCTTGCCGGCACAGCCTGGTGCCAACCGGTCGCGGCCAAAAGATCCGGTTTGCGACGGTTATGATCTGCTGATGCTCCTGTACGAGCTGTGCGGCGGTTACGCGTTCGCGGTCGATGGGTCATTGCTGCAGCGTCGTTCTCCGCTCACAACGTGCGACGATCTTGCTCGGGCGTGCGCGTGGTTCACTGGGCACCCGGGCGTGGCACGGATCAAGCGCTTGTTGCCGTTTGTGCGGGAGGGAGCTCGGTCTCCCATGGAAGTGCGCCTCGTTCTTCTCCTATGTTTGCCGTTGCGTTTTGGAGGTTACGGGCTACCTTGGCCCGAGCTCAATGCTTCGGTAAGCGTAGGTGATGGCCGCGAAGTCGGCGGAGCAGTTGCGGTGACGCCGGATCTGCTTTGGCGTGATGCGTCCTTTGCGTTGGAATACGACAGCGCCGCATATCACGCGTCCGATCGCGCGCGGGACGGTGACTCCATCAGGCGCAACACGCTTGGGCAGGCGGGTGTTGCGGTTGAGTCGGTGCGCGCGTCGCAGATTCTCGATGGGCGCCATATGGACAACGTTGCCCGTGCGGTTGCAAGGCATCTTGGCGTGCAGATGCGCCATCAGTTTGATTCTGCCGTGCTTGTTCGACGCGCCCTTCTCCGCAGGCGTCTGCTTGCTGGATTGGGGCCAGGGGCCGATGGAGCGTCAAGCTGAGAGGGTTGGAGCAGAGACGAGCGGGTTCTTCCGTGTGCGGAAAGCGGGCTGGCCCCGCGTGTGTGCGGGAAAGCGGGCTGCTCCCGTGCGCGTGGCGAACACGGGTCTGATCCTAAGGTTCGCGGCGAGGACGATATCGATCCAATGGCCTATGGCGAGAATAACGTCGAACCTATCAGGCGCGGCGAGAAAGGTGCCGATCCTGGCAGGCATGGCGAGAAGGACGTCAATCCTGGAAGACGCGGCGAGGAGGATGTCGATCCTAACGAGTTTGGCGAGAAGAGCGTCGATCCTAACGGACAGTCGTTCAAGGCGCTAGGATCAACGTTCATTTTGCCGGCGACATTAGGATCGACGACGCATTGGCCGAGTGCGTTAGGATCGACGCTTGGCTCGCCGAGGGGGTTGGGATCGACGCTCTTCTCGCCATGCCTACCAGGATCGGCGTTGAATTTGCCGAGGGGGCTAGGATCGGCGGTGTTTTTGCCGACGGTGTTGGGGTGGGCGATGTTCTCACCGCCGGGCGTCGGTCGGCGCTCTGCGGGTTTGTTTGGGCTCCGAAAAGCCAGACGTAGCATGCTGGTTGGCATGTAGGTAAAATAGAAGAACCATAATATGAAGACACTGTGTAGACAAAAACCTTACCTGCGGAAATAATGGCTTAACTGGTATGTACCAGTTGCTGAAAATGCACAATATCGTACAATGTGCCCAAGGTTGTGGAACGTTCCCATTCAGGGTTGTCCAACGGGCGAGAAGAGCGCTGAGCCGAAGCTCTTCGAGCTCGCCGGATGCGGGGAGGACGGGGCGTTTCCGTTTGGGCTGGCGCTCGCAGTCGGGCGCCCAACAGTGAGGAGAGGCAATGATCAAACTTATCCGCACGCGTGACTACGACGACATGAGCCGCAAGGCGGCGAACATCATCGCCGCGCAGATCGTGCTCAATCCCGCCAGCGTTCTCGGTCTAGCCACGGGCTCCTCGCCGGTGGGCACCTACAAGAACCTCGTCGCCATGTACGAGGCGGGCGACCTCGACTTCTCGCAGATCTCCTCCTACAACCTCGACGAGTACCGTGGCATCTCGCGCTCCAACGACCAGAGCTACTATTACTTCATGAACGAGAACCTCTTCGATCATGTGAACATCAACAAGGACGCCACGCACGTCCCCAACGGCGAGAACCTCGACGCCGAGAACGAGTGCACCACCTACGAGGCTGCCGTGCGCGCCATCGGCGGCGTTGACCTGCAGCTTCTCGGCATGGGCCGCAACGCCCACATCGGCTTCAACGAGCCCTGCGACGAGTTCCCCAAGGCCACGCATTGCGTCGACCTGACCGAGAGCACCATCGAGGCCAACAAGCGCTTCTTCGCTTCTGCCGACGACGTGCCGCGCCAGGCCTACTCCATGGGCATCGGCACCATCATGTGCGCCAAGAAGATCCTCGTGGTCGTCTCGGGCGAGGACAAGGCCGAGGCCCTCAAGAACTCGGTGTACGGCCCGGTTACCCCGCAGGTTCCCGGCTCGATCCTGCAGTTCCATCCCGACGTCACGATCGTCGCCGACGAGGCCGCGCTTTCGCTCTGCCCCGCCGAGTAACGTCGTAACGAGCGCGTTACGCCCGTTCGGCGGTTTTGAGCCGGCGTTCGGGCGGCGTATACTGAGACAACTGAAGATGTCGGAGCCCGGCTTCTTGAGGCCGGGCTCTTTTTTATCTCGCGCGAGAAGCGCGCTATAGCGTTGGGAAGGGTGACCTGCATGGAGTTCTCGGAACGGTTGGACGCGTTTGGCGAGGAGATCTTCGCTTCTCTGAACGAGAAGCGCCTTGCTCTCGAGGCGGAGGGGCGCACTATCTACAACCTGTCGGTTGGCACGCCTGACTTCCCGCCGGCACAGCACATCGTAGACGCGCTCGTAGACGCCGCGCGCGAGCCCGCCATGTGGAAGTACTCGCTGCGCGATCTCCCGGAGCTCAAGCAGGCGGTCTGCGACTACTACGAGCGCCGTTTCGGCGTTGCCGGCATCACGCCCGACATGGTTACCTCGGTCAACGGCACGCAGGAGGGCGTCGGCCTTTTTGCGCTCGCCATGCTCGACGAGGGCGACACCGTGCTCGTGCCCGACCCCTGCTACCCGATCTTCCAGGGAGGCGCGTTTATCGCCAAAGCCAAGCCGTACTACTACAAGCTCACGGCCGAGCACGACTTCTTGCCGTATGTGGCCGACATCCCCGATGAGGTGGCAGACCGCGCCAAGTACATGATCATCTCGCTGCCCGCCAACCCCGTGGGCAGCGTGGCGAGCCCCGGCCTCTACGAGGAGATCATCGCCTTCGCCGATAAGCACGACATCCTGCTCGTGCACGACAACGCCTACTCCGACATCATCTACGACGGCGAGCCCGGCGGAAGCTTCCTCGCGCACGAGGGCGCGCTCGAGCAGGGCGTCGAGTTCTTCTCGCTGTCCAAGTCGTTCAACGTAACCGGCGCGCGCATCGGCTTCTTGGTGGGCCGCGCCGACGTGGTGGCAGCGTTTGCCAAGCTCCGCGGCCAGATGAGCTTCGGCATGTTCTATCCCATTCAAAAGGCGGCCATTGCCGCGCTCACCGGCCCGCTCGACGGCGTGGAGCGCCAGCGCATGCTCTATCAGGAGCGCCGCGACGCTCTCTGCGACGGGCTCGAGAGCATAGGCTGGCAGCGCCCCAACGCGCACGGCACCATGTTCGTGTGGGCCAAGCTGCCCGGCGACCGCACCGACAGCCTCGCCTTCTGCGAGGAGCTGATGGAGCGTGCCGGCGTGGTGGTGACGCCGGGCGCGAGCTTTGGCCCCTCGGGCGAGGGCTACGTGCGCATGGCGCTCGTGCTGCCGCCGGAGGGCCTGCGCGCCGCTGTTGCTGCGATCGAGGCGGCGGGCATCCGCTAGCAGCGGCTGCGCCGCGAGCGCTGCCGTGTTGCCTGCAGCCGCGCGCCGTGCCGCGCTTCCTGCGCAGCTCACAGTCCTGCGTCGGCCGAGAAATACTCTCTCTTGGCCGATCGGCCCGCGCTTGCGCAATCGACGTCCGCGCCGCGCGGTACGCTAAGGACGCAAAACGTGATCGACCCGCCCGCAGGCGAGCCAAGCTTTCGGGCGGCAAGTTGTTTGGAGGCACCATGTTGTTTGTTCCCGCAGGTCGTATGGCTTCTCCCGAGACCGATGACAGCGCCGCTGCCGCTCAGCGCCGCCGCATTGCCGAGATGCTGCGCAAAGGAGAGGACGTCGTTGTGAGCCGCAACGGCACGCTCCACGAGCGCGGCCAGGCGCCCGCCGGCGAGGAGATCGTCGACGGCGAGGTCGAGCTCGTCGTGCCCGCCGGCAAGCTCGCGTAAAGGAGGTGCGCCCATGGCCTCCTTCTACTGGTACGAGAACGACCCCGACCTTCTCGAGGCCGAGAAGGCCGCGATGCACCGGCTCTTTCCCAACTTCAAGCTTCAGCGGCTCGAGGACGGCCGCCTGTACTGGGTCGGCACGGTAAACCCGCTCGGTCCTTCCGGCGGCACCTGGACCCTCATGGCCATCTACGAGCACGACCATCCCAACAACAAGAAGCTCTACGGCTCTTCGGTGCGCGTGTACTCCATCAAGCCCGACCTGAACGAGCTGTACAAGGCCGCCGGCGGCCTGCCGCACGTTCTGCGCGACAGCGAGGGCCAGCTCTACATGTGCACCGCGCGCCAGCAAGACGTCGACGCCGGCAAAAAGACGGGCAGCGAGCAGAGCTACGACGTCACCTCGGCGGCAAAGTCGCTCGGCTGGGCCGTCAAATGGATCTTCATGGTCGAGAGCTGGCTCAACGGAGACATCTCTCCCGACGACGCGTTCGGCCATGTTTTCTAAGCTCGAGGCGCTCTGGCACCGCTCCGGCGAGAGCGCAGACGAGCGTCGCAGAGGAGCAGACGAGAATTGCGCGGCACAGCAGCAGCGCGCCTCCGCCACCGGGCAGGCACCGCGCCGCGGGGGTAACCCGGTGACCTTCGACGGCATGGTCTTCGGCCGCACGCCCGAGGTTCCGATGCGCCAGATGACCGCGGTCGGCGAGCCCGGCCAGGCGGGCGCCGGCCAAGCGGCGGTCGCACAGGAGGCCCAGGCAGGCCAGGCCGTTCAAGCAGCTGCGCCGGCACAGGCTCCGGCTCCGCGTACCGCCGCGCGCCCGACGCGCCGCCGCCGCGCCAAGCCCGGCGAGCCCTTCTCGCCGCGCAAACTGCACGTGTACTTCTCGGCGCGCGCCTGGACCGCCATTCTCTCCGAGACGCTTACCGAGATCCGTACCGAGACGGGCGGCATCCTGCTCGGTTACCGCGAGGGCAACGACTGGCTCGTGGTCGAGTCCATCGATCCCGGTCCGGGATCGGTTCTGCAGACCGCGTTTTTTGAGTACAACGAGAAGTACGTCACGCATTTGGCCAACCGCATCGCCAAGCTCTACGAGCGGCCGCTCGAGATCCTCGGCCTGTGGCATCGGCATCCCGGCTCGTTTGACCGCTTCTCAAACACCGACGACGGCACCAACGCAACGTTTGCCCAGATGAGCCGCTTCGGCGCCATCAGCGGCTTGGTGAACATCGACCCCGAGCCCCGCTTTACGCTCTACCACGCATCGTCCCCTCTGGCCTACACCCGCGTGCGCTTCTCGGTCGTTACCGACGACGAGCTGCGCGCCTGGGCGCCTTTGCGCAGCACCGACGAGCTCGTTCAGGTCATCGAGCAGCGCAACGCCGTGGGCGGCGCGATCTCTCCCGGCCAGAGCCTCGAGGTGCGCTCGGCCTTTGCGCCGTCGTACCTTGCCGAGAAGGTCGACCAAGTGGTCGGCGCGCAAGCAGCCCGCACGCCGGCGCTTTCAGATCCGGCGGCACGCATGCCGTGGAACGACGCCGAGCTCGAGTGCGCCGTGCAGCTGGTGGAGCAGGACGTGGCGTTTCTGAGCGCGTGCGGCGTGGAGCTCGGGCTCAGCCTGTCGGATACGGGCGGGCTCGCGCTCGAGGCTCGTGGCCGCGAGGCGGAGGAGGCCCTCGGCGAGATCGTTCCGGTGCGCACGGGGCGCGGCGCGATACCGGCCTTTGTGAGCGCGCGCAGCGGCGCGGTCGCGCCTTACCGCCCCGGCCTTATCGAGCGCGCCATGCGCCAGTAGAGACTTCGCAGACTCGACCCTCTGAGGAGGAAGTATGTTTGGCCAAGTAGAGAAGACCGTGCGGGCGCTTGTCCCGGGCTGGGTGTTCGAGAACCGCCACACGGGGCCGCTCGACGCTGTGTGGAACGAGGCGACGGGCGTGCTCAACGTGCTGCCGCCGAGCGAGGAGGGCTGGAGCATGGCGCTCGCAGCCGATCAGGCGCCGGTGACCGTTGACGTGCTGTCCGGCGAGAACGAGCTGCCGCAGGAGATGCGCGCAGCCGACCAGCCGGCGGAACCCGTACGCAAGCAGGCGCTTCTCGACCTGATCCGCGGGACAGAGACGGCGGGGGACGCGGCGGGAGAAGCCGGGGTGCCTGCGGACGACGTCAACGTAGCCGTGGACGATGCGCTCCCTGCGCCTGCGGTTGCTTCGTGCGGGACCATCCACGTGCTCAGCCAGGCAGAGGCTGCCGACGACCCCGAGGCCGTTGACTCCGTTGCCGAGATCGTTGACGAGGGAGTGGAGGCGCCTGCCGCAGTGGCGGCCGACGCGCCCGTCGACGCGCTCGCCGAAACCCAAGCTGCCACCTCTGTCGAAACCGGCGAAGACATCTCTGCCGGCGCCGAGGAGCCCGATGCGGAGCCGTCCGATGCTCTTGACAACGCGTCCGCGGCACCGGTCTTTGCGTTCTGGTGGGACGGCGCCGACCTTAAGGCGCGCGCGCAGGTTCCGGGCTTCTCGCCCGATGTGCAAGTCGAGCGCTTTGACCTGCACCGCGACATCTTCTCGCGCAATACCGGCATTCTCGAGACCGACCTCATGGCCGAGAAGCGCGCTGTGATTCTCGGTTGCGGATCGGTGGGGAGCCTCGTGGCGCTCGAGCTTGCGCGCGCGGGCGTGGGCAACTTCTTGCTCGTCGACACCGACGTGTTTGAGTACCACAACATCTGCCGTCACCAGTGCGGCGTGTCGGACGTGGGCCGTTACAAGGTTGAGGCCGTGCGCGACCGCATCCTCAACGTGAACCCTGCGGCGTGCGTGGAATGCGCCCGCACCACGGCCGAGGAGCTGCCCAAGGACCGCTTTGATGCGTGGTGCGTGCCCGGCCAGACGCTCATCGTGGGTTGCGCCGACAACCGCGGCGCCGACGTGTACGCCAACCGCATCGCGGTGATCTACGGCGTGCCGTTTATCTCGGTAGGCTTTTGGGAGCGCGCCTTTGCCGGCGAGGTGTTCTACTGGCTGCCGGGACGCGATCTGCCCTGTTACGAGTGCGCGCTCGGCAGCGACGACGGGCTCTCGCAGCGCGTCGAGGCCAACCACCACATCTACACCAACCAGACCGACCTCGAGGCGGTTAACTTCGAGCCGGGCATCTCGATCGACATCAACTTCGTGACGACCATCGGCGTCAAGCTCGCGCTCGACATCCTGAACGAGGGCAACCCGCGCTTTACCCAGCGCCTGCTGCCGTCGCTCACGCAGTACACGCTCGTGTGCAACACCAACGACCCGGCGGTCGGCGGCCCCATGGCCGAGATCTTCAGCTACCCTCTGCAGGTCACGACCTCCATCAAGGTGGGGTACGGCGCCGAGTGCCCGCCGTGCCGCTACGCGCCCGAGGCATAAGGCGAGGCGCGCTGTGGCAGCCGACAAGCGCAAGGTGACCGTGGGTCCCGACGGCACGATCCACGTAGAGGAGGATCCCGGTTCGGGCTCGAGAGCTGAGAAGAGCAAGGCCCCGGCGCCCGCGCCGGGGAGCGCCCCGGTAGCGCCCGAGCCCGCGGCGCCGAGCGCCCCTGCGCGGATGCCTGCCTATACGTGGGCCATCGTGGCGGCAGCCGCTGCGATGCTTGTCTTGGCGGTGGTCATCGCGGTGCGCTTCGCAAGCGGGTCGGGCGCGCAGGCCGCGGACTCTTCCACAGCGAGCTCGGACGCCGCTCAGGCGCCGGCGTCCAGCTCGGCGTCTGCCACGGGGGAGCGCGCGTTTCCGGAGCTCACCGCCGAGGAGGCCGAGGAGCGCGCCATCGCCGAGGTGCGCGACCATATCGACGCGCTGGTCGATGCGGACGCCTCGCAGCTCTCGGGCGCGTTTGCCGCCATCGAGGATCGCTTTGAGGAGTACGCTGGCGCCGAGCTCGCCGACGTCGGCATCGGCGTCGAGCAGTACATGCGCTCCTGTCTTGCGGTGTACGGCGCCATAAGCTACGACCATACCGTGTACTATCCCGATCTCGGCGAGGGCAGCGCCTACGTGGTGGCGCCGTCGTTCTCGACCGCCACGATCGCGACGAGCTTCGGCGGGATCCTCGACTACTACTCGCCCACCGATGATCCGGCCGACGCAACGGGCGCCGTCGCGAGCGCAACGCTCGAGGACTATCTCGCCGAGGCTGCGAGCGATGCGGGCCCGTCGGAGACGGAGCGCACCTACGAGATCGCCTTTGTGATCGACGACAACGGCAACGCAGTTCTCGACGAGAACAGCTGGGACCAGTTCCTCATAGACATGTTCGAGGCTTAAGGCTCCGGGCGGGCGGCATTTTGCAGCTGCCCTTTTGCTTGCGTGCATTGTGCGGAGACGGTGCGCGCGCAGCTCTCCCCATACGGTCTTCACGGCAGGGGAGTATCATACGGGCGTTTGTGACGACAGTTCGGCCGGGGCACTGAGCAGGAGGTTGCGCGGCGTCGTTCCGCTGCCTTTAGAGGCCCGGCAAAGGTGCGACCCCTCAGGAGGGCTTGGCATGCAGTTCAACTTCGTTGACCGCGAGTTTATCCCCGTGGTTCTCGGCGGCGACATCAATACGTACAGCGTTGCGCGCGCGTTTTGGGAGCAGTACCAGGTTCAGACGCACGTGTTCGGCAAGTACCAGACCGGCCCGAGCTTCAGGAGCAAGCTGACGGCGTACCATCCCAACCCCAAGATCGACGAGGACGAGACCTTCCTCGCCACCATGCGCGCCTTTGCCGCCGAGCATGCCGACAAGAAGATTCTCGTCATGGGCTGCGGCGACAACTACGTGGCCATGGCCGCTCGCCTGCGCGACCAGCTCCCCGAGAACATGATCGCCCCGTACATCGACTTTGACCTCATGGACACGTTCCAGCGCAAGGAGCAGTTCTACCGCTTCTGCGACAAGCACGGCCTCGACCGCCCGGGCACCTTCGTGTACCAGAAGGGCATGCCGCTCGACTTTGAGCTCGACTTCCCGTTCCCGGTGATCCTTAAGCCCTCCGACGGCATCGACTACTGGGCGCATCCGTTTGACACGCAGTACAAGGTCTACATCATCGACACGCGCGAGCAGATGCAGCAGGTCATCCGCGACATCTACGCCTCGGGTTACAGCGACGACCTTATCATCCAGGACATGATCCCGGGCAACGACGAGTACATGCGC
Organism: uncultured Coriobacteriaceae bacterium; assembly: GCA_944322175.1. GTDB lineage: Bacteria > Actinomycetota > Coriobacteriia > Coriobacteriales > Coriobacteriaceae > CALUOB01. The sequence goes on from CALUOB010000002.1 coordinate 27,224, forward strand.
GTGCTCACGACCTACTCCGACCGCGCGGGCAAGGTCAAGATGATGTGCCTGGGGCACGTGCTCTTGGAGGAGCACGCGCCGCACGCCGGCGGCAACCACGCCGTGATCGTGACCGAGCCCGAGCTCGGCCCGCTCGCCGGCATCAAGGACCTGCTCGAGGATCTGGGCTACCGCGGCTATGCCAACTTTGACGTCAAGTACGACCAGCGCGACGGCAAGTTCAAGTTCCTCGACTTCAACACGCGTCAGGGTCGCAGCAACTACTACGTTACCGGTTCGGGCCTCAACGTGGCCAAGTACTACGTGGAGGACTGGATCTACGGCCATGAGCTTGCGTTCGAGACGCCCAAGGAGCCTCATCTGTGGTCCGTGGTTCCCAAGAGCGTGATCAAGAAGCACGTGAAGGACCCCAAGAACCGCAAGCAGGCGCTCGACCTGTGGCGTGCTGGCAAGCACGTGAACCCGGTCTTTATGAAGGGCGACAACGGGCTCAACCGCACGCTTCGCATGGTCCACACCTACCTGGGCTACAACAAGGACTTCGACAGGTACTACCGCGGATAGGCGCGCCTTTGCCTGCGGCGGCGGGCGAGGCGGCGCGAGGCCGGGTGCTTCTCGCCGGAACTCGCGACTGCCGCATGAAGAGCCTGTTCACGGATGGTTACGGAGCGCCGTCGCTTCTCGGAGCGGCGGCGCTTCTTGGGTACAATAAGTTTCACGTTCTAAAACGCAGGCTGCGATGTGGTATGCCGGCGGCTTAAGCGCTCGGGCATGGGCTCGGGGCGTGCGACAGGCGGCAACAGCGGCAGGGGACGGAGGAGAGGCGCATGGAGGCAAAGCTCGGCGTGATCGGCGGCATGGGCCCCGAGGCCACGGTGTACTTCTACGAAGAGGTCACGGCGGCAACGGTTGCCTCTTCGGACCAGGAGCACATCGACCTCGTGATCTTGAGCCATGCGTCTATGCCCGACCGCACCGAGGCCATTCTGACCGGCAACACCGCTGCGGTGGCAGCCGAGCTCGCCGCCGACGCGCGCACGCTCGGTGAGCTCGGCGTTGAGAACATCGCTGTTCCGTGCAACACATCGCACTACTTCTACGATGCTGCCCAGGCGGCGACCTCGGCGTCCATCATCCACATGCCGCGCGAGGCGGTGCGCTACGCCTGCGCGCATCTCGGCACGCCCGAGCGCCCCGTGCGCCGTATCGGTATCATGGCGACCGACGGTACCATTCGCACGGGCATCTACGCGCGCGAATGCGAGGCGGCGGGCGTGGAGGCCGTGGCGCCGTCGCCCCTGCGCCAGCACGACGTCATGTCGCTCATCTACAACGAGATCAAGGCGGGTCGTTCCGGTGACCCGCAGAAGTTCTGGCGGGTGGTGGAGGAGCTTGTGGAGGTCGAGCATTGCGACGCCGTGATTCTCGCCTGCACGGAGCTTTCGGTGTACAAGCGCGACCATGAGGTGCCGCCCTGCTGCCTGGATGCCATGGACGTGCTCGTGCGCGAGAGCGTGCTGCGCTCAGGCGCCGAGTACTGCGGCCCGCTTGCCTAAGACTAGCCGCGGTGCCCGCCGCGGTTGGCTTCGCGGCCCTGGCCGGCGCGGTTGCGGCCTGCGGCCTGGCTGCCGCGCTTGCCGTGCGCGGGTCCTCTGCCGTTGCCACGGCTGAACGACTTCTTGCCGCCACCTGCGCGGCCCGATGACGCATGAGGCCCCTTGCGTCCGCCGCCGCCCGCACCCGCGTGCTTGCCCTCGCGCACGCCATGCGGCGGCACGGGGCGGATGAGGCACTTGGGCCCGTAGCCTATAAGGTCTTGGCGTCCGGCGCGTTCGAGCGCCTCGCGCACGAGGGGGTAGTTCTCGGGCTTGCGGTACTGGATGAGCGCGCGCTGGAGCGCCTTCTCGTGCGGACTCTTGGGAACGTAGACCGGCTTCATAGTGCGCGGATCGACCCCGGTGTAGTACATGCACGTGCTCATGGTGCTCGGAGTGGGGTAGAAGTCCTGCACCTGCTCGGGCATATAGCCCAGGTCTCGGCAGTACTCGGCAAGCTCGACCGCCTCCTTCATGGTAGAGCCCGGGTGGCTGCTCATGAGGTAGGGGACGAGGTACTGCTTGAGGCCGAGCTTCTCGTTCATACGGCGGTACTTCTCGCAAAAGCGGTCGTACACGGCGCGGCTCGGTTTGCCCATGACCGAGAGCACGGCGTCGCTTACGTGCTCGGGCGCCACCTTGAGCTGGCCCGACACATGGTGGGCGCAGAGCTCGGCGAGGAAGATCTCGTTGGGGTCGGGGTCGGCGAGCAGGTAGTCAAAGCGAATGCCGCTGCGCACGAAGACCTTCTTGACGCCGGGGAGCGCGCGAAGCTTGCGCAGCAGCGACACGTAGTCGCGGTGGCTCACGTTCATCTGACGGCAGACCTCGGGCCATAGGCAGCGCTTCTTTACGCAGGCACCGCGCTTGAGCTGGCCTTTGCAGGCGGGCTGGCGGAAGTTTGCCGTGGGACCGCCCACGTCGTGGATGTAGCCTTTGAACTCGGGGTCGTGTGTGATGACCTCGGCCTCGCGGATAAGCGACTCGTGGCTGCGCGTCTGCACGATGCGCCCTTGGTGGAACGTGAGGGCGCAAAACGAGCACTCGCCAAAGCAGCCGCGGTTTGAGATGAGGCTCATCTTGACTTCTTTGAGCGCCGGCACGCCGCCCGCCGCCTCGTAGTCGGGGTGGTACGAGCGGGTGTAAGGCAGCGCGTACACGGCGTCCATCTCGGGTGTGGTGAGCGGCGCGGCGGGTGGGTTTTGGACCACGTACACGCTGTGCGGATAGGGTTCTACCAGGCGCTTGCCGCTTATGGGGTCGCTGTTCTCGTACTGCACGTTGAAGCTGCGCGCATAGGCAAGCCGGTCGGCCTCGAGCTCGTCCCAGCTGGGGAGCACCACCGCGTCGTACACCTCGTCGAGCGAGCGCGCGCGGTAGGCGGTGCCCGCAACGTAGGTGATCTGGTCAACGGGCAGCCCGGCGTCGAGCGCGTCGGCCACCTCGACGATGGCGTGCTCGCCCATGCCGTAGACGAGCAGGTCGGCTCCGGAGTCGAGAAGCACCGACCGCTTGAGCTTGTCTTGCCAGTAGTCGTAGTGCGCGAGGCGTCTGAGGCTCGCCTCGATGCCGCCGAGCACGATGGGCGTGTTCTTGAACGTGCGCCGGATCAGGTTGCCGTAGACGCTCACCGCGTGGTCCGGACGCGCACCGGCTTGTCCGCCCGGCGTGTAGGCGTCGGTGCGGCGGCGGTGCTTGGCCACCGAGTAATGGTTGACCATGGAGTCCATGTTGCCCGACGAAACGAGAAACGCCAGACGCGGCTCGCCGAGGGCGGCGATGCTCGCAGGGTCGCGCCAGTCGGGCTGGCAGATCACGCCGACCTTGTAGCCGTGCGCTTCGAGAATGCGCGTGATAATGGCCATGCCAAAGCTCGGATGATCCACGTAGGCGTCGCCGCAGATATAGACAAAATCGCACTGGTCCCAGCCCCGCGCCTCCATATCGGCGCGGCTCACCGGGAGAAACGCGCTGCGCGGGGGCAGCGCCGCGTGGGCGCGCGTTGCGGCGGCCGAGCGGCGCTTGGGAGGTTTGACACCGGCGTTTGCGCTGGCGCGGCGCTTCTCGGCTCCGTTGCCGGGGCGCGTGCTGTGGGCGCAGTTCTCGACATCGTGAGCGGAGGCTTTTGATTTGCTGCGCTGCGCGTCGCGGCGGTTCTGTTTGCTCATAAGCTCCTCGATCATAGGTTGCCCCACATTATACGGTTGTTCTTCTCGCGCCTTTGCCTGCGCTTGCTTGATGCTCGATCACGGTCCGGCGGGCGCATACCCCGGCTGCCGTTTGCGAGAGAGGGGGGACTTCTCCACGAGACAAGGACCCAACGGACGCTTCGGCGCGCGAGATAAGGACCCAAACGGACGCTTCGGCGCGCGAGAACGTCCGTTTGGGTCCGCATCATGGGCGCGGCGCTCCCACCGGAAGGGGGCGCCCGCCCCGCCCGAGGACGACCCCGTCCTTCTCGCTTCGTACTTCTCGCCACCGTTCTCTGATAGACTGGGACTCACATATTCATTTTGACCTGACGGATGGCGTGGAGACACGCGGGCAGGAGGGGTTGCCGCGGCAACCTGCGATGCAGCCGAGAAGCTCTCGGTGATAACCTGCTTGGGGGAATCGGGGTGCGAGTCCCCGGCTATACCAGTAACCGTGATTCCGATGGTCGCGCGTGCGAGTCCGCCGTATCGGGCGGTAAGCGCGGCCAGGTGACGATGAGTCGGATCGCCCCTCCGTCTGCAGCTCGTGGTGCGGGCTGCCACGGCGCGCTTGGCGGCCGGGGTCCTGGAAGAAAGGTGTCCGCATGCTCGGAACCAACCATGCGCTCAAGAAGCGCGCCCACCTTGCAGCTCTGTTCGCTACCGTTGCCGTTGCCTTTGTGCTCGGCGTTGCCGGCTGCACGCAGACCACGGCAGGCACCGGCTCTGCCGCAGGCAGCGCTGCGACTGCCGAGAAGGGCTCTGCCGCGGCGGTTGCCGAGGACGGCCAGATCCTCGTGACGGTGACGGTGGACTCCTCCGCAGCCGACGATTTGGTGTCGTTTGACCAGGAGGTTGCCGTTGACGAGGGCGCTACGGCCTACGACGCGCTCGTTGCCACCGGCCTTTCGGTCAACGCGAGCGACAGCGAGTACGGCATGTACGTCGAGGGTATCGACGGCCTGGCAGCTGGCGACCACGGCGACATGAGCGGCTGGATGTTCGACATCAACGGCGAGATGGCCGAGGAGTCGTGCGACAAGATCGAGCTTGCCGACGGCGACACGGTCAACTGGATCTACAGCACCGGCGAGGAGTTCGAGTAAGCCGGCACGCGCAAGCGAGAGCAGGGGCGGGCCTTCGGGTCCGTCCTTCTCGTTTAGGTGCAGGTGCCAGGCACCGTGGGCAGTGTGACCCGGCGCTCACGTCCGCGCATGCCGGGGCGGGCGTTCGCGTCGCGCGTGCCCTTGGCTGACCCAGGCAAGCCCGTTTGTCAGGAGACGTACTGAGCAACGTGTTTGAGACATATCATCCGGCGGTGGCGTTTGCCTACCTTGCGTGCTGCATCGCGGTTGCTATGGCGGCGCTGCAACCCGTCTACGTTGTGCTCTCGCTTGCCGGCGCACTTGCCTGTGCATGCGTGACGCGGGGCCCCGGAGCGGCTGCGCGCTCGCTTGCATGGGCGCTGCCGCTCGTGGCGCTGGTGACGGTGGTCAACCCGCTCTTCTCGGCCTCGGGCTCTACGGAGATCATGCGGCTGGGCTCGCGCGCGGTGTATGCGGAGTCACTGTTTTACGGCGCGTGCTCGGGCGGCATGCTTGCCGCGGTGCTCGTGTGGTTTACGAGCTACGCCGCCTGCATGACCAGCGAGAACAGCATGGCCCTGTTTGGCAACGTGGCGCCGGTGCTCGTGACCATGGTCTCGCAGGTGCTGCGCCTCATCCCGCAGTTCGTGAGCCGCGGGCGCAAGATCGCCGCCGTTCAGGACGCCGCGAGCTCGGCTGCGCCGCGGGGTCGTCGGGAGCAGGCGCGCGACCGCATGCGCACGGTGAGCGTGCTCATGGGATGGGGCATGGAGGACGGTCTGGTGCGCAGCGACGCCATGCGCGCCCGCGGTTACGGGTGCGGTGCGCGGCGCACGAGCTATCGGCGCTTCAGGGTCAAGGCGGCCGACGCCGCCGTGCTCGCGTGCGTGCTTGCGCTCGCGGCGGTCAACGCTCCGCTCGTGGCGCTTGCGTGCGGGCAGTACGCGTTCTATCCCACGCTGAGCGTGCTGGTCGTGTGGTGGGGTTATCTTCCGTACGCGGCGCTTATGGCGGTGCCGGTTGTGCTGCAGGCAAAGGAGGCGTGGCAGTGGCGATCGTCCAAGTAGAGAACTTCTCGTTTGCCTACCCTGGCGAGGGGCGGGGAGCAAGCTTTGACATGGGGGCCGCCGGCGCCGATGCCGGGCGAGTTGCCGCACACGATACCGAGCAGACGAGCGGATGGGCGCTCAGCAACGTGTCGTTCTCGGTTGAAGAGGGCGCGTTCTGCGTGCTTGTGGGTCCCACCGGCTGCGGCAAGACCACGCTGCTGCGCGCGCTCAAGCCCGAGCTTGCCCCTGCGGGCGAGAAGCGCGGGTGCATGCGCGTGCTCGGACGCGCGGTTCTCGAGGACGGCGTTGCGGTTGCGGGCCTTACGGCGCGTGAGTCTGCGGAGCAGATCGGGTTCGTTATGCAGGATCCCGCCGCGCAGATCGTGTGCGACACCGTGTGGCATGAGCTTGCCTTTGGCCTTGAGAATCTCGGCATGGGACAGGACGAGATGCGCCGCCGCATTGCCGAGGTCGCGCACTTCTTTGGAATCGAGCCCGTTATGCGCGCCGCCACCGAGACGCTGTCGGGTGGCCAGAAGCAGCTTGTGAACCTGGCTGCCGTGCTTGCGCTGCGGCCGCGGCTGCTGCTGCTCGACGAACCCACCGCGCAGCTCGACCCCAACGCGCAACGGCAGTTCATCTTCATGCTTGCCCGTGTAAACCGCGAGCTCGGCACTACGGTCGTCATGGCAACGCACGCTCCCGAGGACGCGGAGCCCTACGTGACACAGCGCGTTGAGCTCGGGTATGTGCCGCCCCTCGGGGAGCGCGCCGCCGTGCGCGTGCCGCTTGCAGTTGGGCAGGAGCCGACCCCCTCGACCCCCTCGACCCCCTCGACCCCCTCGACCCCCTCGACCCCCTCGACCCCCTCGACCCCCGCGCTTCTCGTCAAGGACGCCTTCTTTAGGTACGGCCGCCGCGACCCGTGGGTGCTGCGCGGGCTGAGCGTGCGCGTGAGCCCGGGTACCGTCCACGCGTTCGTAGGCGGCAACGGCTGCGGCAAAACCACGTTGCTGCACCTCATGGCCGGCGTGCTCAAGCCCCAGGACGGCCGCGTGCTGAGCCCGCACGCCGACCGCCAGGTGCTCATGCCCCAGGATCCCAAGGCGCTTTTGGTGTGCGACACGGTTGCCGAGGAGCTCGCCGAATGGCGCGCGCGGTGCGGCTACACTGCCGAGGACGAGCGGCGCGTGTGCGCACGCTTCGGCCTTGACGGGTTAGAGAACCGGCACCCGTACGATCTCTCCGGCGGCCAGCAGCAAAAGCTTGCGCTCGCAAAGCTCTTGCTCGCCGACCCGCAGCTGCTCTTTCTCGACGAGCCCACCAAGGGCCTCGACGCGTCTGCCTGCGCCGATGCCGCGCATATGGTGCGCGCGCTTGCGGCGGAGGGGCGCACGGTGGTGCTCGTAACCCACGATCTCGACTTTGCCTACGCGGTGGCCGACGAGGTCTCGATGCTTTTTGACGGCGAGCTTGCCTGCACGGAGCCCTCGGCAACCTTCTTCGCGCGCAACCTCGTGTACCGCCCGCACGACCGGTCCCGCTTCTTCGGGGCGCTTGCGGCTTGCGAAGGGCGGCAGCCATGAGCGGGGCGCCACGGTCTTTGGGGCGTGTAAGCGCAGGTGCTCCCCGTGAGGAGAAGAAGAGCGCCCGCCCCGGCGCCCGCCCTTCTGCCACGTCCCCCGCATCTTCCGGCGCTCCTGCTGCTCGCGGTGCCGCTGCGCGCCGTGCGGCGGGTGCGGCGCTCGAGGCGGTCGCGCTTCTCGCCGTGCCTGTTGTGCTGGGGTTTTGCGCGGCAACCGGCGTAGGCCAGAGCGCGCTGCTCTCGTTTTTTGTGGTGGTTGCTTCACTCGCCGTGTTCTTCGGGCGCTTTGAGGCCTCTGCCCCGCGCCTGCGCGACATCATGCCGGCCGCCGTGCTCGCCGCCCTCGCCGCAGCCGGACGCGTGCTCTTTGCGCCGGTGCCCGACTTCAAGCCGGTTTCGGCCATCGCCATCATCGCGGGTGCCGTCTTCGGGCGCCGCAGCGGCTTTATGGTGGGGGCGCTCGCGGCGCTCGCGTCGAACTTCTTCTTCGGCCAAGGCCCGTGGACGCCCTGGCAGATGTACGCCTGGGGCATGGTCGGCTATCTGGCGGGGCTGCTTGCCCGCGCGGGGGCGTTTCGGGGGGCGTCGACTGTTCGGGCAGCGGGCACGGCTCGCCCTAGGGGCGCTTCTCTGCGCGCTTTTCTCCACATGCTGCCTCTTTACGTGTTCGGGTTTGTGTCGGGGCCGCTCTACGGCCTCATCCTCAACTCGTGGAGCATCATCGGGTTTTATCACCCACAGAGCCTCGCGCAGGCGGCGCTGGTATATGCGGCCGCGCTCCCATTCGACCTGGCGCACGGCGTGTCGACCGTGGTGTTTCTCGCCGTTCTGTACGCCCCGTGGCACCGCAAGCTCGAGCGCGTCCGCCGCAAGTACGACCTGCGGTAACGCCTGATCCGGTTGACTCGGGGGCATCATTCCTAGGGTATCGGTGGGAGGGCTGACTTTCGTGCACGAAAGTTCATGAACAATCGTGCATGAAAGTCAGAAAACCCCAGTTGGCGTCTCGTTGGGCCTCCGAAAGTTCATGAACTTTCGGGTGGGATGGGCATGCAGGTCGGATATGAGCGCGGCGACAGGGAGGTTTGCCGGTGCGAGAGGTTCTCGTCACAACGCATTTCTACCACGGGCGGCCAAAGAGACGGGCTCGAAGCCTCTCGTTGGCTTGGCGCTGCTCGGGAGTTCGGCTTTTCGACGGGAGTTGCATGTGCAGTCTGAGCGCGGCTACGAGTGAGTCGAGCTCTTCTTGTTGTTTTGTTTGGTAGCTGGTGAGCTCGAACACAGTGTATCCCGCCTCTTGCAGGTGAGTGCGTCGTGCGGCATCTAGGCCAATGCGCTCGGTGTCGGCGTGAAACTCGGTACTCTGGTACTCGAGCACGATACGGTGAGAGGGCCAGAAAAGATCGGGATATCGTTTCTCGGCGGCACCGTTCCGGACAGCGCTAATTGGCGGGTTGAGTATGGGTAACGGCAGGCCGTATCCTCCCTGTGTTGGTGGAAGGGCGAGAATAATGGCCGCTTTTGCCTCTTCAGGCGATCGGGCGCCTTCTTGAGCGTAGCGCGCAAGGAGCTTGAGTCGTTTGATCCCATGAGTTCTCGTTGTGCGGCTGAGGTATTCGGCCATTTGGCCAAGAGTCATGAGCGGCGGGCGTTCGTACAGGCTGCCTTTGTAGGTTCGGTATCGCGCAAGGATACGGTACAGGTAAAGAAGAATCTCGACGTCGTCGAGCTTGGGCGCTCTACGGATTAGGGCGGCGAGGGGGATCAGCGAGTAGACGTCGCGGGTGAGTCGTGTGATCGTGCCTTCCGGATACGGAGGTGAAGCGTAGTGAGCGATGACGCTGGCGTTCATGCGCTGGTCCGAGCGCCGGGGCACCAGCACGTGCACGGGGCGGGTGTTGATGCCAAGGCGGGTGAGCTGCTGCTCTGGCAAGGGGCCCGAGGCGGTGATGCCGTTGACCCAGGAGCAGAGGGAGGCCGGGGCGATCGTCCGGGTAACGGGGCAATCGCCGAGCCAGAAGTCGAGCGCTGCTATGTCGCAAAGAACAAGAGCCATACTCGGAGCGTACGGCGGTTGGCGGTGCGGCTGAGAAGAATTTCAGAAAGTCCGGGCCGGTCAAACAAAACGCCGTCCTCGCGACTGTAGTTGTGGAGAAAGAACCGCAGTTGAGCGGCTAGTACCCGTCTGCACGTGCGTCCGCCGCTTGTGGAAAACTCGGCGACAGGCGAGAAGTTCCGGTATTAGCCGACCGGCAAGGCGGGTATGCAGAGCGTAGCGACGCGAGAGAGGGGACGGGCGTATGGGAGTGCTGAAGAGAGTCGGGTGGCTTGCGCTGACCCTGCTCGTGCCGTGCGTGTTCGTGGCGCTTCAGCTTGTGGCGGCGGTGGCGTTCTCGGTTGAAGCTGCGGTGGCGGCGAGCGGTGATGCGGCAGCGGCGGAGGAGCTGTACATGGGCAGCCTGTCGTCGGTTCTGCTCATGGCGCAGATCATGACGCTTGCCGTGGCGTATCCGTGGTGGCGGTGCCTCAAGAGGCGCCGACGCGTAGCGCACAACGCGGCTGATGCGTCTGGTCGGCAGCTGACGGTTGCCGATTCTTCAGCTGTGGCAGCGCCGGGGGCACCCGGACAGATGGGGCACGCGGGCGGCGTGGTGCCAGGCGATGAAGTCAGCGAGCAGTGCGTTGCCGGGGAGGTCGAGGTTCTCTCGTATGACAGCGCCGAGGGGCCAGGCGGCCGTGGGTCAACCGTTGCAGACCAGGCGGCAGACCGGGTAGAGAAGAGCATCTGCGCGGCGCCTGGGGGCCAAGCGGTCCAGCAGCCCGCATCTGCGCTCAACGAGGCGGCGCCGAGTGCAGCGTCTGCAAGGTTGCCGCAGACCTGCCCGTCTCATGAAGCGGCGCAGAGAGACCCGGATCCGTTGCCCGCGCTTACCCCGGTGCCGGCTCCGGAACAGGGCATGGCACTGCGGTCGATGGCTGCGTCCGCTGCTGCGGCATACGTCTTGCCCGACGAGTTCTCCCCAAGGCCGGTGAGCCCGCGCAACAAGGCGGGCCTCATCATGCTCGGGCTGGGCGTGCAGCTGACGGTTTCGGTGGCGTTGTCGTTTGCGTTCGCGCTGCTCCCGCAGCTGGAACAGGAGTATACGGAGGTCATGAACGCTGGGGATCTCGGCACCGTTGCCCTGCTGCCCATTTTGGCAACGGCCCTCGGCGCGCCCGTGGTGGAGGAGGTTCTCTGCCGCGGGGTGGCCTTTGCGTGCGCACGTCGGGCGCTGCCGCGCGTGTGGATGGCAAACGTGCTGCAGGCGCTGCTCTTTGCGGTGCTGCACGGCAATATCACGCAGGGCGCGTACGCGTTTGCGATCGGCCTTGTGCTCGGCGGCGTATGGTTGCGCTACCGACGTCTCGGCTGCTGCGTTGCCGTTCACTTTGCCGTAAACGCCTCGTCCTACATCATGGAAGTGTTGCCGTTCTCGCTGCCCGCGCTCATGGCCGCCGGCGTAGGATTGCTCGTTGCGGGCTGGATTTGGACCGGGACGGGGGAGCGGCCGCGGGCTGCTTGCCAGGATCAGGCTTCGTAGCGATCGCGCCGCTTTGCTTTGTTCGGTGTTGGGGAGAGGTCTCTCTGTACGATGGCCAAAGTCTTTAAGAGGCGAGTTCGAGGTTATCGATCTTCCGGTCATGTGCGTTAGCCGGGCTTGTCTCGGACTCTGAGACCGGAGCTGCTGCAACAGCGGCTTCCGTTCGCGGTTCTGGGAAATAGGAGAATCCTTGGTCAAAACGAATCCCCAGCGCTGCTTCGATCTTTGCAAGCGTTTTGAGCGTCATGCCCGGATCACCCTTGATGATCTGGCTTACCCTGCCCGGTGTTACGCCCAAGACGTCGGCAAAACGCTTCTTGCTCATGCCGAGTTCATTAAGTCGTGCGTAGATTGACCCGGAGATGTCCATGGCATGGTCCCACGCGAGATCAGCGGGATCGGGAGCCACATCTTCCAGATACGACATATCGGCTCCCTGTTCAAAATCGTTCATTCAGCCTCCTTATATCGTTCGAGAAGTCGTAATGTTCGCAGCACTCTCGGGCAATTGTCGCGAGTTCGAGCGCGTGTTCAATATGCCGTCTAGGGAGGTTGCTTTGCGAGCCTTGGTGAGTGTCGAAGTCGAACAAATAGATCGGTATTTCATTCAAGTGGAGGTACGCGGCAATTCTGGTCAACCCACCCTTTATGCGAACCTCAAATTTGGCGAGTTTTCCCTTGCCAAGGACGAGCCTCTTCATAGTCTCGCTTGCGAAAGCCCATGCGCACCCTCGGTCAATAATGCGCCTGACAGTCACCGCGATGCGTTGTGCGCGCTTGGGATCTTTTGCCAGACAACGATCCATAAAGTCCTTGCCGCTCGGATTGCCTAGCGCATACATCCACGCAGTATGTTCGCCGTCGAGATAATGCCTTCGTATCGCCCATGTATTACGCAGCCCTTCCTCCTCTCTTATAATACTTTAGACATAGCTAAAATTGAAGGGAATGGTTTGAACAATGACTGAAGATCAGTGTTGTGATGACTCAGCCGTAATGGATAAGGCTTGCTGCCTGCGCCCTTAGGATGGCATTCAGTGCGGACACCTACATCTTTTGTGTAAAAGCGACAGGCAAAAAGCGAGTCGTTGCTGGGGTGGGGTGCTTACGAGGCATTTGGAAATGCTTCGAGTGGGACTTGCTTGCTGATTGACTTTCGACGCTTTCTGCACGTCTATCGGTCGATAACGGGGCGTTGGCTGATGTAGAGCAGCAACGCCGAGAAGGTCAGCGGCCCTTCTCGGCGTTGTTTTGCTGAATGCTTTAATCGAAGTCGTGTCGCATAGGGCGCCGGTTGCTCGGGCGTTCCGTAGACGATAGCTCTCAGGTATGGATCAGGCGCTGGCCTTATCCCAGACAACCGTCCCCTCTTTGATCGTTTTAAGGGTCTGAATAGTTCGGATCTCGTCCGCAGGTACTTCAAGCGGATTACGATCCAGGACTGCCAGATCGGCGAGCTTGCCCACTTCAAGCGTGCCCTTGCGATCCTCTTCGCCATACTGATACGCAGCATTTGCCGTAACACCAAGCAGAGCATCGTAGGCGCTCACGCACAGGGAGCTGTCAAGTTGAACGCCGTTCTTGGTGCGACGGTTTACCGCACTCCAGACCGACAGCATCATGTCGTTCGGGACGATGGGGGTGTCGTTGTGCAGGGTAAAGCGCAGGCCGCGATCCTTTGCCCAAGCACACGCAGAGATCTGCGATCCGCGTTCTTTGCCGAAGTTCTTAAGGTGTACATCGCCCCAGTACCAGATGTGACTCGAGAAAATCGAGGGTATCATGCCCAGTTCTGCCATCTGGTCATACTGGTCTTCACGTGCGGTTTGGCAATGGATCATAACGGGTCGCAGAAGGTGCTTATCAGGGTTGGGGGAGTCGTTCAGCGCTTTTCGGTAGCACCGAAGCAGCTGATCAGCCGCGGCGTCTCCGTTGCAATGCGTGAGAAGCTGATGGTTAGTGTCGATGGCTTGGCGGCATACTCCGTATACCATGTCGTCGTTCATGGCTCCAAAGCCACAGTAGTTGGGATCGGCGTCCGGCCCATCGGGAAGGTAAGGCTTCGACATCCAGGCTGTCCGACCCTGAGGAGAGCCGTCAAGAATCATTTTGTGTCCGCCTATGCGCAGCCTTCCCTTGTAAGTTGACGCATCGTACTCTGGGTTCTGCTCGCACGTGCGTTGGGCCGACAGCCCCATTGCCGTTACCGGGTATGCGACCACGTCTAGCGCCAGTCTGTTTGCGCTGTCGCCCCACCTGAGGAGCGCCTCCCATGCATCGCCGCCCGAAGCTCCGTCCTGGCACGTGGTAATGCCATATCTGAGATACAGATCTTGCATTCCGTCGAGCAGGCGATCGTAGTCGATCGAGAAGCGCGGTGCTATTACGCGCGCGCTGATAGGCGCAAGTGCTGCGGGTTCTTCCCAGGGGCCGGCTGGGGCTCCTTGAGCGTTCCGTACGTAATGACCGCCTTCGGGGTCGGGCGTCTCTTGGAAGATGCCCGCGAGCTGATAGGCGAGGGTGTTGGCAGACCCTAAATGCCCCGAGACGTGGTTGATGACGACAGGGATGTTAGAGGAAACGGTATCGAGTTCGCTGGCAAGAGGATGTCTGCCTTCTTGAAGGGCGTTTTGGTCGTACCCCATACCGACGGCAACGCCGTCTGGACCGATGCCCTGAGCCTCAATCCCGTGGCGCATCAGGTCGAGAAGCTCAGGAATGTTGCGTGCGCTGCCGAGCTGGATGTAGGCGAGGGCCTGTGCGGTCATCGTGAAGTGGCTATGCGGGTCAATGAAGCCAGGGAGGACGGTTGCACCGTCAAGGTCAACGAATTCTGCCTCGGGCGCAATGGTCTTTGCGTCTTCTAGGCTTCCGCAGAAAACGATTGTGCCCGAATCGTCAGATACAAGAGCTTCGGCACGATCGGATTCTGAGGTCATGGGGACGAACGTCGCATTAAAGAAGAGTTTCATTTCAAGCTCCTGATTGATAAAGTCACTGCTGATAAGGTGCGAAAGCGCTTACTTCGCGCTCGAGCGATCCTTGGTTACCAGTCTCGTTGTCAGAGAACCGGCGAGGCAAATGCAGAACGATGTTGCCATGGCAGCCCTAATGCCGTCCACGCGCGCCTGTTGGTACAGCGAGGTGGCTTCCGAAGTCGCTTCTTCCGAAACGCCGGTTCCCTCCCAGCGCTTTTGGAAACTGTTGTCGCTTTCAAGCTGGAGGGGCGTAGCTAAGACCGTTTGCGAGGCCTCAGACGTTACTCCTTCGATGCGGGGGAGTTCGGTTTCCATGGCCCCTGAAATCCAGGACAGCATAATGGTTCCCAACAGCGCGACGGCGATTGCCTGACCCGTATTGCGGCACGTTGCCTGGACACCTCCGGACTGGGCTGCGTTTCGCTCATCGAGCGCAAGGGAGATAATGGGGCCTGCCTGTGAGGCTACGGCGCCGGCGCCAAAGCCCGCAAGTGCAAATCCTGCCACCATGAGGGGCAACCTGAGCCCTCCCGGCACAAAGGACAGCGCCAGCAGCACGATCGATGCAAGCACGACTAGGTAGCCGACGAGAAGGACCGTCTTGTGCTTCACGGTGGGGAATACGCGCGCAATGCCCAGAGATGCGGCGAACATGGTAATGCCGTACACGATTGAGACGACGCTCGTGGTCAGAGCCGACATGCCCATGACTACCTGCAGGTACGGCGTGACCAAGATAATCTGCATGCCCATAAAGAAGAAGCTTACCGTGCAAGCGCAAAGTCCAGTGAGGACCTGTGGCTCACGCAGAAAGGCGCTCGGCAGGAGGCAGCCGCCGTGGCTCTTTTCGATGTCCCTTTCGACACGGACGAGCGCGGCAAGCAAAATGACACCGAGGACGATGAGGAGAGGCGCGGGGGAGATTCCCGCAATGGAGAACGGTGCTGCGGAGGTCGCGATAAACAGACCCCAACTTGTGATGTTGGAAAGGCCGACGATGAGGAAGAAGAGACCGCTCGCAGCAAGGCCGGCGCCAATGCCGTCGAAGCGCATGCTCTGCGCGTCGGAATTGATGGCGGGAAGTTTGAATGAGCCGAGGAGAACGACCAGAAAATAGGTTCCGAGTACGCCAAAGGTGAAGCGGAAACCGGTAACATCGAGAAGAATTCCCAGAACGATGGGGAATACGATGGAGATTCCCGAAGCGGAGGCAACGCCGCCATATGCGATAGCGCGATGCTGCTCAGAATGCCAGATCTTGGGAACAAGGCCGAGCATGGAAGGGATGAGAAGGCTTGCCCCGAGACCTACGAGCAATCGGCCGCACCACGTGAGAACAAACATATTTGGGGCAAAGGCAGCGGCAAACTCGCCAATCGCCGCAAGCGCCGCGCCGATGCGGAAGTTTCGTTTCCAACCGAGGATAGTTCCCAGCATGCCGCCTACGATCATACATGCTCCTGCTACGAGCGAGTACACCGTATTGAGCATCTGGATCTCTGACGTGCTGGCTCCAAGCGCGGTGGTGATTGCACCCGTTGCGATCGACAACGTTCCGTTGTCGCCCGAGGTGCCAATCTGGGCTGCCATAAGTAGGACGAGGGGAAGGGCATAAAACTTCTTGTTTCCGCCGGGATCGAGTTGCTGGGACGCTACTGCTTCCTTCATGGGCTGCTCCATTCCGCATATGGCGCCCGATGCATTCGGACGATGTTATTACTGGACACAACTATCTATAGTAACCAGCAATGTCGATTGGCGCCTGAAAAAGCGATCAGGTCTGTTTGCTGTAAACGGCCACATGCAACAATGTTGGCCCGTTCCAGCACTGTCGAGCATATTCGTGCACGATTAGGTGGTCGTATTCTGCCTGTGCGGATAAAACTACTATAGTTAAGCGGTGCAAGAGCAATAATAGGCTGGGAGCGTATGAGCGAGAATAAGAAGATCAGGGGAGCAGAGCGCATTGTAAAGGGCTGGCGCGCTATGGGATGGAAGCCCTGGCGACCTTTGGTGGGTGTATGGCGTCCGGGCGCAAGTCCCAACGAGGTGGCAAAAGCGCTGGCCATGATGGGGCCGAGCCAGAAGCTCGGCGTGATTTATCTGCCCAAGGGGGTTAAGGTTCGCAAAGGGCGCGTGACCGGTTTTATGCTCAAGCCCGGTACCGACACCTGGCAGCGCGTTATCACGCGTGTGCCCGACATCATCGACACATCCAATTTGTGCTGGAAGCACAACAAGCCCGCCCTCGAATACTTCGAGGAGCATTGCTGGTGCTCGAATCTTAGAAAGAATCGCATCAACAAGCGACGTTTGCAAGATCTTATGCGCAAGGATGAGGCGGTGTCTCGCTACGCTATCCCGTCAGAAACAATCAAGACTGCGCGTCAGTTTGAGCGCTTTGTGCACAAGCACAGAGACGTCGTTGCTAAGCCGATCTTCTCGCAGCGCGGCTTGGGCGTCCATCGCGTTCGCCTCATAAGCGAGAAGAACGGTGAGACGGCCTATTTGGTTGGCTTCAAAACGTCCGAGCGCCGTCTGACGTCCGAAGAATTCGAGCGCTACACCCAAAAGCATTTTATCAAGCCTGCGCATGTGGCCCAGAAGTACGTGTCCTCTCGTTCTGCTGCTGGAGATCCCTTCGACTGCCGCGTTCATGTAGAGAAAAACGGCAGAGGGGAGTGGGAGATCGCCTCGATGCTGGTGCGTATTGGTATCGGCCAGACGATTATCTCCAACATCAATCAGGGCGGTGGAATGGCGGAGATCGAGCCGTTCCTCAAGGCAAATCGTCCAGATAATTGGCAGCAGATCCTGCGCGACCTCAAGAGCATGGCGAAAATCGTTCCCTCGTGGTTTGAAAGCAAGCGCGGCGTCGAGATGATGACTCTCGGAATCGATACGGCTATCACCGACGAAGGCGACCTGCATATCTTTGAGATCAACAGCCTGCCGTTTACCGATTTCAATTTGGGCCAAGTTGCGATCAGGCGTGTTGCGTACTATCGCTGGCTTGCTGACAACCGCGTGAGAACGCATCGCAAGTAGAAGGTCTTGGCAGGGTTCTTAGTGAAATCATCGAGAGTGAGAAGAGTGTCGATGACCTCCGAGTACGAATACAAAGCGCCTAGCTATCGTTTGCACGAGCCTCGCATGAGTCCAGAGGATCTTTCTGCTGCACCTGCTCGCTTCTCTTTCAGCGACGGACGATGGGTTCCTGTGTCTCCATTGCCGGGGGCACGTCCTGGCAGGGCTCGCGTTCTCATAGCCGGAGATTTGCTCTGTCAGGAGGGTATGACTGAGGCGTTTCGGACTAAGGCGGGTCGCTTTGATTTCTCGTTGTGCTTCGAAGCGGTTCGTCCCGTGCTGCAGGCCGCTGATCTCGTGATTGGCAATCTCGAGACGCCGGTCGATGAGTGTGCGCCGTACCGCGGGGAGATTCTCACGCATGAGGGGCCGTTCTTTTGCAACGCCCCGGTAGAGTATCTTGCTGCGCTTCGTAACGCCGGATTCGATTGCCTTACCACCGCCAACAATCATACGCTTGATGCCGGCGTGCACGGGCTCTTTGAGACCATAGACAATGCACGGAGTCTTGGTTTCATCCAGACAGGCACTTTCCGAGAAGGCAACGAGCGTTTTGCAGTTGTGGAAGTCGCAGGCATTACGGTTGGCATTGCGGCGTTTTCCACGGGTTTTAACCGCATGGATCGCAACCTGCGACAAGAGGCGCGGGAAACTCTCCTCAACATGCTGAGCGTAGACAGGGCGCGTTCGGTACTAGAACGTATGCGCGAGAAGGGCGTAGAGGTTGCCCTGTGTATCCCACACTGGGGCACCGAGTATTCAACAAAAGTTGCTGCAAAGCAGCAGGAGCTCGCTCGCAAGCTTGTTGATATGGGGTACGACGCAATTATCGGAGCTCATCCCCATGTGTTGCAGCCTTTTGAGGTTGTGAGGGGCGTGCCGGTTGCCTACTCGATAGGCAACTTTATCTCACATTTAAATCTCAAAGGAGAAGCGCGCAAGGACGCTTCTTACACCGTGCTTGCCGAACTTGAGCTTGAGCGAGGCGCGAACGGAAAGGTTGCGGTTTCTACCCGCTTTATTCCTTGCTTCATTACGCGCGATGTCGGGGGAGCTCCCTTCGCAGTCATTGCCAAGAGTTCCAACATTGAGATCCCGTCATCAATGTCGTCTGATTTTGATGCAATGCTCAAACGCGTTCAGCAGATTATGGGTGCCGGCGGCGACGTGCTTGATCTATCTGCTCCCGTTACCGATGGATGCGATGTTGGTGGACAGGCATGGCGCAGGCAGGCTGAGAACTTGAATGAGCCGACTGTAGACGAGGAGCTGCTCTTGGCGACTAAGGCAATGAGGAAGGTGGCTCGGAAGGCGAAGGCGCGCTACAAAGGCAAAGCTGATTACGTGGTTACCAGAAGCGCTGTCTATCGCAAGTTCTCGGACCATGCCGAACTTGTTAGCCTGTTCAGTTCGAGCAGTGTTATTTCCCTGCCCAGTAGCGTAAGAGGACTTGATGTTACCAGAGTATGCGATAACGCAGCTGATGATGGTATGCCTGCGCGCGTTATCTATCTAGGCAAACATGTTCGCGAGATCGGAAACAATGCGTTTCGTGGACTTCTGAAGCTGGAGAGTGTCCGCATGTTCACAGAGGTCGAGCGCATCGGCGACCGCGCTTTTGCCGACTGTCCAAAGCTCACGGGCGTGATTGTTTCTCAGGGAGTGAAAAGCATTGGTTCCGAGTGCTTTGCTCGCGACGGCGCGCTCTTGAGTGTAAAGATACCGCCTAGCGTCAGGGAGATCGCAGCAGATGCGTTTAAGGGTAGCGATACTGTGACGGTCTATGGAGAGAAAGGCTCCTTTGTGGAGCGGTTTGCCAAGAGTTATCGCGTACCGTTCTTCGCCATGCTGTTGCCCCGGAAGCTGGATATTGGGCTTCGAGCCAGAAAGTTTTTTTATCGAGTTAGGGCAGTGCTACCAGCTCGCGGCAAGTAGAGTCTTGCCGCGAGCTTTCCGTTGGTAATCGCGCCTCTGTCGTTAGCAGGGCGCTTGTTCAGCAGGTTGCTTGCCATAAAATTGCCGCGATGGCAAGCAGGATCAAGATCGTTGGGCCGACGTTTTGTTTCTCGCCGTGATGGAAAGCTACGCGTTGGAGCGCCCGATTCTGAAATTGTCGGTATTGTCGGTCCACAAAATCCGATGAAAAGATAATGACCGTCAGCATCGAAGAAATTGCTGCGATTATGAGGGATCCCGTTGAGGCAAGAGGGTACAGCACCGCACACGTCAACGAAACAAACCTGTGAAAAAGATAGACTGTCAAAGAGTGGCGCCCAGCTTTTGTGATTATCGGGACAGGGCGACTAGGCACTACCATCAAGATACCAATTGTTATGAGCGTCGCGCTCAAAAGAAGAAGAAGTCGGCGAAGCATATCAATAGTGCGATTGTCGGCGTAGGCGTACATCAGCTCGTCTCCGGTATTGAGCTCCATGCGCACGATCAGGAGGACCGCCAAGGCGGAGCCCAAAACTATTAATGCGGCTCCAGCTAGCGACGAACGCGGGGAGCCCAGTGTGCCCCGTACCTTCTCTCTCAAGTTCAGCTTATTGAAATAGTAGCCACTCAAGAAGAACGGGTAGAACGCAATGGTTCGAGACAGTGCGAGTTGATTTGAGATGTCCGTAGTGAATCCGACTGCCAAAGAAAACGCTATGGTTGCGGGCAACGCCATTGGCGACCGAACAATGAGGGGCAGAGAGAGTCTCCACCAAATTAGTGCCAACAGGTACCAGTAAGAGTAATAAGGAGTGAGCAGCTTGGGTGTGGTGCCGTATACAGTAAAGCAGTAGAGCATCATGATGGAGTTGAAGATGATATATGCAAAGAGGATCTGGGTTATCCCTTTAAAAAGAGAGGGCTCAAATCTGTCTTTACTGAAGTAGCCAGAGATGAAGATGAACGCCGGCATATGGAAGGAGTAAATTAACTGAACGACGGGACCGATGAACGACTCGTCGCGGTAAGCCCATAAGCCATGGCCGAACACTACGAGTACGATGAGGATGCCTTTTATGGTGTCAAACGAAGGGTCTCTTTCGCTGCGCTTCTTCTTTGCTATGACAGGGCACATCTTATGCTTCTCAATCTTCGAATAGAGACAGTCAGAACCGAATATGTCTAGGCGAGAGGGGAGAAAAGACGAGCGAAGCGCTAAGTGCCGCACTTCGCTCGCTGGTCAACTTCTGCCTATCATCGCTTGCTGAACAACCTGTTGAATAACCCTTTCTTCTTTGGCTTCTCTTCGGGGTCATGGAGCTCGTCTCGGATGGGCTTCGCTTCCTCGATGACGATTGGGTCTAGCTTGGTCGGGGTAATTCCTGCAAGCCGTTCAATATCGAAGAGATACGGTTCATACATGAACTTGCGGCCAACTTGGTCGGGGGACTGCATTACATCGAATCCTGGCAGGCAGTTGCCTTCCACGTACTCGATTGTGTGATTCTTGGTGATAGCGATGTCCCAGCCAATGTGCCGTGTTTCTGGCATGCGCTTGGCACAGTCCAATACCGCTTTTTTAATCTCATCCCACATCGGGTACTGGAACCCGAGAATCGCTTTTCCGGAATCTGGGTGGACGGGGCTCCGCTGGTGATACATGTCGATTGCCTCGGAGATGATCACGCCCGATTCTATGTCGACAACTGCACCAACGCCGCCGCTATGGAAATTGTCGGCAACGTTACCAGACCTGCCAAAACGTGCCGTTGCCAGCGTAATGCGAGGCGTACCGTCAGCGCAGAGCAAAGTAGTCACTCGCACGGTATTCAGCGTGCTCGCGTTGAACTCTGCAAGTTCGTCGCATTGCTGAATAAGTTCTTCGCAGACGAGCTTCTCACTGCGACACATTCTATAGACTTCAGCTACGTCGCGATCTGAAGCATCGACCACGCGCGCTCCGGCGCCTCCCGCGCCATCGGGCAGCTTCGCAAAAAACCGCGGATGTTTGTGGACAAACTGCTCGAATTCTTCAAAGGAACAGGTCTGCGAGACGAGCCAGTCGCGTTGGACGTAATCGGGGAATAAGGCGTTGAACTCCCTTTTCGAAAACAGGTGTCGAAGCGAGGTGGGGGTGCACGCTTTTGCAACGCGACGCCGGTATCCCGCATTCAGAAAAGTGTCGCGTACCTCGGGCTCCTTGTTATAGAGCTCGTAAACGAAGTAGCAATGATGACCGAAGCCGCGATCCCAGGCGTACATGATGTAGTCAGCAAAATAAACCGTGAGATCGGTGGTGGTTAGCCTCATGGTTTTTTGCATGCGGTATTCTTCGACAAAATTTCGATACCGTCGTTTTAGCTCTCTGTAGCTTACGTGCGGCATCTTATCTTTAAGCAGATAGTTAATTTCTCCGAGATATCCGGAAAAACGATCTGCCCCGAGATAGTGTGACGGTGCAAATGCACATACCGCATCTTGAGGCAACGGTGCCCCGAGTGCCGCGCAGACAGAGCGAATGGTGGCGGGGTGCGGATCATGAGGACCATTCATTGGCCCCATTTTAACCTGTGGCAATCGTAGGTGATCAGATGACGAAGGCGTCGGAAGCGGACGGTCTCTGTCCTTCCGACAGTCTATCGATAGCCGGGCGCCTATTCTTCCCTCGCGCGTCAGCGGCATTCGGGTAAAGCTAATGCCGTGCTGTTTTGCATAGACTTCGGCGAAAGAACCTCTCTCTCCGTAAATGGCGATTTTGGGGCTATCTTCAAAAGCATCTGAGGCAATGTCTACCACGCTGGGTGGGATCTTTGCGCTAAGCAGCTTGGGACAATTTGCAAAAGCGCGGCTGCTGATGCTAGTCGTTGAATCAGGGATTATTATTCCCGTGAGCCTGGGGCAGTCGGCAAAAGCTTCTGTGCCGATTGATTCGAGGCCGGTAAACAGTCGTGCGCTTTCGAGCAGAGGAGAGCCGGCGAACGCCCTGTCGGCAATAGTGCGAACATTGGCGCCAACATAAACGATTCTCGTGTTCTTGAGCTCTCCAAGACAATTAGATGCCTTGCGGACTGGCTTTTCATTGACTGTTTTGGGAATTCGAGCAACAGTAGTCGAGTCGATCCATCCAAGCGCCTCGGCGACGTTGTTTTCGACAGTAATGAGGCAATTATTCTGGAGAGTGCAGGTTTCCGGGGAGTAACCGTGCTCCTGCAGCTTACGGCAAATGTCTTCAGGGATGAGAGTGCTGGGAAGAGTGACGTTATGCTCGTGTTTTGGGGAACTGGCAAGGTTGTTGACAGCATCGTTCCATGTCTGACTGCCGATAGCGTAGGAAGAATGTGGAGCCGATAGTTCCAACATACTCTCATCAACATTAAGCAAAGCTGCAACTCTCTCTTGGGTTTCTCGGGAGTCTCCCGCTTGGTCGAGAGGAGACGGGGTTGCAGGAAGGACTACGAATGGAGCGCCTTGGATATCCTTGGCAATGCGACACGGGATAAACTTTACTTGTGCAGATACGTTGCCAGACGAGTTCTTGCTGAGATCCAGGGCGCAGAGGGTGGTGTACTGTGCGTTGCGCCTGTTCTCAACAAGGTTGAGGTGCGAGATTAAGTTACCTACCGAGTAGGCCACTGGCTTCTTATTGACATAGTCGAACTTCTGTAAAACATGGGGGTGCGATCCAATGATGCAGTCGTAACCCATGCGAGTTAATGAGGAGGCTGCATCTATCTGCTTCTCATTCAGTTCAAGACTGTACTCTTTGCCCCAATGTGGGAAGCAAATTGCGTACTCAACTCCGCAGTCCCGCATTTCTTTCAGGATCGTCTTCGCCAGTTTGTCTGAGTAGGTATTGAGCAGAGTCGTTCGTCCGGCTTTTTTAAGGTTCCAGTCCATGCGATTGTACGTGAAGGAGAAAGCCGTCAGCCCGACGCGGATGCCGCAGACGTCGACTACACAGAACCTCTTGCCAGCGTTCTTGAATGTTCCGGTCTGGATAAAGCCGAGTTCCCGTGCATTGTCGATTGTGGCTACAAGTCCATGGTATCCAGCATCGAGGGTGTGGTTGTTTGCCGTGGTTAGGGCATCAAAACCCGCATTGCGGAGTGCTGCCAAGTATTCGAGGGGGGCATTGCAATAGAACGGACCCTCATGGGTGATAATCTCACCACGATACGGTGCGTTTTCGTCAATAGGAGTTTCGAGATTGCCGATTGCCAAATCTGACGAGTTGAGAATCCCCTCAATCTGGCTGAAGCAGAGGGAGAAATCGAAGCCACCGTGCGAGGTTCGATACCCATCGATCATGTTTTCCTGACAGAGCAAATCGCCAGCAATGATGATGCGAGCATGTTCCTTTTGAGAAGGTTTGAGCTGGCTCCACACGTCTTGATCGCAACGAAAGCGGGGCGTTTTCGTGGAGAGTGCCGCAGGGGAGACGCGGGGTTCTCTCAGCTCATAGCTTGGGGACTTGAATTCAAACTGGTTTCTTGAGGGCATATTAAACGAACTCCTCTTGTCCATTTGTCGAACGTAGTTAAGGGTAGCAAATCGCAAGGGCGTCTTGGACCGGATGGGCAAACTGGTGCCGCCTGTTCCGCGAGGAAAGAGGGGCGACATCTGAGAAGAGAGCGATCGGCATCTTCCTATCTATAGGTGACAACTTTGGTGCCGTAGGGAATGTTGTCGTAAATCCACTTGGCGCGGTCGAGGGGAAGTCGAACGCAGCCTTGAGATATGTTCACGCCCATCCTTCCATCCATGATGTTGAAAGTGCCTTGGTAAAACGTATTGGAGTGAATGAGGTAGTCTCCATAGAACTGCGTGTAGTAGTAACAGGTGTAGCCATGTCCAAAGGAATACCCTTTGCCTGTGACCGTGTATTGACCCAGGACGGTTGGGGTACTGTAGGCGCCGGTGGAACATATCCAGAACTTACTTTGATTCCAGGCGCCGGCACGTCCCCTGTAGACCCCAAGATAGTTGTTGGTTGTGTCTACGAGGATGAGCCAATTGGTGGAGCTGCTGTAGCGCTGGGCCTTGCTGGCCATCTTGGACTGAACGGGATTGACTTTGGTTTTTCCGCTTGTTCCAAATGAGTACTTAACGCCGTCAATTGTATGTGTACCTGTGTACATGATGCCGTTAGATCCGAAGTAGGACCATTTCCCGTCCGAATTCCAGTACAGCCAGCCAGTATGCATGGAGCCGTCGCTGTCAAAGTAGTACCGCTTACCATCTATGGTCTGATTGCGAAGCAGCGCCCTGCGGCGCACGTCGGACGGGTTGAAGTAGTAGCGCTTGCCGCCGATGGTCCACCAGCCCTTGCCGGCCGCTCCGCCGTGCTTGGGGGAGAAGTACGAGCGCCTCCCGTCCGTCCAGGTGTGCCATCCGGTCTGAACTGCCCCGGTCGAGCCGAAGTAGTAGTACTTGCCGTCAACGGGGTTGCCGTAGCGGTACGCGCGGCGGCTGTCCCCGAAGTAGTAGCGCCTGCCGCCGAGGGTCCACCAGCCCTTGGCGGCCGCTCCGCCGTGCTTGGGGGAGAAGTACGAGCGCCTCCCGTCCGTCCAGGTGTGCCATCCGGTCTGGGCGGCGAAGGTCTTGTCGTCGAACAGGTAGAGGGAGCCGTCGATCCATTGCTCGTCGGAGAGGGCCCTGCGGCGCACGTCGGACGGGTTGAAGTAGTAGCGCTTGCCGCCGATGGTCCACCAGCCCTTGCCGGCCGCTCCGCCGTGCTTGGGGGAGAAGTACGAGCGCCTCCCGTCCGTCCAGGTGTGCCATCCGGTCTGAACTGCCCCGGTCGAGCCGAAGTAGTAGTACTTGCCGTCAACGGGGTTGCCGTAGCGGTACGCGCGGCGGCTGTCCCCGAAGTAGTAGCGCCTGCCGCCGAGGGTCCACCAGCCCTTGGCGGCCGCTCCGCCGTGCTTGGGGGAGAAGTACGAGCGCCTCCCGTCCGTCCAGGTGTGCCATCCGGTCTGGGCGGCGAAGGTCTTGTCGTCGAACAGGTAGAGGGAGCCGTCGATCCATTGCTCGCCGGAGAGGGCATAGCCATCTTCGCCGAAGTAGTAACGCTCTCCGTCAACCTCTGCCCATTCGGAAGAAGCCCATGAGCCGTCGTCTTTTACCAAGCGCAAGCCAGACTCATCGAACACGAGGTTGCGTTGCGGGATGGAGACCGAGGAGATTGCCTCCGCATCGGCAATGCCGAGCTTTTTCAAGTTGCTCTCTTCTTTAAGAAATGCAGCGTCAGAAGCATTGTCAATAAAACCATGCTCGATAAGAACTGCCGGAATCCCGTATTTTCTCGAGTTTCGAATTACTGACAAATAGTCCCCTGCGCTTCCGTCAGGGTTGCTGGAGTGGTAATCGGACATGAGTCCGCGGCTGTCAAGCCCCAGCGCTTCAAGCTTATCGATGATGTTGTTTCCAAGGGTTTCACCAAACTCGTGAAACGATGAATACCAGGTACTTTTTGCTGGGATCCAGACCTCTACACCTTGGCCACCACCAGAGTCGATGTGGAAGCTGACGAACAGGCGGGCATTCTCCCGTCGGGCTATATCAACTCGCTCTTCAAGACCTACGTAGGAGTCGTCGGTCCGCGTCATGAGAACGTCGTAGTTGTTCGACTCGAGCTCATCTTTGCAATAGCTTGCAATTTTAAGATTGATCTCTGACTCGACTATTCCATTGGCTTCCGCGCCGGAATCCCACCCTCCGTGGCCAGGATCAAGGGCAATCGTAGATGAAGTTGCTTCAGACATTGTGCTAGGGACAGAGGCTTCTGCATCGTTTATCGCGTCTTCGAGGCTGTCGCTGCTGCCTACCTCGCCATTGGAATTAACGGTCAAATATGTCGAGTCGACGTCCGTGGCCTGTGCGTCGCCGTTTGGGAGCACGACAAAGGTTGCTGAGTCCGCTTGATCAGAAATGTCTACTGTAACTGTCTGCCGCGCATTCGAATATTCAAGCGCAACAAGACCATATGCGGTTGAAGCGGTGTTTTCGTCACAGACTATCTCGAACAGCAGGGCATCGTCAGCGAAGGTAGCGGCAGAGACTTCATAGCGATTGCCGTCAAGGTCGCAGTAGGTCAACGATGCCGAGATGGGCGCTGATCCATCTTCAAGGCCCACAGCGATTCTTTCAACGGAGCCAATTCTGACTTCGGGAGACTCAATATAGAGGAAAGCGATTGCATCACGAGAGGACTTCTGAGAAACCAGCGTCTCGTTATTTGCTGTTTCGAGGTGTTGTTCGGATTCCTCGGCAGCGTCGAGGGGCTCTTTTTCGGAAGACTCTAGCTCTATTGAATCTTGCTCAGGGGCTTCCGTTGCGGTGCCGTCGGTGTCTTTGGCTGGAGACGCTCCACGTACGTCGGCCGCCTCAGCACTTTCGTCTCGATCGGTGTTTTGGAATACCGTGGAGTCGGTTTCCTGAGAGAGGTCATCTGCGTACAAAGTGGGGCAGAACCAAACAATAGCGGTAAAGATAAAGAGCATCAGCAGGATAGTGCGGCCAATGGGTGCAGCGGTTCGTTTCGTCATGCGACCTCCGTCCACAATAATAAATCCAGTTAGGTAGATAGTAATACGATGGAAGAGGTGCGGCGAAGTGGGTAATGTCGAAATGTAACAGTTGGATATGGCGCGTTCCGCAGCGCGCCTGCTGCTTGTGACGGTTTCCTGAGAGTGTTCGGGAACAGCTGGGCTAGACAGTCCATGCACGGCACGCACATGCCTTGAAGCGGCTCCAAGAGCATCTTTCGCTGAGGGCTCCATCGTTTGACGGGCGGCTTACGCACCGTACGAGTTTGATGGGGTTACGTCACCGTTGGGGAGTCTATTTTGCCCGTTTGCAAGTGATCGTCATTGTAGCTTGGTTTCAGCTGCTATTCTAATTTCTTAAGTGTCGGTTATCTCGCCATATGACGTATGGCATAGGGACGGAGGGATTAGTCGTGGCTACCTCAGTTCGCTTGCGGAGGGTGTTTGCGGGGGCGTTATGCTTTGCATTCGCGGCACTAGCGTCTTTTGGGCTGCACTCCGCTTTCGCAGCATCGAGTTCTTGGGAGGGGGTTGCCGACAACGACATTCTTGTTAGCGATACGGTTACCCACCTTGCCAACGGTGTAATCCAACATGAGGTCATTTCCAACAACTCGAGCGGTACGGACCAGAATATTGAGTATTTTGCCGATATTGATCTAAGCAGTGCGGACGTACAGCTCGTCGCGGGCTACGGTAAAAATAATGCCGATTCATGGTCTCTCACGCGTACGACAGATCAGGCAAAAGCGTACGAGAAGGACAACCCGGGTAAAACTGTTGTCGCCGCGGTCAATGCCGATTTCTTTAATATGGCAACGGGCGAACCCATGGGCGCCCTTGTTATGGAAGGCGAAGTCAAGCATCAGGCGAACGGTCGCTGGTATTTTGGTGTTACCAAAGATGGCAAGGCGGTGATTCGCAACACCAACGACCTCAGCGATCTGCAGATGGCGGTTGGCGGAAATAGTTTAACTGCCCAGAACGGCAAAGTGCTAGATCTTCCCGACAATGGGTTTAATGAGATTAACTATGCGCGTTGCGCTATTGGTATCAAGTCAGATGGATCAGTCCTCACCGTCACAACGCACGGTAATTTTGCGCCAACTTCGTGTGGCCGCAGCAATACTGAGATCGCTCAGATTTTGGTAAATGCGGGATGCGAGACCGTTCTCGAACTTGACGCAGGCGGTTCTGCGACATTTGCCTCGCGCGCGGAAGGTGAAGATGAGCTTGCAGTGAAGAATACGCCGCGAGATGGCGCCGAGCGCCAGGTCTCTTCATCTCTGCTGATCGTCTCTACTTCCAAGCCAACGGGCGTTTTTGATCATGCTTCTATTTTGCCCAACAACGAGGTGTACACTCCGGGCTCGAAGGTCCAGTTCACTGCGAAGGGAATTGACAATGCGGGCGCGGCAATGGACTTGCCCGAGGGCATACAATTTCGCGTTGCCAGCGATTCAAAGGATCTGGGCAGTATAGACGCTGAAACGGGCTTGTTCGTAGCCGGTGATACCGAGGGCACGGTCACCATCGAGGCGGTGCTTAATGACAAAACCGTAGGCAGTACGACCATCGATATTGCTAAGCCCGACGAGATTTACTTTGCTTCAGAGGATGTGAATCTCGGGTTCGGCGAGACGAGCGACCTCGGCGTCGTGGTTCGTTCAAAGAAACGAGAAATCAACTACAAAGATGGAGATCTCGTTTGGAGTATCTCCGACCCTGCCCTCGGTACGTTTGAGGGGAATCTTTTCATTGCTTCGGACGGCTCCGACCTGCATGGTGTTGCTACGGCGACGTCCAAATGGGATGAGTCTGTCAAGGGTGAGGTCGAGGTCAACGTTGGCGTTCTTCCTACTCAGGTATGGGACTTTGAGGACAAGGTAGTTGAGGACGCTGACGAAGATGGTGATGGAGAGGGCTCAGGGGAAGTTATTCCTGCCGAGGAGTACTACATCGGAACTGAGGATAAGCCTGGCATTCTTACGCACAGCAATTATGGACGTGGAGGTAAAGAATCGATTGAGATCGTCAGTATTGATGACGATGAGCCGGTGTGGCGCGGCGAGAACTCTCTGAAGCTCAACTACGATTTCACGGAGTGCGGCGAGGTTACCGAAGGCGCATGTATTGGAACGACTGAGCAGTTTGAGATTCCCGGCACCCCGACTGGTATTGGCGTTTGGGTGTACGCTCCCGATGGGGTGGGTATCGAATACGAAGGTGATGGTTCCCAGGCGGGCTTCTGGCTGCGCGGATATGTTCAGGATGGTGCTGGCAATAATCAGCCCTACGACTTTACCCTTGAGCCGAAGAATGCCGATGTCGTTAGTGGGGAAGAGCAGCCTGGTATCTATTGGAAGGGCTGGAAATATCTTGAAGCAGATCTGACTCACCTTTCTGCTCCCTACAGCATTCAGCCCGGCATGACGTTCCGTCTTATGTATGTTGCCGGCACCAAGATGGGAACTAAGTCTGCGAATGCCATTTATTTTGACAATCTGCAGTTTGTGTACGGAACAAACGTCGATGACGTGGACGCTCCGGTCGTAGACAGCATTCTGCTGAACGACGAGGAGCTGGAGAACGGCGCCACTATTGGCAATGGCACGGTTAACGTCACCGCGACGTTTCATGACGTGGACAACAAATACACGACAGGTATCGATCCGACTACCGTGCGCCTTCAAATCGATGGCGTGAATGTGCTTGACAACGAAGACTACGAGTCTGCTTATATGGAAGCGGACAATCGCGTTTATTTATACAATTGCCAGCTGAATGACGGTGTTCACAGCGTGACCGTGTCTATGAAGGACGGGTTTGGCAATGATGTAAACGAGACCCGTTTCTTTACTATTGATACGGGCAATTCCGATGCGCAGTCAACGGTTTCCGTGACCCCTACTTCTCAAAGTGCGGTGATAGGTAAGTCCGTTACTTTGGAGGTTCGCTATCAGGGTGATTCGGTGACAGATGCGACCGTTTCCGTGATGCTTGGCAATCGTTTCCCCGATTACACGGTCGATTTCTCCTCTGATTACGAGGGGTCGTCTTCATGGAGCAATTTGAATCGTACCGTTACCTTGGAAGCGACTCGTAAAGACAATGCGTCGTTCAGCGACAACCTGATTGCGACCATTAAAGTTGCTATTCCCGTCAATCTAAAAGACGGCGATATGTTCAACTACGCAATTAAGCGCGGTAGCTATACCACGGACGATGGATCATACAACACTTTCTCGGAGCCCGAGCAAGAGCTCCCCATCGTCGCTCCGTTGCATATCGAGGCCGAGCCTATTGTCGAGAACCAAGATGCTGTCATTTACGTTTATGACAGCTCCGATGAGCCCGTTGAGGGCGCTGAGGTGAGAAAGAGCGGTTCTGATGATAGTCTCGGAACAACCGACTCTGAAGGCAAGCTCACCACGGACGCGCTGAGTGCTGAGGCGGGCAACACCAGCATATATGCAAGCAAGGGAGAGGAAATATCCTTTGCCTTTACGTTCTCAGTTTATTCGGCACAAGGGGATGAGTCTGGAGCTGCGGACGGGATTCGTTTCGGGGCAGTTGATGATATAGCAACCCAAAAGCAAATTGGATGGCTCAGCAGCCCTTTGAGTGGTAAACAACAGGTTCTAAATTACCGTGTTAAGGGAGTAAAAGAGTGGACCTCAGTCGATGCCGAATCCAAGATGCTCTTTTTTTCCAAGGGCGGTAACAAGACCGTGCAATCGAACGGCGTTGTTCTTACAGGGCTTGCACCAGCAACAACCTATGAGTTCGCTGTTGGTACTGAAGACCATATGAGCGCCGAGAGAGAATTCACTACAGGTAATGAAGGCGGGGCAGCTCACAATTTCTTTGTGATCGGCGATATTCAAGAACAGGACACCACGAACATAAAGGGGATTATCGACAAGCTGTCGGGATCTTCTTGGGACTTTGGCGTGCAGACGGGAGACGCCATTGATGATCCGACACTGTACGAGGATTGGCCAACGCTCGGCAATATATTCGGTAGCGAGAAGCTGCACGGAACAAGCCTGATCAACGTTATGGGAAACCATGAGTATAACGGAGACGCCAGCGGGTCAATCGCATCTGCGATTTATGGCAACGATACGACAGAGCCGGGCAGCTGTTGGTCAAAAAAGTATGGCGACCTTTATGTTGCGGTGATGAATTACAGCACGAATGCTGCGCAGATGCGTGAAGCAGCCGAGTGGCTTAAGGAGGATGCGAATGCATCCCATGCAAAGTGGCGTATTCTGTTCACGCACCAGCCTCCTTACTTCACAAACGCTACGGGTGGTAACGACGTCGTTTACGAGATTCTGCCCGAAGCTATCGACGCCGCAGGAATCGATGCGGTGTTCTCTGGCCATGATCACAGCGCCGTTCGCACGAATCCCCTAAAAGGAGATGAAGCCGACGACGCCGGTACGGTTTATTACATCTGTGGCTCCACGGGAGGCAAAGAGTACTCGATCACTTCGCAGGGCAAGTTTGATTTTGAAAAGGTCTTTGCTCTTGCAACGATCGACTACAGCGCGATTTATCTTACCGCCCATGTTGAGGACGACACCCTAACCGTTACCATCAACGATCTCGATGCCGGTCCTATCGATACGTTCGAAATCAAATCCAAGTGCCACAACGTTCACTACGATTTTGAGAGCGGTGTGTTCTCTTGCGATCGCTGTGGCAAAACCTTCGATGACTACACAGGTATGGTGGAGGACGACGAAGGCAACAACTATTACTTCCTGAACGGCAAAATGCAAACCGGATGGGTTCTTATCGGAGAGGATTATCACTACTTTGATGAGAACGGAGTTGAAGAGAAGGTCACCGTTGAGGACGAGAAGGAAACTTCCTGCGTCATTCAGGGCCATAAGACCTACGTATCCGAGTCCGGCGAAGAAAAATACGTCAAGGGCGATATTCCTCCAGGACATGAGTATGTTGACCAGGATAACGGGGACCGAATTTGCTCTGTTTGCGGTTGGAAGTACGTCGAGCTCAAGGACTGCGACATTAAGCTGAGCATGACGGAGGCGAACTACACCGGTGTGCCTCGTAAACCAAAGGTTACTGTTACGACGCCCGATGGAATCCTTCTCACTCAAAGCGGCGATGGTAAAGACTACCAGGTGTTTACGTACACGCAGGAGGAGTTTGCCAAGCAATCCACTAAGGATATGCTCACCAATGTCGGCACCGCTTATCTTGAGCTGAGATCGTATCGACCCGGCAAAAACGTAAACCTGAATGAATATCGTGGTGATTGCGGCGGCAGGATCAAGGTTTCTTTCCGCATCGTGCCCCCTGCCCCCAGCGATGCGTCAATCGCTTACGCCTCCTCTCAGGCAAGCCTGCGCTGGACTAAGGTCATTGTTAACGGCGATGAGCCCGTGGACGAGTACGTCATCTATCGCTCGAAAGATGACGGAAAGACTTATTCAGCGATCGCAACCACCGATAGCACGTCGTATGTCGACAAGTCCTATAAATCTGGCTACAAGTACTGTGTAGGCAGCCGTTGCGTTATTGATGGCGAGCACTATGACTCAAAGACCCGTCGTATTCCGGGTACCTTCAGGCCTGTGGTCAAAGCCACCCAAAACGAGGATGGAAAACCGTCCTTGAGCTGGTCGAAGCGCGAAGGTGTTACCTACGAAATCTGGCGCGCGAGCCTAACTGGATCCTTTAAGAAGATCGGTTCAACGGAGAACGGTACGTATGTCGATACGAAGGCCGTTGCGGGCACTAAGTACCGCTACAAGGTCAAGGCCTTGGATGGCTCCTTGAGTGTCGAAAGTTCGGTATGCACCGTCGAGTGCCTCTGCGCCGCCCCTAAGCTGACCGTCTCCAACCGCGTTGACGGTAAGCCAGTGCTCAGCTGGAGTAAGGTTTCTGGAGCAGTTGAGTATGATGTGTTCGTTTCGACCTCTGGCAAGACGGGGTCGTTCAGGCGCACGTTTACTGGAAAGGGCAATTCTCTAGCGCATACGTCTGCAAAGACGGGGGTTACCTATTATTACGCAGTTCGCGGTGTTACCAAGAACGACGGCAACGGTTCGTTTAGCGAGCATGTTTCTGGGGAGTGCCGGACAGAGACCATCGAAGCAGTGTTCGAGAACCGCGCGAAGGATGGATATCCTTTGATTACCTGGAACAAGGTTCCTGGTGCAACGAAGTATGAGGTTTATCGGGCTACGAGTAAAAACGGGACGTATACCAAGATTTACGCGGCAACCGGAACGACTCTTGCCAACATCTCGGTGGATGAGAACAAGGTCTACTACTACAAGGTGCGACCGGTTTCTTCCACGGGAATCAAGGGAAGCTTCAGCAACGTTGTCTCCGGAAAGTTCATGGGCACACCCATTGAGCTGAGCGTATCCTACCGATCGAGTGACTCTTGTCCGGTGATTGAGTGGAACAAGGTGCCCGGTGCGGCAAAGTACAAATTCTACCGTTCAACAACTGGGAAGGTTGGTAGTTTTGTGCCGGTTGCAACGGTAACGAGCTGCAAGGTCACTCATACAAGTGCACTGCCAGGCCGTACGTATTACTACAAGGTGCGAGCTATGTCCAAGAGCGGCACTCTCGGTGATCCAAGCGAGGCAGCGACTGGTGTGCGCGATGCCAGCTCGGTCATTCCCGAACTGAAAGTTGAGTACCGCGCAACCGACGGTAAGCCCAAGCTTACGTGGAATGCTATTGGAGGGGCCAAGGGGTACGAGGTGTATCTGTCTACTACCGGTGAGAGCGGCGACTTCGAGCTGATCTATACCGCAAAGGGCACCTCCCTGTCCCACACTTCTGCTGCGGAAGGCATGGTGTACACGTACAAGATCAGGGCACTGTTTGAAGACGGTGGGACAAGTTCGTTTAGTGATCCCGTGCAAGCAGAGCTCTATGGTGCCGAGGCGCCTGAGGCAGCATAACGTGTAACGGATGCCGTGTCGTGCTGTGATTTGCACAGCAATAGCTCTTCTAGGGAGGGGCGCGCCGAAACGGAGGCGCCCCTCTTTTTCATATCCGACAAGCCGTATATGAAGCCCGTGGAATTGGGCAATCCCTCATCATCTGAGTTAAAATTTCAACAGTATGTCAGTACGGAGGCTGAGCTCGAACTGCCGGGGCTCGGCCTGAGTGTATCGGGATGGTTGCTCATGCGGACCGAAGACGACAATGTATTAACTGACGAGGCGATGCGTGACGACGCTGTGCGCGATGAAGCCGCTCTAGTCGACTCCGAAAATGAGGGGCCGGGTGCTTCGGAAGATGCAGAAAAGCGAGCGCGGAGCAAGCGCAAGCATACGCCTCGTCGTTTCATGCTTCGGCAGGCGGCTCGTGCTCGTAAACTCGTCATGTGCGGGCAGGGATATTCCTTGCGCGGCGCTCGCTCGTGGATTCGCCGCACACGTATCGACTGGCGCGTGCGCAACTACAGCGCTCATGAGATTCGTTGGGCTCACAAGCATGGTTTTTCTGCCTATCAGGTCGCGCGCTACGGCATTACTCCTCAAAACGTGGGGGATTTCATTTCCGAGAAGGATTATGACCTCCTCTTTCCCTTCAATGGAAAATACGATAAGTGGCTAAATGACCGTATCACTACGCTTATAGTCGCCGGTCCTTTTGCATCTCGATTTGAGCCCGTTCACTTCAATATCATCTCGCGGAACGGAGAGCTCCTTTTCATTCCAGTATCTGAGGAGGCTCGCGCTGTTGCTCAGGAGAAAAAGGATGCCCTCGCCGCTTTCTTGACGTTCCTTGGTCGGTATCGCAAGACGAAGGAGCTTTGCCTCAACGGTTCCGCTTGGTCCAACAGGCTGTATCGCTCTCTTCAGGCTCTGCCTAGGCCCAAGGATGGCAATCGCTCCTATCTGTTGGGTAACAACGTTGTTGGCCGAGACGAGCTTGTCGATTTCTTGCAGCGCATGGCCGACAAGCGTTCTCTCGTACTTTACGAGCCGGCGCCGGCAGACGCGGGCCTTGATGCGCTTGGGCTCGACGTATACGGCAACGCACGTATCGTTCTGTTCAATCCGACGGGCAACGATCCGCAAATCGGCGATGCATACATGCGCATTCTTGACGATACGCGCAGTGATGGGCTCGATCAAGAGCAGGATGCCGAGGGCGCAACAGCCGAAGCCGTAGAGCACGACTATGACGACGATGACGACCGTGCTGCAGATGAGGAGAAGGAGAGCGCTCCGCGCCTCCGCTTCTACGCCGCTCCGATCGATCTTGCGACGGGTGCTTTTGATGGCGCCCGCGCTCTTTACACCCGCGGTAAGTACATCGACACGCCGACTCATGTTGAGAAGGGTCTTCCTCTCAAGGGGCGGGTGCTCCATTGGGATGAGATCAAGCGCGATCTCATCGCTCTGTGCAAGCGCCTCCCTCAGATCGAGTTTATGGAAGTTGCCGTTCGCTCCACTAAGGACGGCTACCGAATCGTGCGGGTAGATCCGTCGCCGGCGTATAGCCGCGCGCTGCCCTTCTCGCCTTCCGTTCAGCAATTCCTTAAGAGTAAGCTTGCAGATAAGCAGCAAAGTACCGACAAGGGCTTTGGCCGTGCCCGCCACGCGGCCTTCCTGCGTACGCGTCGCGCATTTACTAAGACATTTTATCCTGCAGGAATGGTGTATTACCAAGGGCTTCGATACCCGCACGACGTAATTGAAGATCTGTTCTCGCGCAACGGCATTGGTCTGGGGCGCAAGCTTTGGGCGTACCGTCATGGCTTCCTTTCGTATCGTCTCGACTTGTATCCCGAGCTTTGTGAGGACAACTGGCAGAACTACGTTACCGACCTCGAGTACCGCTGGCTGCGTCATATCAATCCCAAGTACCGCACATGGATGGAAGACAAGATTACCTACAAGTACCTGTTTTCCGAGTATCCGGAATGCTTGCCGCAGTATTACTACTTTACGAGTTGCCGTGCGGGGGAGAATCGTATCGTTCCGATGATGGATTGCCCTGAGGGCTATGATGCAACGGTTGAGTCTATTTTGCGGCTTGTGCGCGAGATTGGCGTCGTTGCTCTTAAGCCCGATGAGGGCTCGCATGGCGAGGGATTCTATAAGCTTTCCTATGAAGACGGGGTGTATGCCCTAAACGGGGAGCCTACGACGGCAGAGCACGTAGAGTCGATCTTGCGTGATCCCGCGAATCAGTACCTCGTATCCGAATACATTGACATGCATCCTGACCTCAAACGCATTTATCCCGGTGCGGTAAATACGGTTCGCGTTACGGTATTTAAACGTGATGGCGTAAATCCCCAGATCGGCAATGCATATTTCCGTATCGGTTCTTCGCGTACGGGCGCGGTGGACAATGTTGTTGCCGGCGGCTTGGTGGCAGAGGTTGACGTGACTACGGGCCGTTACGGCAACGCACGTACGCTCGTCGACAATCGCATTGTCTTTGAGCGGGAGCATCCCGATACGGGTGTTGTCATTGAGGGCGAGTTGCCTCATTGGGACGATATCCGTCGTAAGATTCTGGCTATTGCGCGTTCGGTGCCTCAGCTCGAGTACCTCGGTTTTGACGTTGCCATAACTACCGACGGTTTCCGCTTACTCGAGGTCAACCGGTACCCCGATTACCCGCGAATTTCCCGTCTTACGCCCGAGACCATCTCGTATCTTCTGATGAAGATCGAGGACAAGAAGCGCTTCCGCAAGGTTGACGAGAATCCGAGTTTCTTCAAGCTGCCGCGGAGAGACGCATGAGGCTTTTGGTCGAGACGGCAAAGTGCGTGTTGCGGGCGCTCTATGCGCTCATAAAGGCGGTGTGCCCGCAACAGCCTAATCGTGTGGTCTTCCTGAGCCGTCAAAGCAACGAACCCCAGCTCGATTTTCTCATGCTTATTGAGCGGCTCGAACGGGAGTGTTCCGGGGTTCGTTGCACGTGTATCTGCTGCCGTTCAGACAGAGATCTTCGCTCCCGGGTGCGTTATCTGGGGGCGTTTCTCTACAGTATGGTGTGCCTTGCTCGTTCGCGGGTGTGCGTGCTCAATAGTTATTGGCCTGCCGTGTCGATCCTTAATCATCGTGGGAGCCTTAAGGTAATTCAGATCTGGCATGCCCTGGGAAAGATTAAGCAGTCGGGGTATCAGACGCTTGATCGGGACATGGGTCACTCGAGTGCTATGGCGCAGGAACTAGCAATGCACAAGGGCTATGATATTGTTATTGCCGGCGCCAAGGCATGGAATCCCATGTACTGTGCGTCGTTTGGAATCAAAAACGATGTCATTCGCAACGTAGGTCTTCCGCGCCTTGACTTTCTTCAGACCCAGGGTGATGCGGTCCGCAAGCGCTTTTTTGAGAAGTACCCTGATCTGAAGGGCAGGCGAATCGTACTGTACGCTCCTACGTTTCGACCGGGTGTAAAGCGTGGTGCCGCGCGCCTGTTTGAGGAGCTTACGAAGGCTGGCTCGGTAGTCCTGTTCAAGCATCATCCCAACCAGCCGATGAAAATCGATGATCCAGCGGTTCTTTCTGCTCCCGACTTTACGTCGCTCGAGCTGCTTCTCGTCTGTGATTATCTCGTGACCGATTATTCTGCCATCGCCATCGAAGCTGCATCGGTGCATGTCAAAACGTATTATTACTGCTTTGACATTGAAGCGTATCGCGAAAAGAACGGCCTCAACATAGACCTGGAGCAGTTGCTGCCCCATTGCGTTTATAGGGATGCAGGCGAAATTGCTCGCGCAATGGAGGGCCCGTATCCAATAGACGAATTTGAGGCATATCGTGCTCGCTACGTCTTACCGGATAAAGACCTCGGCAAGTCGACCGAGCGAATCGTAGATATGATTAGGGAAGGGCTTGATCCATGCTAAGAAGCGCGTACCGATGGGTTACTGATCGCCTTAAGTTCGCGTATCTGTGGGTGTTTCGTATCCTGTTTGCTCCGAACCACTTTGGCGTGAGTCTGTTTAAGCGCATCAAGTGGGCAGTTTGCGGCGGATATATGTGCGATCAGGTTGCTCTATATCATCTTGATCGCGAGACGCGCAAAGATTACCTTTCGGAGTTTGACTGGTATCGATCCCGCGTGATTAATCATCCGTATGAGACGATGCTCAACAACAAGGTGCTCTGCGCGCAAATGCTCACTCCTTATGCTTCGGTGCCCGAGGTCCTCTTTTTCATGGAAAAGGGCAAGATTGTTTGCCCCCAGCGAGCGGATAGGTGGGCGACGCAGGACGAGGTTCTCGCGACGATCCGAGAGCAGGGCAAGGTCTTTATCAAGCCTGTTTCTTCGGGTAAGGGTAAGGGAGTTCATCTTTTAGGGTATGAGAACGGTTCGTACCACATTGACCTCGAACCTGTGGCAGAGAGCGCTATTCGTGCGCAGATCTCCGAAAAAGATTGGCACATCGTTGAATGTGCCTCGCAAAGCGCCTTCTTGAACGGAATATTCCCGCATGCGAGCAACACGATTCGAGCCATTACGCTGCGTGATCCTGAGACGGGCAGCTACCGTATGTTCTTTGCTGTGCTTCGAATCGGAACCGATTCGACCATACCGGTAGACAACGGCAGCAAGGGTGGCCTCGTTGCAAAGATTGATCTCGAAACGGGCGAGCTCTCGGAGGCTCGAAGCATTCAAGCTGACGTGCATATGAGCCTGCATCCTGATACCGGAGCCCAGATTGAGGGTGCTCGCATTCCTAACTGGCATCAGGTTCGTCAGCAAGTCGTTGCTTTGGCCGAACATCTGCCGTTTATGGAATTCATTGCTTGGGATATTCTGCTTACCGACGATGGCTTCACGGTGATTGAGGCGAATGCTTCGTCTGGTGTTAACATCATCCAGATTTGGGGCGGACAGCGTCATGGGGAGCTGGGCGCATTTTACCGTGCGCACAAGATCATAAGGTAGGGTTGATGAGATACATCATCATGGCTAACGGCGCTGCAACGCGCTGGGGGAACTACCTTGGTGTGCCCAAGCATCTCGCTCGTGTGGGGGAAGAGACGCTCTTGGAGCGCACGGTGCGCTTGGTTGGGGCTGCTTCTCCTGATGCTGAAGTCGTTATCAGCGCGCATGATGAGCGCTACCGAGTTAAAGGCGCGCGCTTCTATACCCCTCTTCGAAACGACTACGAGATCGATCGGTTTGTCTTGGAGCTTCTTGACGAGCCTTGTTGCTTTTTGTATGGCGATGCATGTTATACACCCGAAGCGATCGACACCATTTGTGCTGCGGGTGGGAGCAGCGACTTGCTCTTTTTTGGGAGTTCGAGTCGAATCTTTGCCGTCAAGGTGTTTGCCCCCGAGGTTGCTGCTAGCCTGTTGCGAGACCTGCGCGCAGAGATCGAAGAGGGCTCTATTCCCGACTGTAAAGGATGGCAGCTCTATCATCGCTATCTCGGTATGCCCCTAGAGGGCAAGGCGATTGGCGACGATTACGTGCTGATCGAAGACGGAACGACGGATTTTAACACGCCGAGTGAATACGAGGCGTATTTGGGGAATCGGTAGGTGATCGCATGTTGAGCACGCTTCGGCAGATCATCCAGGAGAATTGGGAGATGCGCAGCCAGATCTGGCATCTTGCCATAACCGACCTGGTTAAGACGTATCGTGGTGCGGCGCTGGGGTGGTTCTGGCTGTTCGCACGCCCCGCAATGTATATCTTCGTTTTCTGGTTCACGCTTTCGCTCGGTCTGCGCAGCGGCAAGCCTGTTGAGGGCGCCCCTTATATTCTTTGGCTTGCTGCAGGAAGCATGCCTTGGTTCATGATGCAGAGCATGATCGTTACTGGTGGCAATATCTATCATCGCTTTGGCTACCTGGTGAATCGCATCAAATTCCCCCTCTCGGTCATATCGACTTTCTATGTTGTGTCCCTCATGATTGTGCTTCTTGCCGAGCTTGCCATCATTGTTGCCCTGTGCCTTGTGTTCGGAGTCCATATATCTCGCTATATCCTTCAGCTTCCGCTCATCCTGGTTGTCATGTTCGTCTATTGGGTGGCGTTCTCCGTGATGATGTCGCCGCTTACGGCTCTCTCTAAAGATCTGGCGCAGCTTCTCCGCACACTTTCGACGCCGCTTTTCTGGCTTTCTGGCATTATTTTCCATTTGGACCGTTTGCCCGAGGTTGCTCAGATGGTCATGTGGTTCAACCCGGTCTCGTGGTTCGTTCAGTCGGTTCGCGACTGCTTCGTGTTCCATACCTGGATTTGGGAGCGACCTGGACAGCTGGGCGCGTTCGTCGCTGTCTTTTTGCTTACAGTGCTCCTTGCGGTACGCAATTACGATCGCCTGAGCAAGGAGGTCCCCGATGTCATCTAAGAAGCGGGATGTTCCCGAGGCTGAGATCATCCGTGACAATGACAACACTACACCGATTGCAGTGCGGTTTGAGCATGTTACGAAGACATACAAGCTTTACAAAAGCGATCGCCATCGCCTGTTGAGCGCCCTGACCTCGCGTGTTAAGTGCGACGAGGTTAACGCGAGCAACGACCTTTCTTTCGTTGTGCATCGTGGCGAGTCGATTGCGCTCTTGGGCGACAATGGCGCTGGCAAGTCCACAGCGCTTAAGATGATCACGGGCGTGTGCTTCCCCACGACAGGAAAGATCGAGGTCCATGGTCGCGTGTCTGCGCTGCTTGAGCTGGGCGCCGGTTTTGACATGCGTCTGACGGGGCGAGAGAACGTGCGTCTCCGTGGTCAGATTCTTGGCCTTACGTCGGAGGAGATCGACGAGCTCGAGCCCAAGGTCATTGCGTTCTCCGAGCTTGGCAAGTACATCGATCAGCCGATGCGCACGTATTCGAGTGGCATGCGAGCACGTCTCGGATTCGCTGTGGCGTCATCGATTAAGCCCGATATTCTTGTTGTAGATGAGGCACTTGCGGTCGGCGACCGTCGCTTCTCTCTCAAGTGCCGCAGGCGCGTGCGCACCATCATGAAAGACGACAATGTCACCGTGCTGTTTGTGACTCATTCCACTAGGCTTGCTCGATCGTTCTGCCAGACGGGCGTTGTTCTGGAGCACGGCCACGCCGTGTATGAGGGCGCCATTGACGATGCGGTCAAGTTTTACGAGCACGAGGATGATGAACGTCCTCAGAAGCGTCCTCCCAAGAAGCGTGTCTACGAGAAGCGCGATCCTAAGGTTTGTCCCAAGTGGCGCAAGCGGCCGAGGACA
The DNA here is from genome assembly GCA_944322175.1 of uncultured Coriobacteriaceae bacterium. Classification (GTDB taxonomy): domain Bacteria; phylum Actinomycetota; class Coriobacteriia; order Coriobacteriales; family Coriobacteriaceae; genus CALUOB01. Next base: position 68,071 of record CALUOB010000002.1, read on the forward strand.
AAACGGTATCAGGCTTGGTAGTTTGGTAAGAGTTACGGGCCATTTGTGGTCTTTTTGATCTTCTGCGTTTCGCTTCTGTTGCTCTTTTGAATAGAAAAACGCAGGCGCACAGTAGGGGAGTAGTATGGCCTTATCCGATGCGTCGACGGGGGCGGAAGATGCTGTTTTGGTTTGAAGCGGCTGCCCTACTGCTGCAGCGTTTTGCCTGTGCTGCGGTAACGTGCCACATTCCTTAGATTAAGGGTTTGAGGTACCAAGACTGACGAGAAAGGACTGGCTTATGGCCGACATGATAGAGATTCGCGGGCTCAACAAGTACTTTGGCGATCTTCACGTGCTGAAGAACATCAACCTGACCGTCAAGGCAGGCGAGAAGGTCGTAGTGATCGGCCCGTCGGGTTCCGGTAAGTCGACGCTCATCCGCTGCGTCGACTGGCTCGAGGAGCCCACGACCGGCGAGATTATCATCGACGGCCAACTCGTTACCAAGAAGAACCATCTCGAGATGGCGCGCAAGTACTCCTCGATGGTGTTTCAGCAGTTCAACCTGTATCCGAACATGACCGTGCTCGGCAACCTCACGCTCGCTCCCATCAAGCTTCAAAAGAAGAGCAAGGAAGAGGCCAATGCCGCTGCCATGGCGGCGCTCAAGCGCGTTGGTCTCGCTCAGAAGGCGGGAGAGTACCCGCAGAACCTCTCGGGCGGCCAGCAGCAGCGCGTGGCTATTGCCCGCGCCATGTGCACCAAGCAGCCGATCATCCTCTTCGACGAGCCCACCTCCGCGCTCGATCCCGAGATGATCCAGGAGGTGCTCGACGTTATGATCGAGCTCGCGCAGGAGAACATCACCATGATCTGCGTGACGCACGAGATGAACTTCGCCAAGCAGGTGGCCGACCGCGTGCTCTTTATGGACGACGGGCAGATCCTCGAGGAGGGCACGCCCGAGCACTTCTTCACCAACCCTCAGAACCCGCGCTGCAAGGACTTCCTCAACAAGATCCTTCACTAGCGTTTAGGTTGCGCCGCGCCATACCGCGCCGCGCTGGCAGTCCTTCTCTCCGTAGACGGACGATCGATACCGCATGAAAGGGGTATTGCCATGAACAAGATGTCTCGCCGCCAGTTCCTCGGATCGTTTGGTGCCGTTGCCGCAGTTGCAGGCCTTGGCTTGGTTGGCTGCAGCGGCGGAGAGGGCGGATCCGGCTCCGACTCGGGCTCCAAGATCGAGACCATCAAGAGCCGCGGCAAGCTCAACTGCGGCGTCAAGGCTGATGTTTTGGGCTACGGCTATCTGAACACCGAGACCAACGAGTACGAGGGTCTCGAGATCGACCTGTGCTACCAGATTGCCGCCGCCGTGTTTGACGTGAGCTACGACGAGGCCAAGGAGAAGGATCTTTGTGACTTTACGACCGTGACGCCCAAGACGCGCGGTCCGCTCATCGACAACGACAGCCTCGACATCGTGTGCGCCACCTACACCATCACGCCTGAGCGCGAGGAGGATTGGGACTTCTCCGATCCGTACCGCGTTGACCACGTGGGCATCATGGTCATGAAGGACAGCGGCATTTCTGAGATGGCCGATCTCGACGGCAAGCTCATCGGCGTGTCGCAGGGCTCCACCACGCGCGACGCCATTCTCACCATGCTCGAGGACGAGGGCATCTCCGCCGAGCCCGAGTTCAACGAGTATCCCGACTATCCGTCGATCAACAGCGCGCTCGAGTCGGGCAACGTCGACGCCTTTGCCATGGACCGCTCTACGCTCAACACGTATATGAACGACAAGAAGGAGCTCGTGCAGCCCGAGATCGAGTTCGGCGAGCAGGAGTACGGCATCGCGACCAAGAAGGGCTCCGACCTTTCGGAGGTCGTGAACGACACGGTTACCGAGCTTCTCTCGAACGGCTGGCTCGACGAGGAAGCCGAGACTTGGAACCTGCTCTAAACGAGTTCTGCTGACGGGGCGCCGCGCTGCGGTGTACCCGTTGGTACCGCCGCCCGGGCGCATGGCCGCCCGGGCGGCTTGCGAATACTTGCACAAGGAAGGAGAGGAGGGCCATGCTCGAAGGCCTCTTTGACCCCCGGCGCTGGGAAATCACCATGGCCGAGATGGGGAGCCTCTGGGAGGGGTTTGGGTTTACGCTGCAGGTTGTTGTGGCGGGCCTTCTGCTCTCCCTCGTGCTGGGAACCATTCTCGGCGTCTTCTCGACCACCCGCTCCCGGGTGCTCGGTATCATTAGCCGCATCTACGTCGAGTTCTTCCAGAACACGCCGCTGCCCGTTCAGGTGTTCTTCTACTACATGGCAGGTCCGCGCGTACTCCAGATGATCACGGGTGCCGAGAGCCCCGTGCGCATCTCGGCGTTTGCGATCGGCGCTCTGGGCGTCGGCCTGTACCACGCTGCATACGTTTCGGAGGTTATCCGCACGGGCATCGAGAGCGTGCCGCGCGGTCAGATGGAGGCGGCGCTTTCGCAGGGCTTCACGCGCGTGCAGTCCTACGCCTACATCATCCTGCCCCAGACGTTCAAGGTGATTCTGCCTCCGCTGTGCAACCAGGCGCTCAACCTGGTGAAGAACACTTCGGTGCTCGCGCTTATCGCCGGCGGCGACCTCATGTACAACGCCGACAACTTCGTGTCGACCTACGGCTACCTGCAGGGCTACATTATGGCCTGCGTGCTGTACTTCATCATCTGCTTCCCGCTCGCGATGCTCGTTCAGTGGCTCGAGCGTCGCTCCAAGCGTCGTCCGCGCGCTAAGAACATCCCCGGCATTACCCCCGAGCCCGCAAAGGAGGCGTAAGGCAATGGCGATCTTCACCCCTGCAAACGTCTCGTTTATCATGGCGGGCTTTCTGAAGACCATCGAGATCTCGGTTCTCGCCATCATCTTCTCGGTGATTCTGGGCACGGTGCTCGCGCTCGTCAAGCAGTACTGCACCGGCAGGCTCAGCGTCTTCAAGTGGCTGGTCAGCGCCTACATCGAGCTCTTCCGCTGCACGCCCAACCTGCTGTGGATCCTCTTCATCTACTTCACGGTCAAGGGCTCCGACATCTTCATCTCGGTGCTGGCGTTCACGATCTTCACGTCCGCCGTCATGGCCGAGATCATCCGCGGCGGCCTTAACTCCATCCCCAAGAGCCAGTTCGAGGCGGCCAAGAGCCAGGGCTTCGGGTTCTTCGCGAGCATGCGGCTCATCATCCTGCCGCAGACGTTCAAGACCATCATCCCAGCGCTCTTCAGCCAGTGCACCACGGTCATCAAGGACTCTTCGTACCTCGCGGGCATCAACGTCATGGAGTTCATGTTCTCCGCCAAGGTCGTTATGGGCTACACGAGCGACCTTTCGCAGGTGCTTCTGCTGTACGGATTTGTCTTTGCGCTGTACTTTATCCTTAACTTCGGTATTTCGCTCATCGTGCGCGCCTACCAGCGTCGCGTGGTGGCGGCGTAACGATCGGCAGGTTGTCCCGCGGGTCGGGGCAGCCGGACCCGCGCCAAAGACGGCGCGGTGAGGAGGAGTGGACATGGCTTTGAAGAAGAAGCGCGGCCTGCTCGAGGCGCGCGTCGACGCCGCTGACGCCGAGCGCGCGGGCCAGCCGGTCGTCATCACCATCGCGCGCGACTTTGGAGCCGAGGGGCACGAGATCGGTAAGATGCTCGCCAACGAACTCGGCATCCCGCTGTACGACAACGAGCTTCTGGTGCGCTCTTCCATGCGCGCCGAAGAGGCTATGGACAAGATGGCTGCCTATGACGAGCGCCTGGCTGCCGAGAACCTCGCCTTTTTGCCGGATCAGTTTGACGCGCGCACCGTGGCCGACAAGCTCTTTGAGAAGATGACGCAGGTGATTCTCGACCTAGGCTCCACCGAGAGCTGCATCATTGAGGGCAGGCTTTCTGACTACCTGCTCAGGAAGAACCCCAACCACATCGCCGTGCTGGTAACGGCGCCGCTCGACGACCGTATTGCCATCGTGAGCGAGAAGCGCGGCATCTCGCGCAAGAAGGGCGCCAAGCTCGTGAAGAAGATGCAACGCGCCCGCGAGCAGTTCTACAAGCGCTACTCGGCCGGCAAGTGGAAGATGACCGACGGCAAGGACCTGGTGGTTAACCGTGCCAAGCTCGGCCGCCAGGGCTGCGTCGACGTGATCGCGGCAGCGTACCGCCGCAAGCTCGCGGAGCTCGAGGGGTAGTCCTTCTCGGGCTTCAGTGCGGGCCCGTAGCTGTCATAGTGTTTTGCCTGGTAGGTCCGGTTGGGAAAAGGTCCCAGCCGGACCTACTCGCGTATCTCGATGCCGCCCGCCTGAAGCACGTCGTAGCCGTCGGTGAGGTACACCACGCGGTACGGCTCGTCCATGGTTATCGAGAAGGTCGTGTTGGCAACGTCGTCCGGGGTGCTTGAGGTGTTTTCTCCCGAGACGTTGGGTGCGGGTGTTGCGCCGTTGGTGGCTGCTGTGGCTACCGGCTCTGCCGTGCGCACCACGGCGCGGTTGCCGTCGAAGAGCGCGAGCACGGCGTAGTCGGTGCCGCTTTTGGGGTCCTCGAGCAAAAGGGTGTGCGATCCGGTGAAGTCGAGCTGGTTGGTGTAGCCGGCGAGCAAGAACAGCGCGAGCACGGCGGCGAGCGCACCGCCTACGACGGGCAGCGTGCGCACCGGGGTGCCGACAAGCCCCCGCGTCCCGCGGCGGGCAACGCCGTACGCCCAGCTCACCGGGGAGATGTGCAGGACGTAGCGCATGACAAGGCACATGGTGAGCAGGGCGAGCAGGGCGCCGATGACGAGGCTGATCCACATGCTCGACTGCGCGCCGCTGGCGAGCAGGGTGAGCCAGACCGGAAGCAGCGTGAGGCTGAGCGTGGCAAAGAGCTGCTGCGGTCGGCTCGGGCAGATGCGCAGGCGCTTGGGGTGGTCTACGGTCGCCTTGCGCTGGGCGGGGCGGGCGCGGTCCATGCGGGCGAAGCAGACCACGGTGAGCGCAAGGGCGCACAGGGAGGCGGCGGCAGAGAACCAGGGCGCTTTTCCGCCGTTTGAGAGCACGGCGCATGCAGCAAACGGCGCGGCGTAGAGAAGGACGGTTGCCGCAGCGGGCAGGGCGCGCTCGCGGGGACGGGCGGATGCGCCGCTGCCGGCGCGACGGCGCTTGCGCTCGCCGCGGGCGCTCTGCTCAAGGTCTCTAATGAGCAGAGACACGGCAAGCAGGTACACCAGGCAGAGGGCGATGGGTATGAGCACCGTCAGAAAGTCGTTGATCGACACGGTGATGATGCTGGGGTCAAACCTGTAGCGCATGGCTTCGCCGAGCCTGAAGGCGTAGACGAGCAGGTACGAGAACACGGCGCCCACCGTGCCGATAAGGCCGAGCGCGTCTGCGAGACCGCTTTCGTCCTCGTCGTCTACCTGCTGTACTGCGGCTCCGTGCTTCTCGGCGCTGTTTTTCTCTGGCTTTGCCATGGCGTACCTCCCGTGCCAGCGGGCCCGATGCGTGTGCATCGCAGGCCATTGTGCTCGTTTGAGCGCATATGAACGCGACATAGGGAGAATTCACGCAACGCGAACATTGGGACGGGGTGCCGACCTCTGCCAATACGGACGCGCCGGCCTCTGCCAAGACGGGGCCGTTTGGAGGATGCCGCCTCGTCCCCTGCCAAATTACGTTGTTATCAGCGTTATTTGGCAGGGGCGTGTCAAGGTGTCTGGCCTGCGACTTCCTTCTGTTTGCGCAGGTAGATGGGGTCGGCCAAAAAACGCCGTTAACAGCGGATTTTGCCAGAGGGCTGTGGGGGGAGTGGGTGATGGGGTGAAGAGCCGGGCGGCGTTAACGTTCCGTCTTCCACGGGTGCGAGGTGAGGTGCCAGCCGTTGCAGTAGGGGCATTTGTAGACGCTCAACCCCCGACGGCAGTGGTCGGCGCAGGCGGCTGCCGCGTCGAGGGCTTCTCCGCGGGTGGCGTAGCGATTCTTAGAGGCACAGGCTTTTTCGTAACGGGCTTCTTCGCGGCGGGCGGCGAGGTCGTCTTGGCGGCGCTCTTCGCGGTCAAAGAGGTCGTCAAAGCCGCCGAGGTCCGCGGCAAACGCCTCGCGCTGCCGTGCCTTTGCCGATGGTTTTCTGCTCGCCATTAATGCCTACCCGTACGTCTGTGCCCTGTTGCCCGAACCGAGGCGGGTTCGGGTGCGGTCACGTCTATTGTGCGTCTTGGCTGCGATTGGCTCGCTCTCAAGGGACGCCTACATAAAAATGTCCGCAAACCGCCGTTGTTAGCGCTGTTGGGGAGAAGGGCCAGTTGGGCGCGGTTGCCACACGGATGTTTTGCCGTGTGCCATAATACAGAGGTTGCGATACGTGCGCTTGAGTGCGCGGGCGGCGGGCAGTTGGGACACGCATGGACGAGCGGCGAGACGCGCACATAGCGGTGGAGCTTCTCCCGGGAGGCGATAAGGCTGCGGCGGCTGCCTTGGCAGAGCGGCTGGGTACGAAGCTTGACGTCTCTGCAGAGGCAGGCGAGAAGTGCCGCGCCGAAAAAGCGGCTCCAGGCGAGAAGCGCCGGGTTGCGGCCGCGATGCCGGGCGACCCTGCACGTGAAGCTCCTCGTGAAGACGATGCGCCCGAGCTTCTCGCCGTGCGGTTCGGGCCGGCAGGGACGGCGCTGGCGGCGCGGGGCATGGAGCTTTCGGTCGATCTGGCCGACGAGCTTCCGCGGCTGCGGCAGGCCAACCTGGCGCGCGAGCTTCTCGTCAAAGCGGCGCGCATCAAGGGAGCGGCTCCTGGCGAGCTTACGGCAGTTGACGCCACGGCGGGTCTGGGCGGTGACGCGCTGCTGCTCGCGGCGGCGGGGTTTACCGTGCAGCTCTTCGAGGCAAATCCTGTCATTGCCGCGCTGCTCGCCGATGCCCTGCGGCGTGCGGAGCAGGTGCCCGAGCTTGCCAGCATCGTCTCGCGCATGCGTCTGACGGCTTCGGACAGCGTATACGAGCTGGCTCACCTGGGATATCGTCCCGACGTGGTGTATCTTGACCCGATGTTCCCCGAGCGTCGCAAGAGCGCCGCAGTTAAGAAGCGCTTTCAGCTGCTGCATCTGCTCGAGCAGCCATGCGCCAACCCCGAGGAGCTGCTCCGGGCGGCGCTTGCGGCGCGCCCGCGCAAAGTTGTGGTCAAGCGGCCGGCAAAAGGCGAGCTTCTCGCAGGGGTGAAGCCGAGCTATGCCGTGGGCGGCAAGGCCGTGCGCTTTGACGTGATCGTTCCGCCACAGGGGTAGGCGGGCGCAGCAGAGTCGGTTGCGCCGCGGCTCTCAACCCTCTGTGCCATTTTGCGCTGTTAACAGCGGATTTTGTCCACCATGCCTGAACTGGCGAAACATTGCGTAGCCGCAGGTGGATGGCCGTAAGGACCGTAGGCCAAAAAACGCCGATAACAGCGTTATTTGGCAGCGCGGGAAAGCCTCCAGGTGGCGGCTGCAAAGAGCCAGGCGACAAGCGAGAACGCGCCGCCCACCAGCCCGACCTGAGCCATGCCGAGGCCTGATACCACGGCGCCGCCCACGGCGGTTCCGAAGGCAATGCCCGTGTTGAAGGCCATGGGCTCAAGCGAGCTTGCGAGGGTGAGCGCCTTGGGGTGGTGCCTCCGTGCCGTCTTCATAAAGAGCGACACGCAGGGCACCGACACGATGTACATGAGAAGTCCGAGTGCCATGACCGGAACGAGCGCCTGCGGCATGGCGGGGCTTACCGCCCACAGCGCAAAGAGCGTTGCCGCGAGCGCGGGAAAGCTCGCCAACAAGGTGCGCAGGCCAAAGCGCGCGTCCAGCCAGCCCGAGAGCAGGTTGGAGAAGAAGCACATCACGCCGTAGGCCATGAGCACGCCGCTCGCTCCGAGGGCGTCCATGCCGAGAACCGTTTCGAGGTAGGGGGTCACGTACCCGTAGAACACGTAGACCGACCCCACGCCAAAGACGAAGATGCCGAAGCCGGTCAGGATCTGCGGCTCGCCGAGCAGCGCTGCCTGCTCGCGCATGGTGGCGGGCTCGTCGGTGGCGCCGGTGCGCGGCAAAAACGCCATGAGCGCGGCGCAGGATGCCACGGCGAGCACGAGCGAGCCGATCATGACGAGGTGCCAGTCGAGCGCATGGGCGACCATCTTGCCGACCGAGGTGATGATCACCATGGCAACCGAGAACGCCGCGTATACGAGCGAGATGACGATGGAGGTGCGCTCGGCCCCCACGAGCTCGGGAATGTAGGTCACGCCGACGGCGAGCAGCGCGCCCGACACCGCGCCGAGCATCACGCGCGAGCCGAGAAGCACCTCGAAGCTGGGCGCGAACGCCATGGCGACGTTCGCTGCGCAGAACACGAGCGCATAGGTTACGAGCAGGGGGAAGCGCCTGAAGCGCCCGGTGGTGATGGCGAGCACGGGCGTGAGCACGGCATAGGCGATCGAGAAGAAGCTGATGAGCTCGCCGACGCGGGTGAGGCTCACGCCGAACGCATCGGCGAGCTCGCTTTCGATGCCGATAACTACGAACTCCGAGCAGCCGAGCGCAAAGCCGAGCAGCACGAGAAGCGCCACGCAGAGGCGCGCGCGGACGGGGGCTTGGGGCGTTGGGGCGGTAGGTGCCATGTGCTTCTCCAGATCGGGGCGTAGGTGTCCGCACCGTATTGTATCCTTGGCACAGGACGTAATCTGGCGGCAGCGGCGGGCTGCGGGGCCAAGAGCTCCGGACCTGCGCAACTCTCGAGAAAGGCTTTTGCCATGCACAAGCTCGGCATCTCGGTTTACCCCGAACACTCCACGCCCGAGAAGGACCATGCCTACCTTGAGCGGGCTGCGGCTCACGGTTTCTCGCGTATCTTTACCTGCCTGCTTTCGGTGAACAAGAGCCCCGAGGAGACGGTCGAGGAGTTCTCGGCGTTTGTGAGCGCCGCCCACGACCTCGGCTTTGAGGTTGCCGCCGACACCAACCCCGCCGTATTCAGGCACCTGGGGGCAACTCCCGAGGACCTTTCGATCTTCGAGCGCATGGGGCTCGACATCATCCGCTTGGACGGCAACTTTGGCGAGATGGGCGACCGCCTCATCACGCGCAACCCGCAGGGCATCAAGATCGAGTTCAACGCCAGCTCCGACGTGACGCTCGACCATCTCATCGCCCACGGCGCCGACCCGGCAAACATCGTGGTGTGCCACAACTTCTATCCCGAGCGCTACTCGGGCCTTTCGTGGGACGTGTTCAGCCGCTTCAACGAGAAGTGGCGCGCGCTCGGCCTGCGCACCGCTGCCTTCGTGAGCAGCAACAACGACCCGACGTTCGGGCCCTGGCCGGTGGCGGCGGGCTTGCCCACGCTCGAGCAGCACCGCGGCTTGCCCGTTGACGTGCAGCTGCGCCACCTCATCGCAACCGAGATGATCGACGACATCATCGTGGGCAACGCGTTTGCGAGCGAGGACGAGCTTGCCTCTATGGCGGCGTGCGACCTTACCCGCACCACCGTAACCGTGCAGACCGGCCGCGAGCTCTGCGCCAACGAGCGCCTTGCGCTCACGGGCTTTGTCCATTGCGGCCGCGCCGACGCCTCGGCGTACTTCATCCGCTCCTCGTGGCCGCGCATGGCCTTCAAGGACGCGGGCGCGGGCGACGCGGGCGCGGGCATGATGTCGGTCGAGGGGGCCCAGGCGGGTGCTGACAAGAGCATTCCCGCCGTGCCGTGCGAGAAGAGCTGTTTCACCCGCGGCGACGTGCTCGTGGTGAACGACAGCCTCAAGCACTACCGCGGCGAGGTCGAGGTCGCGCTGTGCGACATCCCCAACGACGGCGAGCGCAACCTCGTGGGCCGCATTCCCGACGAGGAGCTCATGATTCTCGACTGCATGGAGCGCAATCCCGACCATTTCTTCGGGTTCATCGTTAAGTAAAAAGATGCGCGTGCGGGCGCGGAGGGGCTTAGCCTGGCCTCTTGCGCCCGCTTTCTCGCACGGCGCGCGAAGGGCAGGGCCCCTGCTCGCATGTTGAGGCGGCGCCGAGGGCGCCAGGAGGTGTACATGGCAAGAGCAACCGACTTCAGTCGCCCAGCGCTTGTGAGCCGCAGGCGCTGGGGAGCTGTGCTGGCGGCGTTTGCCGCAGCCGCTGCCCTTGTGCTCGGAGGATGCGCGGAGGACGCGAGCAGGCCGGCGCCTGCGGCCGATGTGGCGGAGGCGCTCGAGCGCGTTGACGAGCCTGCGGTAGAAGTCGGCGACGGCGAGCCCGACTTTACCGAGGAGGAGATCTCGTACGCGCTCGAGAACGAGGGCTACGAGAACTACAGCGAGCTCGACGCCTTAGACCGCTGCGGGGAGGCGGAGGCATGCCTCGGCCCCGAGACCATGCCGCGGAAGGGCGAGGAGCGCGGCAACATCAGCTCCGTGCACCCGAGCGGCTGGCATTCGGTGCGTTACGGCTTCGTGGACGGCGAGAGCCTCTACAACCGCTCGCACCTCATCGCGTGGTCGCTCGCGGCCGAGAACGCCAACGAGGAGAACCTCGTAACCGGCACGCGTCATATGAACGCCGAGGGCATGCTGCCCTACGAGGAAGAGGTCGCCCGCTATATCGACGATACCGAGAATCATGTTCTCTACCGCGTAACGCCCATCTTCGAGGGCACCGAGCTCGTGTGCCGCGGCGTGCGCATCGAGGCGTGCTCGCTCGAAGACAGCGGCCGCGGCATCATGATCGACGTGGTGTGCCCCAACGTGCAGCCGGGCGTGGCCATTGACTACGAGACCGGCGAGAGCTGGACCGAGGACGAGGCGCCCGCCGACGTTCTCGCCAACGCTCCGGGCGCTGGCTCTTCGTCAGCGGCAGACGGCGCGTCTGATGGGCAGGGGAGCTCGCAGCGGGCAGACGACGAGGTCCGCGACTACGTGCTCAACACCAACTCGCGCAAGTTCCACGATCCCGACTGCGCCTCGGTTGCCGACATGAGCTCGCGCAACCGCGAGGATGTGACCGCGTCGCGCGCCGATCTTATCGCCCAGGGCTACGACCCCTGCGGCTCCTGTCAACCGTAGCGCTCGCGCCAGCTGGCCACTGTTTTCACTTCTTCATAACCCACGCTAACGGAAGTGAATCTCATTTCACTTCCGTTATTATTTTCTTATGGAAGTGAATCTTCTTTCGCTTCCATAAGGTGTATGCCAAGAGAAGCGAGTGAGGTGACGGCTTATGTGGCCTGCGGTGACATATGAGAAGCGTCCGTGGCATATGGACCCCGACGAGCGGCTGCTTATTCCAAAGAGCAGGCGCCGGCGTATCCTCAGCACCTACGAGGCTGCTATTCCCGCATCCATCGCCGGTCAGAAGGTTACGGTGTCTCGGCAGCTTCTCGAACGCATGAGTGACATCGTGGCGGAACTCGCGCGTTTTGACGAGGAACAGGCCTCGCGAGGGTACGATCTTCCGGCGCTGATGCTGCGCAGCGAATCGGCGGCGAGCTCTCAAATCGAGAACCTCACATCAAGCGTACGCAACGTCGCCCTTGCTGAGCTTTCGGACGACGCGCCCCAGAATGCGCGCATTATCACGGGCAATGTGAGCGCCATGAGAGCATCGCTTGCTCTGTCAGGCGATGTGAGCGTGGAGCAGGTCAAGGAGGTCCATCGAGCTTTGATGGGCGTCGCCGGAGCGTCCTTTGCCGGCGAGCTGCGTTCAGAACAGGTCTGGGTTGGAGGTACTCCGTACAGCCCTCACGGCGCGCTGTTTGTTCCGCCTGCTGCCTGTCGTGTTGCCGGCTGTCTTGAGGACGCCTGCCGATTCGCTGCGCGCGACGATGTGAACGCCGTTGCGAAGGCGGCTATCTTTCACGCGCAGCTCGAGACGATCCATCCTTTCATAGACGGCAACGGCCGCACCGGTCGCGCGCTGCTCCATCGCATTCTCAGACAGGAGGGCGTTCTGAGGAACTCGACGCTGCCGGTTTCTGCCGGGCTGCTTCGCAACATCGATGCGTACATGGCGTCCATCGACGCCTATCAGACCGGAGATCCCGAGCCGATCATTGACCAGGTTGTCGAGGCGCTCGAGCTTTCCTCCGTCATAGGCTCCCGTATGGCGCGCGCCTTCGACGGCGTGATCGCGGAGATGCGCGAGTCAATCATCGAGCGCGCCGGGTCCGCGATCCACCGTTTGCCCGCACTGCTGGTAGAGCAGCCCGTGGTGAATCGCAGCTACGTGGCAGAGCATCTGGGGATCACGCCGCGCGCCGCCGCGAACCTCGTCGACAAGGCATGTGAGTACGGCATCCTGCGTCCGCTGGGCGGTCGCCGCCGCGGTACGTTCTTCCAGTCTGACGCGATCATCGACCTGCTCGAGGAAGCCTCGAGCACCTCGGGCATACGCCGCGTTCTCTCCGCTCGCTCATAGCTCATTGGAGACCTTGTCGTTCTCCCTGTTCTCCCTGCTAGAGCTTATGCCATCGGTTATGTTTATGTTGAAAAACGCAGGGCAAACCGTAGCGCGAGTACGGAAGAGCAAGCAGGGTTTGCGGACGCTTGAAAAAGCGAGGTTCCGTACGAACCCTGCAGCAAAGTAATACAAGCAGCGAGTGCGGAGGAGTAGGCAAGGGACGGGCGGTGCTTTGAAATGCGAGGTTCCGCATGAGCAGCAGATGCCGTTTCCGGCATCTGCGTCGCGAAGAGGATGTGCTTGAGTATTTCAAAGCACCGCCCGTCCCATGAGGGGAAAGAATCATCCGAAAGGAGCTCAATTTGGCGGAGTTCATTTTCCAGATGTACCAGGCGCGCAAAGCGCACGGCGACAAGGTTATTCTCGACGACGTGTCGCTCTCGTTTTATCCCGGCGCCAAGATCGGCGTCGTCGGCCCCAACGGCATGGGCAAGTCGACCCTGCTCAAGATCATGGCCGGCATCGAGGAAGTAGACAACGGCGAGGCGCGGCTTACCCCGGGCTACACGGTGGGCATCCTCCAGCAGGAGCCGCCGCTCGATGAGGACAAGACCGTGCGCGAGAACGTCGAGCAGGCCTATGGTGACCTTCTCGCCAAGATCGAGCGCTTTAGCGAGGTCAGCAACGAGATGGCCAACCCCGACGCCGATTTTGACGCGCTGATGGACGAGATGGGCAAGCTGCAGGACGAGATCGATGCCGCCAACGGCTGGGACATCGACAGCCAGCTTTCGCAGGCGATGGACGCGCTGCAGTGCCCCGACCCCGACGCGCCCGTCAAGGTGCTCTCGGGCGGCGAGCGCAGGCGCGTGGCGCTGTGCCGCCTGTTGCTTGAGGCGCCCGACCTGCTGCTCTTGGACGAACCCACCAACCACCTCGATGCCGAGAGCGTGCTGTGGCTCGAGCAGTTCTTGCGCAACTACCAGGGCGCTGTTCTCGCCGTTACGCACGACCGCTACTTCCTCGACCACGTGGCCGAGTGGATCTGCGAAGTCGACCGCGGGCAGCTCTTCCCTTACAAGGGCAACTACTCCACCTACCTCGAGACCAAGGCCGCGCGTCTCGAGCGCCAGGGCCAGCGCGAGGCTCGCTTGGCCAAGCGCATCAAGTCCGAGCTCGAGTGGGTACGCTCCAGCCCCAAGGCGCGCCAGGCGAAGAACAAGGCCCGTCTTGAGCGCTACGAGCAGATGGAGGCCGAGGCGCGTCAGTTTGCCAAAGTCGACTACACCGACATCCGCATTCCCGTTGGCCCGCGCCTCGGCGCCAAGGTCATCGAGGCTGAGCACCTGCGCAAGGGCTTCGGCGACCGCGTGCTTATCAGCGACCTCAGCTTCAGCCTGCCGCGCAACGGCATCGTGGGCGTTATCGGCCCCAACGGCGTGGGCAAGACCACGCTCTTTAAGACCATCGTGGGGCTCGAGCCCGTCGACGACGGCATGCTCGAGATCGGCGAGTCGGTAAAGATCTCCTACGTCGACCAGAACCGCGCGGGCATTGACCCGGAGAAGACCGTGTGGGAGGTCGTCTCGGACGGCAACGACTTTATTCGCGTGGGCGAGACCGAGATCCCGAGCCGCGCCTACGTTGCGAGCTTCGGTTTTAAGGGGTCCGACCAGCAGAAGCGCGCCGGCGTGCTTTCGGGCGGCGAGCGCAACCGCCTGAACCTCGCGCTTACCCTGAAGCAGGGCGGCAACCTGCTCCTGCTCGACGAGCCCACCAACGACCTCGACGTCGAGACACTCGAGAGCCTCGAGAACGCGCTCCTCGAGTTCCCCGGCTGCGCCGTGGTGGTGAGCCACGACCGCTGGTTCCTCGACCGCATTGCCACGCATATCCTCGCGTGGGAGGGCACCGACGAGGACCCCGGCAACTGGTACTGGTACGAGGGCACCTTCGAGGGCTACGAGAAGAACAAAGTCCAGCGCCTGGGTGAGGAGGCGGCAAAGCCGCACCGCCTGCACCGTAAGCTCACCCGCGACTAGGAGCGCTGCGTGGGACGCAGGCCAGACATACCGGCCGAGGGGCCCAAGTACGCGATGGTCAACGTGCGCATGGCGCCGGCGGCCCGGGCGGCGGGAAACGCTGCCCTGGCCGCCGCGGGCGTTACGCCCACTGAGGCCGTGCGCGCGCTGTGGGCCTTTGCGGCGCGGCACGCGGGCGACCCCGCGCGCGTGCGCGACCTGGTCGAAGCGCTCAGAGGCGAAGGGACCGAGGCGGTCCTAAGTCAGGAGAAGGTCGAGCAGTTCGGCGCGTTTTGCGATGCGCATCTTTTCGAGGCGGAGCTTGCGCGCATGGGGCTTCCCTGGGATGCCGACAGGGCGGAGGTTCTCGAAGGCATGAACGGCCTTGCTGACGCTGCTTTGCCCGCCGAACCCTCCGAGGATGCGAGCCGACCTTCTCGCCTCTGACCTGCCTGGCGCGCTTCTCCGCCGCATTTTGCTACATGATCCACAAGAATACGCACCGTGCCGCAATTGCGAGTCTAAAATGGCTGGCAAAAGCGGTGCGGTGCGTATTCTTGTGGCGGCGAGGCGAGCCGCAAGATGTGCGGGCGCCTCGCCGCGCAGGGGATTGGACGGACCTGCGAGTGTCTGGGCGGGCTTACCCGAGGACGCGCTGCGGGTCGAGCCACGCGGGCATGTCGGGGCTCACCACGCGGGCGCACACATAGGCGCGGGGCAGCGAGACGATGCTTGCCGCCTGGTACGCACCCGAGGGCATGCGGTCGAGAACCACGGCACAGTCGGTAGCACGGTCGTCGACGAGGCTCATGGGCAGCAGAAGCTTGAGCTTTTCGGCGCGCGGGTCGTAGGCGGGAGCCGCCGTGCGGTAGCTGCGCTGGCAGCGGCGCACGGCAAGCTCGATAGCGTCATCGAGCGTCCGGCACATACGGCGGCGCAGTGCCGCGTCTGCGTCGATGGCGCGCGCGAGGCGGCGCAGGGCCTCGGCGCGATCGAGCGGTTGCACCGACGAATCCGTTGCCTGACGGAGAAGCTCCTCGGTGGCGCCGGATCCGTCGAGATGCTCATGCAAGAAGCCCTGGGGCAGGCGCTCGAGGCAGGGGCCGAGCAGTGCGCGGTAGTCGGGAACGACGAGCGCGTCGGCGCTGGGAACGATCTCGTCGAGCGAGGTCAGGTAGCTTGCCGGGCGCGGCGCGCTGCCGAATTCGGCTATGATGCGCTGTCCGAGCTCGCCCGAGCCCGCCACGGCAAAGCCCGCGAAGCGCCAGGGGATATCGGCCCCCGAGGGCTCGAAGCAAGCGCAGATGTCTTCGTACGTTGCGTTCCACAGGCCGGTGTTGAACATGGCGAGCGAGCCGTCCCGGCTTACGAGCACGCTGCCCGTGGCGGAGAGGCGCGCAAACGTGACGGCAAGGTACTCGCGCAAAATGCCGTAGCGCCCGCCGCCCAGTGCGTCGGTGTTCCAGCGCTCGGCGCCTGCCGTGCGCGCGAGCTCTCCCAGCAGTGCGTCCCAGCCGCCGATAAGGGCAAACTGTGCGAACGCGCGCACGGGGCTGTAGCCGTCGCCGAGGGTGCCGGCGCGACGGTCCTGCGCGGAGAGGTCGGCCCAGGCGCCCTCGTCTTCGCGCGGCAGGCCGTCGAGCCCCACGGCCTCGTGGGCCGACCCCGTGCCGTCGTCGCCGTCTACGAGCGCGATCTCCCAGCGCGCGCCCGATCCGGGGCGGCCGGACCGCTTCATGGTCACCTCGACGGGGGCGGAGCCGTCCTCGCGCAAAAAGCGCAGCGGGAAGGTCACGCGGTTGCGGCCGCCTTGGAGCGTGCCGGTGGAGCGGGCAACGCGCCAGTCTTCGTCGAGAAGTGCCATAAGGTCGACCTGCACGGGCAGGATGCGCATGAGCAGGCCGAGCGCGGACTGACGGCAGTGGACGTCCTGCGAGATGGAGGCGGGGTAGTCGTAGCGGCGCGCGGACCCGGCGGAAGCGTAGCCGGTTGCGGGTGCGGCATGCTCGGCGACGGGGGAGGCATGCCGAGTTTCGGGTGCGACGGGCGCGGGTGCGCTCTGCGGCTCCTGCTCCTCGGCGGCGGGCTCGTCGTCGGGGACGTAGGTGATGGTGAGCGAGATGCGGTCGCGGGGCTCCGGAGCAGCCGGGGCGTCTGCGCGCTCAGCTGCTTCGGCGGGCTCGGCGGGCGCTGCCGGCGAGGCGGTGGGAGCGTCTGCGCCGTCGGTGGCTGCGCTGTCGTCGGAGGCGACGATCGGATTTTCCGCGGGAGCAGGCGCGGCTGCGGCTGTCGCGGCAGAGGCGGGGGCGCCCGCAGCGACCTGCGCTTCCTGCTCGGCGTTGTTCTCGACGGTCTGCGAGGCAACAGTTGCCGCCTCTGCTATGGGCGTGGTTGTCTCGGTGTTTGCCGAGTCGCTGTTGCCTGCCTCCGCCGTAGCCGTCTCGTTGCGCACAGGGGCGGCGCTGCCCGCATCGCCGGGCTCGGGCGCATTCGTCTCTTGAGCGGAGGGTGCCGCGGGCGTCTCGGCAGCTGCGGGCGCGGCAGGGGTCTCAGCGGCCTTCTTCTTGGGCTTGCGCTCGCGCTTGCGGCGCGGCTTCACCGGTTTTACGGCCTTTTTCTGGCGCTTCCAGGGCTTTCCCGAGGCGGCTGCCTTGCCTGCGGCCTTCTCGGCTTTGGCGAGAAGCGCATCCCACTCGGGCTGCTGGCGCACGATCACGTACACGCGGCCGCCCTTGAAGATCTTGAGCTCGATGAAGGAGTCGAGCAGCTCGAGTGCGGCGCGCACCGACTCGGCGCCCAGGTCGGCCGCCTCGATGCCGTCTTGGGCAAGCGCCTCCTCAACGTGGGGCAGCAGGGTCTGCTTGCCCACGCCGATCGTCTCCGACAGCAACTGGTAGAGGTAGAGCTGGTTGTTCAGCGTAAGGGTTGTCTGCATGGCACGTCCTATCATGAGAAGAACAGGCAGCAGCCGGATGAGCCGGCCGCTGCCCGCTGGTTTTCTCTATCAGCTTAGCACGCCGCGTGCGCCTTGGGCGCCTGGCACCGGCCGGGCGGCTCTGCGCGCGGCGGAGCGGCTCCTGCTCTGACCCTAGCGCCACCCGAGCACGCGCTCGCGCATGCCCGCGACGTCGAGCACGCCGTGGGCAAAGCCCTTGCGCACGAGCTCTTCGGGCAGCAGCCCGTCGTACTTCTCGAAGAGGGGCACCTCGCCGGGGTACACGAGCTCGATGGGATCGAAGTCGCGCGCCGCCTCTAGCTGCACCACCTCGATGAAGCGCTCCCTGCTCGCGTCCATGAGGAAGGTCATGAAGTAGGGGCGCGAGGAATCGAGCCCGCGCAGGTTGAGCGCCGGGGCGCACTTGATCTTGAGCAGGCGCTCGAGTGCGAGAAACGCGTACGTGCCGAGCCAAGGCACCAGGCAGTACATGTTGCCGCCGAGGTTGATGAGCGGAGTGGTCGTGAGGTGCGCGACGCGCGCCGCATGCCGGGCCTGCGCCAGTCGCGCGCGGGCGTGCGTGCGCAGGTACGGATACACGGCGTCTTCGGTGAGGACGTCGCGCATGCGCTCCAAGATGCGCGTGTTCACGTCGCCCGCCACCTCGCCGAAGTACGCGGGGACCTTGCCCTTGACCTGGGTTGCGTAGACGATGTGGCGCTTGTGGTCGAGCTCCTCCACCACCCACACGTGCCCGGCGATGGCGATCTTCTCGCCCGGGGGCGGAGGTTGCACGAGCGTCCCGACCTCCTGCGACTCGCTGCGCACCGTGTACTCCTCGTTCTCTTGGAACACCGCGTAGAACTTGAACGAGTTGGTAACGCGCTCGCCGGCGAGGCCAACGATGAGGCCGCCGGTCTCGGTCTGCTCGATGTGGTCGGTTTTGATGAGGTGGCGCAGGAGCACGCGGAAGTCGTCTTGGCTCACGCGATGGAAGTAGGTGAGCGTGAGCACGCGGCTTGCGAGCTGAGCCGGGGTGAGCTCGCCCTCGGAGGCGAGGGTGGCGAGCGTTTGGTGGTACAGCAGGCTGTAGGGCAGGCGGTCGAGGCGCGGCGGCTCCACCCACTTCTCCTGACGGTACAGCTCGACTAAGGCGATGCCCTGCAGGAGCTTCCAGGGAACAGTCTCGGGCAGCAGGGAGCGCGGCTCGGGCTGCTCCTCGCGCATGACGAACCACATCTCGGGCGGGGTGCCGCGCCTGCCGGTGCGGCCCATGCGCTGCAGAAATCCCGAGACCGTAAACGGCGCGTCGATTTGGAAAGCGCGCTCGAGTCGGCCGACGTCGATGCCCAGCTCGAGCGTGGCAGTGGCGATGGTGGTGAGGTCGCACGCGTCGTCGCGCATGAGCTCCTCGGCGCTTTCGCGATAGCTCGCCGAGAGGTTGCCGTGGTGGATGAGGAACCGGTCGGGCTCGTGGCGCGCCTCGCAGTAGCTGCGCAGCGTGGTGCACACGGCCTCGGCCTCCTCGCGCGAGTTGGAGAAGACCAGGCACTTGCGCCCGCGCGTGTGCTCAAAGACGTACGCCATGCCCGGGTCGGCGTTGACGGGAGCGGCGTCGGTTGCCTGCTCGCCTGCGGGCTGCTCGACCGAGACGTCGGGCTCGAGCGGGGAGGCATCGTGAGGCGCGACACCTGAGGCCGCGCCAGGGCGGGGCGCTGCGGGGCGAGGCTGGGGAGCGGCCGGAGCGGGAAGGACCTTGCTGTGCTGGGCGACAACGGGACCTGCGGCGCTTATGCGCTCGACCTGAACCACCTCAGCCGGGATGGGGGCGCCTGTTGTGGGGGCCGCTGCAGCTCCGCCACCCGCGCTCCAAGCGGGCAACTCGTCTGCCTGCGGTCCGGTGATATAGAAGTGCTCCATAGAGATGCGCCACGTGCGCGGCGGTTCCTTGACCTGAGGAATAACGCAGCCGCGGCCGGTGCCTTGCGAGAGGAAGGCGCCGACGGCGCGCGGGTTGCCGATGGTGGCTGAGAGCCCGATGCGCCGCGGGTTGACCTGCGCCATGCGCCCGAGCCGCTCGATGAGGCACAGCGTCTGCCCGCCTCGGTCTCCGCGCAAAAGCGAGTGGACCTCGTCGATTACGATGTAGCGCAGGTCGCAGAACAGCCTCGACACGGCGGCATGCCGATGCATGAGCATGGCCTCGAGCGACTCGGGCGTGATCTGCAGCACGCCCGAGGGCTTTTTGAGCATCTTAGCCTTGTGCGACTGCGAGACGTCGCCGTGCCAGTGCCAGACCGGGATCTCGGCCTCGGAGCAGAGGTCCTCAAGGCGATAGAACTGGTCGTTGATAAGCGCCTTGGTGGGGCCAATATAGATGGCGCCGACCGAGGCGGGCGGGTTCTCCCAGAACTCGGAGAGGATCGGGAAGAACGCGGCCTCGGTTTTGCCCGAGGCGGTTTGCGCGGTGAGCAGGAGGTTCTCGTCGGTGTTGAAGATAGCGTCGGCAGCGGCAACCTGGATGCCGCGAAGCGACTCCCACTCATGGCTGTAGATAAAGTCCTGCACAAAGGGCGCGAACCGGTCGAACACGCTCATGCGCGCACCTCCCTAGCGGCATCGTGCGGCGCGCGGTCGAGGGCTTCGCGCAGGTCGGCGAGGCGTCTCCTGCTTACGGGCAGCGTGGAGCCGTTGTCGAGCGTGATCTCGGTGGCCGATACGGAGCGCACGTGCTCGAGGTTGACCACGATCGAGCGATGGCAGTACACGAAGCGGCTGTGCGGCAGCGCCTCGGCGATCTGGCGGAGCGGCATGTTGAGGCGCACCGAGGCTCCGTCGGCAAAGCGGATGGCCCTCGCGCGGTTGAGGGACTCGACGTAGGTCACGTCTGCGGGTGCGAAGCTCACGGCCTGCGTAGGCGTGGAGAGAACCACGGGCTCCTCTTGCGGCGAGGTGGCCTCGCGCTTCTCGAGCTCCGTCACGCGGCTTTGGGCCTGGGCGAGCTTGCTCGAGAGCTCGGCATGCTTAAGCTCGTGAAGCAGCAGCGCCCTTTCGAGCCTGACCTGCTGCTCAGCCTGAGCGCTCGATTCGCGCAGGGTGCGCAGGAGCCACCAGATGAGCGCGACGCAGTCGATGGCCACGACGAAGCCCAGGGAGAAGTACATGCCCGCAAAGTCGAAGGGCAGCAGCCATCCGCCGACGAGGAGCGTGGCGACGATCATCGTGAGAAGCGCGGTCATGCGCCACCATGTTGCGCTGGTGATCTGCGAGGCAAAGGCTCGCTTGACCGAGCGCATGATGGATGCCATGGCGGCAAAGAAGACGGCGTTGGTGAGGGTGAGCACCACGAGTCGCGACGGATAGTACATCTGGCCGTCGTTCTCATCGAAGCCCAGGAGGTAGGAGACGTTTGACGAGGTAAAGGTCACGAGGAAGCCGTAGAGCATGACGAGCGAGAAGACAAAGGCCTTGTGCGACACCTCGGCGCGCACAACGCGGACGTAGAGGATGAAAAGCGCCGCTACCGTGACGAGAAAGACGAGGTTCTGCAGGATGCTGCGCGCATCTGCCACCGCGCTCTGCGGCGCGAAGTGCGCGCCCGCCGCTACGAGCAGGAAGGGCACGAGCCCTGCGACAACAAGCGCGCCCGCCTCCATCCATGCCCGCTTCGTGCTCACGCGAAACCGCCCGTCAAACGGCAAGAGGCACAGGATGGCGGCGGGGGCGATCTGCACGATGAAGCCGATAACGCTGCGAATGATGATCTCTGCCATGGCAAGCGCCTAGATCGTGAACTCGGCGAAGGGCGCCGCTGCGTCGTCTGCGCCCTGCATGTTGCCAGGCAGGGCGGTACCCGCCTGAGGCTGCGCGTAGGAAAAGCTCTCGGAGTGCAGGAGATCGGCCACCGACACGCCCGGGTTTTGGCAGACGATGTCGAGCAGCTCGATGAAGTCGCGGATCACCTCGCGCGGGGTCAAGTGCGTGTCGGCCCCCACGCGGCCGAACTCGATCTGCAGAAACTCCACCAGGTCGTCTTCGGTGAGCGTGGGCGCGTAGCCAAAGTAGCCGGCATGGATGTTCTGGAGCTTCTCGATCAGCACGAGAAGCTCCTCGTAGGTGAGCGGCACGAGTTTGATGACGGGCGCGAGCATGTCTTTGAGGTCGTCGCGCGCAAAGCGCCCGTGGGTGAGGCGACTGCGCAGCGCCTCGTAGGAGAAGACGCCGCGCCGCCGATCCTCGATGGACTGAGGCGTGCCGCCCATGATGATGCCGAGGTAGCGCGCCTTGCCCTGGAGGGTGTCGTTGTACATGGTGAGGATCTTCTCGTAGTTGTACTGGCGCGTAACGGCGTTGGGGATCTTGTAGAGGTTCACGAGCTCGTCGATAAGCACGAGGAGCCCTTTGTAGCCTGCGCCTTTGAGGAACGTGGCGAAGAGCTTGACGTACTCGTACCAGTCGTCGTCGGTGATGCAGATGTTTACGCCGAGCTCTTGGCGGGCCTCGGTGCGGTTGCGGTACTCGCCGCGGAACCACTTGACCACGAAGCCCTTGGTGGTCTCGTCGCCCTCGACGTAGCTCCGGTAGTACAGCGTGAGCAGCCGCGCAAAGTCAAAGCCGTGAACCATCTCTTCGAGCGACCCGATAACGGCGTAGATGCGCTGCTCCACGGCGGCCGAGAAGCGCTCGTCCGAAGGGTCGAGGCCCTCCTCCGCGGCAACGGCTGCCTGGATGTTGGAGATCCACCGGTCGAGAATCAGCGTGAGCGCGCCGCCTTCGGGGCGGGTTTTGGTGGAGAGGTTGCGGATGAGCTCGCGGTACGTGGCGAGGCCCTGCCCCTTGGTGCCCTGCAGGCGGCGCTCGGGCGAAAGGTCGGCATCGGCTACGACGAAGTTCTCGCCCATGGCGTGGTTGCGGATGGTCTGCAGCAAAAAGCTCTTGCCCGATCCGTAGCGCCCGACGAGAAACCTAAACGAGGCGCCTCCTTCGGCGATGAGGTCGAGGTCGTGGAGCAGCGCGGCGATCTCGGTCTCGCGGCCGACGGTGATGTAGGGCAGGCCGATGCGCGGCACCACGCCGCCCTTGAGCGAGTTGATGAGCGTGGCGGCGATGCGCTTGGGCACGCGCACGGGCACATGCGCGGGGCTGGTTGCGTGGCTCATAGGGCAGATGCTCCTCTCAGGAGGTCTTCGATGTCTTCATGATAGTCCTCGACGAGGACGGGAACCGTGCCGTCAAACTCGATGACGGCGTCGCCGACGACGTCGAAGAGCTTCTCGTTCAGGCAGTCAACGGCCACGCTCGGCAGCGCGCCGGTTTGCGCAAGCGCGCCCGACGGGTCCGCGCCGGCGAGCAGCGCTTCGAGCAGCTCGGTCTCGGCCGCGGTGAGGTTGAGACCGTCGGGTACGCCGCTTGCTGCGGGTGCCGCAGGCGTAAACGGGCCGATGGGGGAGAAGGACGGCTGTGCTGCGCGGGGAGCGTCGTGCGCTGACTCCTGCGGCGCGTGCCCTCTTGCCGGCTCTTGCGCAGCGGGCGGCGGGGCTTCCTCTGCGGAGCGCGCTGGTTGGGTGCTGCGCGTGGCCGACGGGCTTGCCGCCTGAGGCACGACGCGCGCATCGGCTTCGCCCGGCTGAAGGGGCGCCGGAGCATGACCGAGGTCCGCCTCCGCGCGCACGGGAGCCTGCTCGCCGCGCTCCTCGTCTACAAGCAGGGCCTCTTGCGTGAGCGCCGCCGCGGCGCGGATCTGCCCCAGCTGAGACCGGTCGATGCTGATCCGCCGCGGGGCGTGCGCCTTCTTCCAAGGCAGGTAGCGTGCGATCTCTTGATCGATCATGTGCGCGAGGTACTTGCGCACGGATGCCTCTTTGAGCGGGGCGGAAAACGCCTCGGCGTCGCGCAGGCGCTGGTCGATGGCGCGCAGGATCTTTCCCAGCTGGGTGCTGGTGCTGCGGGCCCCCTGGAAGCGCTTGCACCACCAGCGGCCGCGCGTGCAGAAGTAGGTTTCGACCGCGCTCAGCTCGTACGTTGTCTCGGCATGCGGTTCCTCTTCGTAAAACACCGCCGAGGCAAACATAGAGTAGGGAAGCGTGGCGCGCTCACCGAAGAGGCTCTCCACGAGGTCGCTTTTGCGGTTGGACCGATAGTAGCGCGCCAGACGGCAGAACACGGCAGCGCACACGCGCCGCACGTCGTCGGGTTCCTCCTTGTACAGCCTGCCGTTCTCGATGCGGTAAGACGAGAGCGATGCCAAGGCCGAGAAGAGCTCCGCCTCGTCAAAGGGCGGGTGCGCAAAGTCGTAGGGCGCCTCGCGCCGGCGCTTGCGCTTGCCTGCGACGGGCTCGGTGCCCGGGGCGCTGCTGGCGGCATGCCGAGTGTCAGCCGCCGGCATGGGGTCAGGAGCCTCCGCAGGTTGCTGGAGGCCGAAACGCTGGCTCGGCAAAACCACCTGGGGCAAGCGCGCCGCGCCGGTGCCGATGTCGAGGCGGCGGCTTCCCACTACGGCGGCCTGCGCGCGGGCAGCCACCGCAAGCGCCGCGTCGTGCGCCTGGTCTGCCGAGGCGGCGAGAAGCGTGCGGTCGAGTCCGTGGTATACCACGTAGTCGCGCATCCAGCGGCGAGCGTACCGGTCGATCTCGGGGGCGAGGTCGCGGTAGGCAAGCCAGAACGAGCGGAGCTTCTCAAAGCCTTCGGCGGGGGTCTGCGACCCCACGGAATTGACGAGCTCGTAGAGGTGCGTGAAGGCAAACGAGAGCGGCGCCTTCTCCACCGTGCCTGCGCGCAGGTGGGTGCGCCAGGTGAAGTAGCCGCGCAGTTGCCGGTCGTTCATCTGCTGGTAGGTCGGGAAGTAGCGCTCGAAGGTGCCGTGGTAGGGGCAGTCGTCTTCCCAGTCGGCCATAAAGCGCGCCTGTGCCACAAAGATGCGCCCCGCCTGCGGGTCGAGTCCGCTTTCGAGCAGATTGGCGCCGCGCTCGGCGTGCATGCGCTGCGCCCACGAAGGGCGCCCGCCGGATGAGCGGGACGCGCCGCCCGTTCCGTATGAGCCGGTCCATGCGCCGAGGTCCTGTGCGATCTGGCGCATCTCGCGGTACTTCTCAGGGAGGTAGGAGTCCATCTGCGCGGCTGTTTTGAGAATGGGCTCGTCTTGGTAGACCGCCGACGAGAAGTGCGCGCTTTCTTTGAGGCGCGGGTTGGAGAGGATCTGCGCGATGAGCTGCTCGGTTGTACGTGAAGCTGCCATGCGCCGCCCCTCCCTTCGTAATAGGTGCCCATTCTACCACAGACGCAAACATCTGTTCGGATTTGCGGGGAGCAGCAGATGTTTGCGCGCAACAAGCATCCCCCAAACGCCGGGATTGTCGCACCCGGTGGGCCCCGTGCTCCCTCCTCCAACAAGCATCCCCAAACGCCGGGATGAGCGAACGACGCCACGAAACCGACAAAAAACGGGCTCAAAGTGTCGGAAACGTGGCGTCGGTCAGATGGAATTGTCGGAAACGTGGCGTTTGCTGTGGAACGTCCGGTGGGGAGGACGGCTGTCTGCAGCGCAGCCGGCTGCGTTTGCGGCAGGGCTCTGCGGTAACGACCAGCTTGCCGGCACGCCTGGCAAGCGGTTTACGGACCAACCGCGAGGGTGCGGGCCTGGAGCCGCGCGGCGTCCTTCTCGTCGTGCGTGGCAACGACAAGGGCGCGGCTTCCCAAGTGGCGGGTCAGCACGGCGCAGGCGCGTTCGTGGGCGCGTGCGTCGAGCCCGCCGAACGGCTCGTCGAGAATCACGAGCGCGCCGGGGGCGGCAAGTGCCCGTGCAAGCTCGACGCGCCTGCGCTGGCCGCCCGAGAGCTGAGCCACCGGGCGGCCGAGCACCTCGTTGGGCAGCAGTTCGGCAAGCAGGGCACGCGCCTCGGCGGCGGTGGTGCCGGCAGCCGAGAAGAGCAGCACGTTGTCTACGGCGTCAAGCTGATCGATAAGGCGGATGTCCTGAAAAACGACTGCCGCACGGGGGCGGTTGCGCTCGGCCGCGGGGAGCACCTTAAGCGCTCCCGAGACGGGCTGTGCGAGGCCCGCAACGGTTTTGAGCAGCGTGGTCTTACCGGCACCCGAGGGGCCGAGAACGCACAGCCGCTCGCCGGGCATAAGCGAGAAGCTCACCGGGCGAGAGACGGCGCGGCCGTCGTAGCCGCACGCGAGGTCCCTCGCCGCGCAGAGCGCGTCTTGGGCATCGGGCGCGCTGCCGGTGTCCGGGCTTGCCGCAAGCATTTCTCGCGCCGCGCGACCCCGTTGCCCCCGCGCCGCTCGCCTGAGCGCCACAGGGCCGCTCGCGGCAAGCGCGCGCAAGACGATCTTCTCGCACGCCCACGAGGCGGCGACCACGGCAAAGGTCCAGGCAAAGAGATCGCCGGTCTCGAGCAGGAGCTTGGCCTGGTAGATGCGCTCGCCAACGGAGCCCGAAGGGATGCCGATGAGCTCCGCCGCCACGCCCGCCTTCCAGCTCATGCCCACGGTGGCCTCGCTCGCTGCCGTGAGGTAGGGCAGCACACCCGGCCAGACGAGCCCTAGCAGCCTGCGCATGCCGCGTACGCGGTGAGCGTCAAAGAGCTCGGCCAGCTTGGGGTCGAGCGCGTCGAGCCCCTTGAGTGCGGGAAAGTACACGGCGGGCACCACCATGAGCAGTACGGCCGCAAAGCTCACGTTTGCCGAGCCCAGCCAAATGAGCAAAAGCACCACGACGCACACCACAGGCGTGCTCTTGATGGCGGTGAGCGCCGGGGCGAGAAGCACGCGCACGATGCGCCGCGCGTGCGCGGCGGCGGCCAGCCCGAGTGCGACGAGGTAGCCGACAAGGGCGCCGCCGACGATGCGGGCGCACGAGAAGCCCGCCGCCTCCCAGAAGGCCGGGCTTTGCGCGAGCCGTACAAGTGCTGCGAGAGCGTCGAGGGGTCCGGCCAAAATGAGCGCGCTGTTGACCGCAACGCTCGCGACCTGCCAGGCAACGAGCCAAAAGGCTACGGCGCCTGCCCGCTCGGCAAGGCGCACGCCGGCGCGCGCTCCTGCGCCGGCACGGCCGCTGCCGGCCGAGGGCGCAGAGGCCGGGCGATCGTGTCCCGGCCTCTGCGTATGCGGTTCAGGGATATGGCGACGCGGGGTTGCCAAGCGCTACGCCTCGAGGTCGATGGCGTAGAACGCGTCGTCGGGAGCGGCGCCGCCCACCGAGGACGGATCCTGGTCGTAGAGCACGTCGAGGTATCCGGAGAGGGCG
>CALUOB010000003.1 GCA_944322175.1 uncultured Coriobacteriaceae bacterium
GCCCGCTCCAATGAATGCAAGACCCTCAGCAATGAGGGTCTTTTCTTGTTTGGGCATATCCCGTGGACTCGAACCCCTCAGATTTCACGTGCTTCTCGCCAAAGATTACGCAGCTGTACGTATGTAACAGAAGATTACGCAGCCAGCCTAAGTTACAGCCCAGATAGTGCGCGTAGGTACGGTTTGCTGCGTAATCTTGTGGGGAATGGCGGCCGCGGCCGTTTTAGGGGCAATCCGTGACGGTCTCAACCGGGCGGGGGTGCGTCTCAGGCTGCGGTAAAATCAATGCCATACGCATCGCTACTGCCGAGGAGGCTCGCATGATCGACCGTTACACGCGCCCTGAGATGGGCCACATCTTCTCTCTCGAGAACAAGTACGCCGTATGGCAGGAGATCGAGGTGCTGGCGTGCGAGGCGCAGGCCGAGCTCGGTAAGATCGGCATCACGCGTGAAGAGGCGCAATGGATTCGCGATCATGCCCACTTCGAGAAGGACGAGGTCGATGCCATCGAGGCCGTTACCAACCACGACGTCATCTCGTTCCTCACCAACATGGGCGAGTACATCGACAAAGACGTTCCCGAGGGCGAGCCCAAGCCGAGCCGCTGGGTGCACTACGGCATGACGAGCTCCGACCTGGGTGATACGGCGTTGTGTTACCAGCTCACCCAGGCCTGCGACATCATCATCGAAGACGTGCGCAAGCTTGGCGAGATCTGCAAGCGCCGCGCGTTTGAGGAGAAGGAGACGCTTTGCGTGGGTCGTACGCACGGCATCCATGCTGAGCCCATGACCTTCGGCATGAAGTTCGGCAGCTGGGCCTGGGAGCTTAAGCGCGATCTCGACCGCATGATCGATGCCCGCAAGAACGTTGCGTTCGGCGCTATCTCGGGTGCCGTGGGAACCTACTCCTCCATCGATCCCGAGGTCGAGGAGTATGTCTGCGAGCATCTCGGTCTTGTGCATGACCCGCTGTCCACTCAGGTTATCAGTCGCGACCACCATGCTTATCTCGCCGGCGTGCTTGCCACGACCGCCGCGACCTGCGAGCGCATTGCCACCGAGGTTCGCAACCTGCAGAAGACCGATACGCTCGAGGCAGAAGAGCCCTTCAAGAAGGGTCAGAAGGGCAGCTCCGCTATGCCCCACAAGCGCAACCCTATCACCATGGAGAAGGTCTGTGGTCTTTCTCGCGTGGTAAAGGCCAATGCGCAGGTTGCCTTTGACAACGTGGCTCTTTGGCACGAGCGCGACATCTCCCACAGCTCTGCCGAGCGCGTGGCGCAGGCCGACAGCTTCATTGCGCTCGACCATATGTTCCAGTGCCTTATCCGCGTTATCGATGGTCTGATCCTTTATCCCGAGCAGATGAAGGCCAACCTCAACAAGACGCGCGGTCTGATTTTCTCGTCCAAGGTGCTGCTGGCGCTGGTCGACACGGGCATTACGCGTGAGGACGCCTACAAGGTGGTTCAGGAGAACGCCATGGCCACGTGGCGCGAGGTGCAGCAGTGCGCTGGCGGCACGACGTTCCGCGAGAAGCTCGAGGCCGATCCGCGTTGCACGGTGAGCGCCGAGAAGCTCGATGAGATCTTTGATCCGTGGGACTTCCTTGCCCGTAAGGATATTGTCTTCAAGCGCCTTGAGGCACTGTCGTTTGAGTAAGCGACCACACAGCGCTTTTGCGCGGTAACCGAGAATATAACCGGTAAAACTAGCAAGGCCGCAGGTAGAATGCCTGCGGCCTTGCTTTTATACGGGTATGCGAGGCGGTTGGGCCGGCGTAGTTGACTGTGTTACTCGATCTCACCGGCTTCGCGCATGTACTGGTCGACACGGCTGTCGCGCAGCGAGCAGTTCTCAGTCAAAAGGCAGTCAACGCACATTGAGTCACACGGCAGCACTTCGTCGAGCTGTGCGAGCGTGAAGTGCTTCTCACGCAGGTAGAAGTCGCCGATAAGCGCTTTAACAGCCTCGCGCGCATAGCCGAGCGTGTACTTGCGCCCCACCGGGAGCCCGTCGAGGGCATCGAGAAGATCGTCGTCGCTGATTGCCAGAGCCTCCTCGAACGACTTGCCCTGCAGCAGATGCGCTGTGACCGTTGCGCATCCGATGGCGGCAAGGCATCCGTGGCTGCGGAAGCCGACTTCCACAAAGCGCTCTGACTCGGGGTCGATGCGCGCGAAGAGCTGCATCTGAACGGTTCCGCGCTTCTCGCGACCAACGCTCGCAAACGCGTTGGCGCCCTCGGGGATGCCGCCGTTATCGGCGGTGGCGATCAGGGAAAGCGTCTTTTCTGAGTACTCGGTGATCGGCGCATCGTTCTCGATCTGGTACATGTCGGCCGTGCGTAAAAACGGCGTGTCTTCGGTGAGGTGCGGGCGGGGCATACAAGCTCCTTAAGCAAGTGGTTTACAGGTTATGCGCGGTTGCGCGGTAAAAGCGGGAAACCCGGGAAAACCGAGAAAACAAACCGATTACGGGTTGCGCTGACGTTCTACGCCGTAAAACTCGGCAAGCGCTTTTGCTTGTGCGTCGCGCAGGTAGAGGTCAGAGTAGAAGTACCATTGGCCGACGCTGGTGACGGTAACTTTGATGTCAGGGAACGAACCCGCCTCCTGCGCACGTTCGAAGAGCTGCTTTGCTTTGGCAACCGACCAGAGGAACGGAGGATTCCTAAAGCTCGACGCTGCCATAGGACGAGGGTAGATCTTGGACTCGTTGCGCACTTGGTCAACAAAGGTGCCCAGATCGTCGTCTTCGGCAGTGAGGAAGAGCATATGGGCGTAGTTGTTGGCCATAAGAGCCTCTGAGTAGAGGTAGGCTCCCTTTTTGCCCCAGAGCAGCACGATGTCGTTGACCTCGAGCTCGGGCAGGTTCTCGTTATCGGAGGATTCACGCCCCTCGAGAAGGGCGCTCAAGTCCTGCGGAATAGCAACGCGGCCGGCATGCGCCTCGCCTGAGCTGTGGTCGTGGTCCTCGATATAGGTCAGGACCTTCTCCTCAAATGCGCGCGCGTCGCATCCTTCGGGCTGCATTGCGCGTTTGCGCCAACGGGCAGGTGTGGTGATCTTTCCATCGGCAGAGCGCTGGCGGATATCGGCGAGCACGGCGTCGAGCGCGCGAATAAAGGCGTTGTGCTCGAGGCGCGCCGCATGTTCGGCATCCTGCTCCTCCGAGGATGCATCGTCGTTGTGAGCGGTTTGTTCGTCAGCCACTGCTTGGGCGTCTTGCACCTCGCTCGGCGCGTCTGCGGCAGGTGCGACTTCCTGGTTGTCGACGCCCTGTTCTTCTGCTGTGGTAGGCACGGGCAATCCCTCCCGAATTCTTGCCGCGTACTCATCGTAGAAGCTAATATAGTACAGATACCCTGCAAGAGGGTACGCGGTTTGCCGGGAAGGGGGTGCGGTCACCCTCGGGTGTCAGCATATACCGGCTCAAAGTCGGCGGCCTCGTGCCGCTTTTTCGTGATGTGCAAGCTGGTTTGAGACGTGGGGTGGCACGCATGGCCGATGCAATGCGAGAAGAGCGGGACCTAGGTGTTATGCCGCCGTTCTCTCTCGGGGCGTACCGCTCGCTGCTGCCCAGCATCGCAGGACTGAGCTTGTCATCCACCGTGGTCGCTGCGATCGTGCAAGGTGCTCGTCACAGCACGGGCGTTTCCGCCGATGGCGGGGCTGTGGTGCTGGCTTCATGCGCTATCGCAGCCGTGCTCTTCATCTCGACTCTCTTCGTGAAGCGTTATACCAAGCGCTTCGTATTCTTGGGCACGTTCTTCGCCATTCACCTCTCGGGTTTGTCGGCGCTTGCGCTTGCCATGCTCGGCTTTGCGCAGACAGACCCGGCTCCTGCCTTGAACCTTGCGCTGGGCGTCGGCGTTACCTGCGGGAGCACCTGGCTGCAGTTTTATTGGCTGCGCAAGCTTCGCGGCGCTTCGGCTCAGGCGGCAGTCATCGTGGTGTTCTCGTCCCTCGGCATCAGCGAGTTTCTCGGGTACGTTCTCAGCTTCGTTTCCCAACCGGTTGTGTGCCTTGTCGGGGTCGGGCTGACGTTTGCCCAGTTCGGAGCCGTGCGCATCTCGCGCGTTCTCGATGTTCCCAGCGACGTGTTTCCGGCAGTTTCCCAGAGTTACCTGGGAACCGACCCGGAGCATTTCTCTAACACCGGCTTCTTGGTGGCCGCCGCCGTGGGCATCTGGTTCCTTTCGGTGCCTCTCGGCATGGGGCGTGGGTTCCCCGCTGGGGAGGCCATTGCCATGAGCCTGGTCCCTCGCTTCTTGAGCTTGGTGTTTACGCTGGTGGTGTGCGTGTTTTGGGTGCGTCACGGCCTGCGCTCGCGCATGCGCGCCATTACCACGAGCATTTGGGTGGTCATGGAGACGTTCTTGGGCCTCGCTGCGGTGTTCTTTGCCATCTGGCCTAACACCGTATCGGTGGGTGCTTCGTTTGTCATGGGCGCGTCGTCGGTGCTCACGGCCTTCGTCTGGTATCTGAGCATCGCTTTCGTGAGCTTTGGCTGGCGCGATCCGTTCTACTACACCTCCGGCGCGTGGATCACGGTGAACCTTCTGACCGTTGCGGGCATGCGTCTCGATACGCTCGCTACCCAGATGTTCCCTTCCAACACCCCGGTTATCGTTGCGTTCATGTGCCTCTTTACGCTCGTCAGCACCCAGGTCGTTTTTACGCGGCTGCTTGCGAGCCCCAGCCAGGAGCGCGAGGAGCGCGAGGTTCTCGCCCGAGCCGAGACCTCTGCGCCCGTTGCGGCAACAAGCGGGCAGTCCTCGGCTGAGAACAGCGCATCTCGTCCCGAGCCGCAGCAACCGACGCTTGACGCCATCAGGCGCGTGCCGCTCATGGGCGTGCTCGCCATCGCGCAGCCGCAACAGGTTCCCATGGTCAGCCAGAGCCCCGACGCGCGCATCGCAAGCTCGGTCATTGCCCTTGGCCAGCGCTTTGGGCTTACCGGCCGTGAAATCGAGGTTCTCACGCTCTACGCGCTCGGGCACACCCAGGCGCGCGTGAGCGAGGAGCTTCAGCTGTCGCAGAACACCGTCCATACGCATATCAAGCGTATCTACGAGAAGACCGACCTCCATTCGCGCCAGGAGATTCTCGACTACATCAACGAATACGGTACGGACGGGGCATAACCGCGTTCCGTCTATCGGGCTGGCTCGGTCCGTATGCCGAATTGAGCGGATCGAGACACGCGTAAGCGGGTAGGGTGTGCATCAAGGTGCGTCGGCGGGTCTTCTCGCCGGCGATGAAGACAATTGCGGTGCGCGCATGGCGCGCTGCTGAACGTAGGGCTGCCATGCGCCTCCGTCGGACCGAGGAGGTTGGCTATGGGTGCGCCTGAAACCGCCAAAGTGAGGAACGTCGTCTTGGTTGGCCAGGGAGGAGTAGGAAAGACCTCTCTGGCAGAAGCGATGTTGCATCTTTCAGGCAAGACGGCCCGCTTGGGAGGCCATGCGGGCACCAAGCCGACGCTTGACTACGACCAGGAGGAGGTCAAGCGCGGCGTTTCTATCTCTACGTCCATCGCGCCGATCGACTGGAAGGGCTACCGTCTGAACATTCTCGACGCGCCCTGCTACCCCGACTTTATCGGCGACGCCTACGCCGCCATGGCCGTGAGCGAGACCGCGCTCTTTGTGGTCGACGCCGCCGAGGGCCCGCAGCCCACGACGGTCAAGCTGTGGTACGCCGCCGAGGATCTGCGCCTTGCCCGCGCGGTCTTTATGAACCGCATCGACAAGGAGAACGCCGATTACGCCACCACGATGGCGCAGCTTCGCGACCGCTTTGGCATGCGCCTGGGCGCCGTGACCCTGCCGTGGGGCACGGGCGACGACTTTGAGGGCGTCATCGACATCGTGCGCATGAAGGCGCGTCACTGCGAGGGCACCAAGCAGACCGAGTTCGATATCCCCGAGGAGTACCGGGCTCAGGCCGAGGAGGCGCGCGAGACGCTCTGCGAGCTCGTGGCCGAGGCCGACGACGAGCTTATGGAGAAATACCTCGAGGGCGAGCAGCTCACGCAGGACGAGGTTGAGAACCTGCTCGGCAAGGCCATTGCCCAGCGTCTCTTCGTACCGGTGTTCGTGGGCTCCTGCACGCACGAGCTCGGCGTGCACTCCGTCATGGACGACATCGTGACCTACTTCCCGGCTCCCACCGACTACGGCGAGATGCCGCTCGTCGACGGCGAGACCCTCAAGATCTCCTCCGAGGACGACCGTCCGGTTGCCTTTGTCTTCAAGACGCTCAACGACCCGCAGCAGGGCCGCATCAGCTTCCTCAAGGTGCTCACCGGCACGCTCAAGCCCGGCATCGAGCTCATCAACGCGCGCACCCGCAAGTCCGAGCGCCTGGCGCATCTCTACGTTATGTGCGGCCGCGAGACCACCGAGGTCGGCAAGGCCGAGGCTGGCGACATCATCGTGACCACCAAGATCGCTGCCGAGACCGGCGACACCCTCTCGGTTACCGGCAAGGTCGAGGCCGCTGCGTTCCAGTTCCCCAACAGCCAGTACCGCATCGCCATCGCTGCCGAGAACCGCGGTGACGAGGAGAAGCTCTACACCTTCATCGAGCGCGCCTGCGACGCCGATCCCACGATGAAGATCACCCGCGACGAGGAGACCGGTCAGACCATCATCTCCGCCGTGGGCGAGGCTCAGGTCAGCGTGCTTCTCAACCGCCTGGAGGAGCATACCAAGGTCAAGGCCCACAGCGTGCCGCTCAAGATCCCGTATCGCGAGACCATCCGCCGCGTGGCGAGCGCTCAGGGCCGTCACAAGAAGCAGACCGGCGGTGCAGGCCAGTTCGGCGACTGCTACCTGCGCGTCGAGCCGCTTATGGACGGCACCGACTACGAGTTTGTCGACGAGGTTGTGGGCGGCCGTATTCCGCGCGCGCTTATCCCTGCCGTTGACAAGGGCGTTCAGGAGACCATGAAGAACGGCGTCATTGCCGGCTTCCCGCTCACGGGCATCCGCGTTGCTTGCTACGACGGCTCGTATCACCCGGTTGACTCCAACGAGATGGCGTTCCGCGCAGCTGCGCGCATCGCCCTGCAGAAGGCGTGCGCCGAGGCGAGCCCGGCGGTTCTCGAGCCTATGGAGAACATCACCGTGACCATCCCCGACAGCTACGCCGGCGCGGTCATGGGCGACGTCTCTGCCAGCCGCGGCCGCGTGACCGGCATGGACACCGACGACCGTGGCAACACAGTGGTCACCGCGACGGTGCCTTATGCCGAGCTCACCGACTACGCCACGCGCCTGCGTTCCATTACGCGCGGCACGGGCGACTTCACCATGGAGCCCGCCGGCTACGAGCAGGTTCCGCACGATGTCCAGGAGCGTCTGGTCAAGGAGTACCAGGAGGCTCGCGAGAAGGGCAACAAGTAGCCCTCATTGCGCTCTGGCATGAATGCAAGCGGGGAGCAGCTCGAGCTGCTCCCCGCTTTTGCTGCGGGCTTGATGTACGGATGCGCGGTGCCCGGGCGCGTCTCGGATACCGGGTTATTCCTCCCTGCGTTGCGGAAGGGAGCCGAGGGCACGGCGAACTTCAACTACCTTGCGCTTTGGGATGGGCAGCAGGGTTTCGTCGGCAAGCAGGATCGTGTTGCCCTCTACTTTTGAGACGTACAGCACGTTTACGATGTGCTTGCGCGAGATGCGCGCGAACTCGCGCGGCAGTGACTCTTCGATGGATCCGAGCAGTTGACGTACCGTTGTCGTGCCGTTGGTGAGGTGCAGGATGCTTTCTTTGCCATTGGCCTCTGCGTAGAGAAGGTCCTCGGGGTTCACGTATATCGTCGAGGGTCCCGACGCGATCGCGATGCGCCCCTGCGAGCCGCTCAGCTGCTTGCTGGCACGCAGAATCGCCTGGACGTAGCGGTAGGTCTGCTCGCTGACTCGGATGGGGAAGTTCTGGTCCTCGCCCAGCGGGGCCCAGCGGTTTGAGACATGCACCAGGTAGGCGCGCCAACGATCGCCGTCCCAGCGCAGGTTCATGGTTACGCGCTGGATCTCTGACGAGATCGCCTTGGTGTTGCCGTCCGAGAAAATCGCATAGCTGCCGGCCACGACGACGTCGTTCTCGGAATCGGTGGGGATGAGCTCGAAGCGTTCGTCGCGCACGGTGTACCGGGGGATGATCGGTTCTTTTCCAATGCGCTTCTCGAGATCTTCGCGACCGCGAAACGTGTTCACGCCCGCCCCGATAAAGAGGCAGTCATCGGTCATGTGAGCGAACAACGTGTCGAAGTTCCGATCGAACGCCTCTCGGATCATGGTGATGACGAGAGCGACGGGATCGTTATTCGCTGGTGCTTTGTTGTGCGTTGCTGGTGTAGTCATGGCGGCACCGACCCTCTTTGAGCACTCAAACCGACCTATTGAGCGATGGGGTTTTATCGTAGCGCAGCGCCGCGTGCTGCGTGGCCGGCTGCGTTCGAACGGCTCGCTGGGAGTGCGAACGGTAGGGTGTTTGAACGGATTGTGAGTGAAAATTGAGGGAACTGAAGGGCGTCACAAAGGAATGGACGTGCTTTCTCTGCAACTAAAGGTTGAAAACAGATAGCGTTATACCGTTCTCATGCACCAAGATAGGAGTTTTGTGGCAAGGCGCGGGCATCAAGCATACGATGAGGGGCGCTCGTTGTGGGCGCGGCCGGTTTTGTGTGCGGTTGCGGTTCTCTTGGCTGCGGCGACGGTTGGTGCGCTTGTTGCTTGGACGCTGACCGATTGGCTGGTTACGCCGCTCTACACAGCCGAGGCAAGGTTGTTTGTCTCTGAAGATCCTGCCGGTGCCTCTGAGACCAAGCCGGCTGCGTCTGCGGGCGATGATCTGGCATCCTCGTGCGCGGTCATGATCGAGTCTGACGACCTCCTTGTGTACGTGGCTACGCAAACGGAGTTTCCGTACGTTATTGAGGCGCTACGTGAAGCCATAGAGGTGGTGCCCGGCGGCTCTCAAGGAGAGCTTCTCGTAAGCGTGACGCTTAACAACGCTGAAGAGGCTGCCTCGGTGGCCAACACCGTGGTGAGCGTCAGCGCAGAGCGACTTCCCCAGATGCTTGCAGGCGTATCGGCAACGGTTATTGCCGAAGCCGACGTTCCCCAGGTGCCCTCATCGCCCGATATGCTCGTTGCCGCGTGCATAGGGGCAGTTGCGGGTGCGTTCTTCGGTGGCACAGCCCTGGTGGCGGTTGCCCTGCTCGATAACCGCGTACGCGGCGCCTCAACGCTGCGGCGCATCAGCTCCCTGCCCGTGCTGGCGCGCATTCCCGACCCGCGGCTTCTCGCGGGTGGCGACAACGACGAAGACCTGAGCGAGGCCCCGCCGCACCGTCGGTCTGACGGTGCCGACTGCACCACGCAACTGACCGCCGAGGCGGATTCCTTCACACGTGCGTTTAGGCTCTTGAGCGTAAACCTCGAGTCGGCGCTGCCGTTGCGTGATCGTCGCCGCGCTGCCGCGCGCGTTGTCGGTGTTACCAGCTCGGTTCACGGCGAGGGCAAAACGTGCACGGCTATCAACTTGGCTATCGTGCTCGGTCAGAGCGGGTATCGCACTTTGCTTATCGATGCTGATCTGCGTGCGTCCCACGTGGCACCCCTGCTCTCGCTCGCGGCGGCTCCGGGGCTGTCGGACGTTCTGGTAGGCTCGGTTGACCTGCGCAACCCTCTTCAGTACATATCGGGTGCGGATCGCCTGTTTGCGCTTGTTGCGGGGAGACCGGTGAGCCGTCCCGCCAACTTGCTGCGCGGCGATCGTGTTAAGGCTGCGATGCGCACGTATGCGCAGGCGTTCGACGTGATTATCGTCAACCTGCCTCCCGTGGTGCCCGCAACCGACGAACTGCTCTTCTCGCGTATGACCGATGGTGTGCTCATGGTTGTTCAGCGCGGCAAGAGCAGAAACGAGGACGTACGCGAGTCTCTCGAGAAGCTCGATCTCGCCCATGCTCCCGTGCTTGGCTTTGTGCTTACCTGTGCGGCTGTTTCCAGCCGAAAGAGCTCTCTGTCGAACACGGTATCGGAATAGGCTGTTTCCGATATCTGGGGACTCTTCCACATCTTCGTCCGCTTTCTCGGTTTTCTCGGTTAGTTCCCGGTGTGTTGCTCGGTGTTTCACGCACTGGTGCCGGCTGATAAGTATGTTGGAGACAGCGTGCGCGCAAGGCTCTTCGTCGGCGGGATCCTCTGCGCAAAGCAGCAAGCCCACGGGCGGCGCGCTGTCTGCAACAGGTGATCTCGCGGCGGCTCTTGCGGGTATCTCGCGCGGTGGTGTCGCGTTGGTTGCCGCGGGCGTTTGGGCTCATCGCAGAGCGGTGCGTTCAAATCGTTGCTCCCGCGACGGTACCGAGCACAGCGCGTAAGTATCCCGCCGCGAGGTTTGCTTCGTAGAGACCGATATAAGCTTTGACCTGCGGTCTGCTGCCTTTCTCGGGTGGCGGACCGCTTTTCTCGACCGGGAACAAAACCGGGAAAACCGAGCACTAAAACGTATCCTGTCTAGATATGTAACAAAAATGGACTCATATGTTAGAAGGCGAATCAGGCATTAAAGCCGCCGTTGGCCGGGTATGATCCCATACGAACGCCGCCGCGCCGTGTTCGGCCGGTGTCCGTGCTTTAGCAACCAGTGCGTTTCTCAAGAGAGAGGACCCGTGCACATGCTTAACGCCATCGAGGTTTCGCCCAAGGTCTGGTGGGTCGGCGGTATCGACTGGAACGAGCGTTCGTTCCACGGCTACACCACCGAGAAGGGCATCACCTACAACGCCTACCTCATCATGGACGAGAAGATCACCCTTATCGACACGGCCAAGGCGCCGTTTGCCGACGAGCTGATCGAGCGCATCAGCGAGGTTGTCGACCCCGCTAAGATCGAGGTCGTCATTGCCAACCACGTCGAGATGGACCATTCGGGCAGCCTGCCGCGCATTAAGAAGGAATGCCCCAACGCAACCATCTACGCAAGTGCGCCCCAGGGTGTGAAGGGTATCAAGGCCCACTTCGGCATCGACTGCGAGGGCGTCAAAACCGGCGACACGCTCAACATCGGCGAGCGCACGCTGCATTTCGTGACCACCTCGATGGTGCACTGGCCCGACAACATGGTGACCTACTCCGACGTTGACGGCATCCTGTTCTCCAACGACGCCTTTGGCCAGCACTTTGCCTCCACCAAGCGCTTCGACGACGAGAACGACCTGTGCGAGGTCATGAAGCAAGCCAAGAAGTACTACGCCAACATCGTGTGGCCCTATGGCATGCAGGCGCACAAGGCGCTCGAGGCATGCGGCGGGCTCGACATCAAGCTCATCTGCCCGAGCCACGGCGTTATCTGGCGCAGCCACATCGCCGATATTCTCGCCAAGTACGAGGCTTGGACTACCTACCAGACCGAGGAGAAGGCCGTGGTGGTGTACGACTCCATGTGGCACTCCACCGAGGCTATGGCCCGTGAGATCGTGGACGCCTTTATCAAGGAGGGCATCTCGGCGCAGCTGCTCGACGTGAAGGACAACCACATCTCCGACATCATGCTTGCGTGCTGCGACGCCCGCTACATGGCGGTCGGCTCGCCTACGCTTAACTCCAACATGATGCCGACCGTGGCGTCGTTCCTCACCTACTTCCGCGGCCTGTCGCCCAAGAACAGCCAGCGTATCGGCATTGCGTTCGGTTCTTACGGTTGGGCTCCCATGGGTCCCAAGCAGGTTGATGAGCAGATGAAGGCCATCGGCTTCGAGATGCCGCTGCCGGTTATCACGCAGCAGTGGATCCCGAGCAAAGAGAAGCTCTCCGAGATCCAGCAGACCGTCTGCAAGATGATCGAGGACACCCGCGCCTAACGGCCTGTTCTTCCCATAACGCACCCCTTCTTCGGCGGCGCGCACTCTTCCAGGGTGCGTGCCGCCGTTTTTTGTCGCGCTCCGGAAGCCCCGCCTACAGCGGCCCGCCCTTTTCGCTTTGCAGCTTAAAGAGAACACGCTCAAAGGCCAGGATGCAGCAGCCGGTA
The DNA here is from genome assembly GCA_944322175.1 of uncultured Coriobacteriaceae bacterium. GTDB lineage: Bacteria > Actinomycetota > Coriobacteriia > Coriobacteriales > Coriobacteriaceae > CALUOB01. Next base: position 12,047 of record CALUOB010000003.1, read on the forward strand.
AAGCTTCCCGATTCGTAGTTCATAGAGTCCAGTGGCTGGTCGTCTTCTACGAGGAACAACATATCTGCCGCCTCAGCTATAGGGCTGCTTACGTTGCCTACGAACGCGGCAAGCGGGATCCCGTGCTCGGCGCACTCCCGCGCCGTGTTGACCGTAGCGGCGGTGGTTCCGGACTTGGACACCACAATGACCATCGAGAGCTTGTCGATCAAACCGTGAACAAACTGGTCGGAGTCGAGGTAGCTCTGCTCCACAACGGGGTAGCCGCGCCCTAAAAGCTTGCGCTGCATGTACTCGCTGATCAGGTGGGAATATCCTTCCCCCTTGATGCCTACCAGCTGTTTTTGGTTAAGCAGCTGATAGAACCGCTCAAGATGCTCGGCGCTGTACACCACGTTCGCGCGCAGCTCTTTGGAGGAGATGATGGTGTGTCGGTCCGGTCCTTCAGTAACGCGCAGGCCGTAGACCATTTCGCGAAACCCAGCGTAGCCGAGCTTTTTAGCAACACGCGTAACCGTCGTCATGCTTGTGTAGCAGGCGTCGGCGACCTTGCGGATAGAGAGACGCTCCTCTTCGGGCGCATGGTCGATCAGGTAGGTGAGGACGTTTTTCTCGGTTAGCGTGAGCGTGTTGTTGGGAAAGAGCTTGTCGGCCTTGGTTTGTTCGTTATCTGCCATGGCGCTCCTCGGTTTGGCCGTCGCATAAGCGTCGTACAGCGTTGGGATAAAAGCAACCGTTATGCGCGATGTGAATATTCACAGAAACGCGCATTCATATCACGGGCTTGTTCGGACATCACCTTACTACAATCAAAAACGGCAGAAAAGAGCAGATCAACGCACCGGTGCTCACGTTGTCTGAGGTACTGCGCAAGCAATTTGCCAACAACTAAAAAAGGGGGAGAAAGCTGTGAAAGACACATCGACCGGCAAGCACCGGATCGGTATGGCAGAGTTTCAGCGCTTCGGCGGCGCCATGCTGACACCTGTGCTCTTCTTCATGTTCTCCGGTATCGTCGTGGCGATCACCTCGGTGCTCACGAACACCATGCTTGTGGGCGACATCGCGGCTGAGGGCACGGTGTGGTACGGCTTCTGGACGACCGTCAACAACGGTGGCTGGACGGTCTTCAACAACATGGAGATCCTCTTCGCCATCGGCCTCGCTTTTGGCCTGTCCAATGAGGCGAAGGGACGCGCGGCGCTCGAAGCGTTCGTGCTTTACATGACCTTCAACGTCTTTGTCAACAACATCCTGACGTTCTTTGGTCCGACGTTCGGCATCGATCTCGAAACCGCCGAGACGGGCATCAAGGCCATCGGCGGCATCACAACGCTGGACACCGGATTCCTCGGCGCCATCTTTGTTGCGGCTGTGATCGTGTGGCTGCACAACCGCTTCTTCAACAAGCGCCTGCCCGAGTGGCTCGGCATTTTCCAGGGCTCCGCTCTTGTGGCTGCCGTGGGTTTCCCGGTCATGCTGGCGCTTGCGTTCCTGTTCTGCCTGGTTTGGCCCACGGTTCAGGGCGCGATCAACTCTCTGCAGTACTTCATGTCCAACGCCGGCCTTCTCGGCGTGTGGATCTACACCTTCCTCGAGAAGGCTCTGCTGCCCACTGGTCTCCATCACTTCATTTACAGCCCGTTCCAGTACGGCCCGGCGGTTGTAGAGGGCGGTATCACCTACTACTGGATGGAGCATCTGCAGGAGTTTGCCACCTCTACGCAGGGACTCACGACGATCTTCCCCGAAGGCGGCTTCCAACTGCAGGGTCTGTCCAACTTCTTCGGCATTCCCGGCATCGCGCTCGCGTTCTACTTCACCTCCAAGAAGGAGAACCGCAAGAAGATGCTCGCCCTGTGCATTCCCGGTGTCATCACCGCTGCGCTGTGCGGCATTACCGAGCCTTTTGACTACACGTTCCTCTTCGTTGCTCCGCCGCTGTTCTTCGTGCACGCGTTCCTCGCTGCGACGTTTGCGACGATTCAGTACGCTTGCGGCCTGTCGGGCGACATGGGCGGCGGTCTGATCGACATCTTTGCCAAGAACATCATCCCGATGTGGCAGAACCACTGGGGCTCCTACGTCATGATGTTCGTAATCGGTGCTGTTTCGATTCTCGTGTACTTCCTGGTATTCCGCTTCCTGATCCTCAAGTTCGACTTCCAGACCCCCGGCCGTGGTCAGGACGTCGAGTTCCACACCAAAGCGGACTACCGCGAGAAGCTCGCGTCGGGCGCTGAAGCTGACGCGGCGTATCTCGACGAGGCTGCCGGCTACTTGGTGGCGTTCGGCGGTCCTGAGAACATCGCTTCCGTAACGAACTGCATGACGCGCTTGCGCGTATCGGTGCACGACTCGAGCCTTGTCAAAGAGGACGCGGCTTTCCAGGAGTGGGGAGCTAAGGGTGTTGTGCGCAACGGCGACGCGTACCAGGTAATCGTGGGCCTTTCTGTTCCCCAGATTACCGAGGCCTTCAAGAAGCTCGTCGAGGGCCGAGCCCAGATTCCCGAGGGGATTGTCACTAAGTAACGAACCGCGTGGCCGGAGTTAGTCTCCGGCCACCTCTTCCAGGCAAGATAGATGCGCATCTTGCCTGGCCGCACGCTGTCCGGAACGGAGGAATTACATGAAGCTCACGGTGATTGGCGGCGGTGGTGTCCGATCGCTCTTCTTGGCCAAGAGCCTTGCTCAGCAGGCCGAGAAGCTCGGCATCACGACGCTTGTTTTCATGGACAACGACGCCGACAAGCTCAAGATCTACGGAACGCTCGCGCGCCATGTTGCGCTGATGCTTCACCCCGGTCTCGAGTTTGTCCTGACGACCGACGCTGTTGAGGCGGTGACCGACGCGGATTACGTCATCACGACAATTCGCGTTGGCGGCGACCATCTGCGCGTGCGCGATGAGCGTCTCGCACTGGCGCACAACGTGCTCGGTCAGGAGACGACCGGAGCTGCCGGCGTGTCGTTTGCCATGAGGTCAATTCCTGCTCTCGCTGAGTACTGCGAGTTGGTGAAGCGTTACGCGAAGCCGACGGTCAAGGTGTTCAACTTCACCAACCCTGCTGGCGTGGTTTCCCAAGCGCTTCACGATATGGGCTACACGTTCACCTATGGCATTTGCGACGCTCCGAGCGGAATGCTGCGGCAGTTTGCCGAGCTTTATAACGCTGATCCGGCAAAAGTCTATGGCGAGTGCTACGGTCTCAATCACCTCTCGTTCTTCTCGAGCATCACTGTTGACGGTCGCGAGGTCGTGCCCGAACTTATCGAGAACGACGAGACGTATCGTTCTACCGACATGCACTTCTTTGAGAAGGATCTCGTGAGGAGCCGTAAGAGCATTCTCAACGAGTACCTGTACTACTTCTACTACCGCGAGAAAGCGGTCGAGAATATTCAGCGTGCGGGCATTACGCGCGGCGAGCAGATCGAGGAGATCAACCGGTGCATGACCGCGGAGCTTGCCCAGGTAGACATTGACGCCGATTTTGACCGCGCCCTTGCGATCTACGAGAAGTGGTACGGCAAGCGCGAGAACGCTTACATGGCAAACGAGACGGGCATGAAGCGCGAGAAGCCTTGGAGCTTCGACGTGTTTAGCCCCGATGCCGGAGGCTATGCGGGCGTTGCCCTGCGCTACATCGAGCTCGTGCAGTCGGGCGAGAAGGGTCGCATGATCCTGTGCGCTCCCAACGACGGCGCCATCCCGACCCTCGAAGACGACGATGTGGTGGAGATCACCTGCGACATCACGGCTGACGCATGCGTGCCGCATCGATTTGCCCTGAGCGACATTCCTGCCGGCAACTTGGAGCTTATCCGCCGCGTGAAGTACTACGAGAGGCTTGCCGCGCGCGGCATCGTGAACCGGTCGAAGGCTGACATCGTGGAGTGCCTGACCATGCATCCATTGGTTAACTCGTACTCCATTGCCACGGATCTTGCTGACAAGTACATCGAGCTCAATAAGGACTTTATCGACGGTTGGAAATAACCCGGCTGCCCCTTGCCCTTTCTTGCTTGCTGGCCGCCCTTCGCCGGAGCGTGGTTCTCGGCGAAGGGCGGCCGCTGCGTATGTGTCCGGGGTACGCTCCCTGCCTTGCACAACGTTGGCAGCGCTCTGCGGTGTTTACGCGCCGTTTCCCGGTGTTCTCGGTATGCCGTAGCTGCTGAGTATCGAAGCGAGACGCGCGGGGTCCATGATGTCGCGGTAGCAGAGGCGCAGCATCGGTGCGCCGAGCAGCGTGAGCTGCGATTCACGATGCTGCTCGTCGGCGAGTACGCGTGCGGCACTTCTCCCTTTGAGCAGGCGCGGGTCCTCGTACTTTACGTTGCCGTCGAACTCGCCAAACACGCGGCTTCCATCTTGCAGCGTCCAGCAGAAGTCGATGCGGTAAGTGCGGCTGGGTTCAAGCGGACGCGTGACCTCTACCTGCAGCTCGGGAACCGCAAAGCCGAGTTCGATCATGGCCGCCCGCGCCATGGACTCGCCGGCGCTTTCGCTAAGGGCGTTGGCGTGGGATGCAGCATATAAGGCCTGTTGTCGCTGTCTGTGCCTGCCTGGGATGCTTTGAAACGCGCTGACCAGCTGCTTTGGGCTCCAGCCCAACCTTCGCAGCAGCGCATCGCAAATGGCCAGCCCATGCCCAAAGTCAAACACCCGCGCGCAATCAAACCCAGTCCGCAGCAAAGAGGTTGCTCGAACATTGTTGACAACGACGACATCCGCCCCGTGCACAACATGTCGTATGACCCTGTCTGCGTTGGATCGTCGTGCGCGGCGCGCTGTAATGTGGACCTCTGTAAGAAAGGCGTGTGCAACAGGAAGCCGGTGTGCCACTGCGGCCGATTGCGCGCAAAACACCCATTGTGGATTTAAACTCTGTATCGTTCTGAGGAGATGGATGTAGCGCTGGGTTTTGCTGAGTTTATGCCAGTAAGCGCTGCGTGCGTACATTCCGTGACGGGGGCATACGGTCGACGCTTGCTCATCGACGCCAGTCTTGCCCGACGCGTGCGCAAGCCGACGCTCAAGCAACTGCTGCATGTGCTTGTCGCCCGGAACCAGAAACATGCCGCATTTCTCTGCCTCGATAAGGGCGAGGTCAACAAGACGATCGTTAGCAAGGCTCATGAGATACCTCCTCTCTATGCCGGAGCATAAGTGGCTAGGGTACAAACGAGGTCCGTCCGTAACGTTTGGGGACGGTTGGCGCGCTATTAAGTTATGGCGATTGATCTGGCTAATTACTGTGCGGAGCCGTTCGCCTCATATGATAACAAATAGAAAAATACGGCCAGCTGCCTGCACGAGATTGTTGTCGTAAGACCAATGTGCACCTGCCGCCGCACACCTAAGGGGTGACATATGCGCTGAGAGGTGTCGACAGACATTAAAGGAACCTCACTTTTGAGTGGCTAAACGCAACAGACATTAGAGAATCCTCATTATTCGGGCAGAAAGTGAGGATTCTTTAATGTCTGTTAACAGGAAGTCCGGAGAAACGAGGATTTCTTAATGTCTGTTGCCAGCGATCGGGTGCGGGGGGTTCTGCCACCGTGCGGCGGGCTTCTGATGCCGTGGGTAAGGAGAAGCACGCCACCGCTGAAGGCCTGGGTGGCGGCACGCAGTCCGGATGGTAGGGCGCACGCCGTGGCTCGGACACAGGCCGGGGGGCGGCGCAGGCCGGAAGTAGGACGCGGTCCAGTGTTGAGCGCAGCGGTTGCTAAAGGCGAGAATCACGTGCGTCACCCGCAAATGGTGCTGCGGCGCGAGAAGCTCAGGGGGCCGGCCGGCCGGTCAGGCCGCCGCTCAGCCCCTATCAGCGGGGCCAATGCGTGTAATTTCTCACCACCGCACCCCTCTATGCGGAGTAGACTTATACGGAATGGCGATTTCGTGATTTGGGAGTGATCACGGTATACGCCTGGACAGTACGGCTCCATGGGGATTCCAGAGGGGGAAAGCATGGGACTTATAGCGTTTCTCGTCGCTGCGCCGTTGATCGTAGCTGCGTTGCTGATGCTGTTCCGCAGCAATGCGCAACGCAAGGTCATCACCGTCGCGGGTGCGCTCGTTACCGGCGTTGCGTCGGTAGCGTTTGCCGCTTCGTATCTGGCAAGCGGCCAGGTGTTCTTTGAGCTATCGCAGGACACCTCCTATCTGATTTCGATCGTTATGACGGCGATCGACATCCTGCTGTGCGCGGTGATTTTGTGGTTCGCCGTGCGGTACAAGAACCGCCTTGCGCTGGTGCTTGGCCTGGTGCAAACCGTCGGCGTGATCCTGTTTGCCAACATGGCCCTCGGCGCTGGTGCCGAGCACATGCTGGTCGAGCCGCTCTACACCGACGAGCTGAGCGTGATCATGACGCTCATCATCGGCCTCGTCGGCAGCGCCATCTGCGTGTACGCGCTCGGCTATATGGAGGACTTCCAGCATCACGAGCCGGCTGGCGCGCCTGATCGCCGCCACTTCTTCTCGGCGCTGATGTTCCTGTTCCTCTCCGCCATGTACGTGATCATCTTCTCCGACAACCTCGAGTGGATGTTCACCGGCTGGGAGATCACCACCACGTGCTCCTTCCTGATGATCGGCTACACCCGTACCGAAGAGGCCCTGAAGAGCGCCTTCCGTCAGATCATCCTCAACATGATCGGCGGCATCGCCTTCCTCTTTGCGCTGATCCTCATTCATGTCGCCGGGCTCGAGCTTTCGCTTTCGGGCATCATCGCCGATGCCGGGACCGGGGCCGTCGCCCTTCTCGTGCTGCCCGTTCTGCTGCTCTCGGTCGCCGGCCTTACCAAGGCGGCTCAGATGCCGTTCCATACGTGGCTGCTCGGCGCCATGGTCGCGCCCACGCCCACGAGCGCGCTGCTCCACTCCTCCACGATGGTCAAGGCAGGCGTCTTCCTGCTCGTAAAGCTCGCTCCGCTTTACATGGCCATTCCCGTTGCGTCCACCATGGTGGTCACCATCGGCGGCGTGACGTTCGTGCTCTGCTCGTTCATGGCAATCAGCCAGAGCAACGCCAAGCGCGTGCTGGCCTACTCCACCATCGCCAACCTCGGCCTGATCTCGGCTTGCGCCGGTGTCGGTACGCCTGAGGCGCTGTGGGCCGCGATCTTCCTGATCATCTTCCACACTGTGTCCAAGTCCATCCTCTTCCTGTGCGTCGGCACCGTCGAGCACCGCATCGGCAGCCGCAACATCGAGGACATGGACGGCCTGTTTGACCGTTTGCCGCATCTGTCGCGCTTCATGATGCTCGGCATCATGGGTATGTTCGTCGCGCCGTTCGGCATGCTTATCTCCAAGTGGGCGACGCTCGTGTCGTTTGCCGAGACGGGCAACGTCGTGTTCCTGATCCTGCTCGCCTTCGGCTCCGCTGCCACGTTCTTCTTCTGGGCCAAATGGCTCGGCAAGCTCGCCGGCGTTATTCAGAAGTCCACGAACGTGGAGAAGGGCGTGCATCGCTCCGAATGGTTCGCCATCGGCTTCATTGCGGTGCTGCTCCTCGGCTGCTGCCTCGGCCTGCCGCTGATCTCCATCGACGTGGTCACGCCCTACCTGAGCGGCCAGTTCGGCTCGTCGCCCGAGCTCATCGGCATCGACAACCTGATCCTCATGGTCGTCATCGTGGCGTTTATCGCCATCGTGCTGCTCACCCCGTTTGGCCGCGACACCAAGAAGCGCCGCGTGAGCGTGTACCTGTCGGGCGCCACCGTCAACAGCGAGACCCGCACCTACCAGGGCTCCATGGGCTTCTTGCGCAACGCCACCAAGCGCAACTGGTACCTCGACGGCATCTTCGGCGAGAAGCGCCTGAAGCCGCTGGGCCAGATTCTCTGCACCGCCGTGCTGCTCATGTGCTTTGCGGCGTCGTTCATCTTTGATCCCGAGGTCCTCGCCGGCGGTTCGTTCTTCGTCGAGCGCATCGTGCTGCTCGTCGGTCCCGACCTGGTCGGCATCCTCATCGGCGTCGTGGTGTTTGCCGTTCTCGCCCCCATTGCCGGCTGCCTGCTCGACGGCCTCGACCGCAAGGTGAGCGCTCGCATGCAGGGCCGCGTTGGGCCCAAGCTGCTCCAGCCCTACTACGACGTGCGCAAGCTTCTCGCTAAGGAGCAGGTCACCGTCAACGGCGTTGACGAGGCATACGTCAGCTGCGCCATCATCTTCGTGATGCTGGCCGGCGGTCTGTTCATCTCGGGCTCCAACCTGCTGATGACCATCTTCCTTGTGACGCTCGCCACGCTCTTCGTCATCATTTCGGCGTTCTCGGGCCGCAGCCCCTACGCCGACACCGGTGCCGACCGCGAGTGCCTGCAGGTCATGTCCTACGAGCCCATGCTCATGATCATGACGGTCGGCTTCTTCACCGTGACCCAGTCCTTCGACACCGCGGTGCTCTTCCAGCTCGACCAGCCGATCATCGGCATGCTGCTGCCCATCTTCTTCGGCCTGCTCTTCATCCTGACCATCAAGCTGCGCAAGTCGCCGTTTGACCTTTCCTACAGCCACCATGCGCACCAGGAGATCGTCAAGGGCATCACGACCGAGATGAACGGCCGTACGCTTGCCAAGGTCGAGGTCATGCACTGGTGCGAGAGCATCCTGTTCCTCATGTGGGTCGGCATGTTCTTCGTCTGGAGCAACCCCGTCTCGATCGTCGTCGCGCTTGTCGTGATGGCCGTCGTGTGGTTCCTCGAGGTTCTCATCGACAACAACTTCGCGCGCGTTAAGTGGCAGACCTGCCTCGGCAGCGCCTGGCTCGTTGCCCTCGTTGCCGGCGTGGTGAACCTCTTCTACGTCATCGTCATCCCCTTTATGTAAGGAGCGGCTATGGGTTACTCTTCTAAGTCTCCGTGGCTGATCCATTACGACGGATCCAGCTGCAACGGATGCGACATCGAGGTGCTCGACTCCATGATGCCGCTCTACGACATCGAGCGCTTTGGCATCATCAACACCGGCAACCCCAAGCACGCGGACATCTTCCTCGTGACCGGGTCGATCAACCATCAGAACGTCAAGGTCGTGCGTGAGATCTACGACCAGATGACCGAGCCCAAGGTCGTCGTGGCCTGCGGCATCTGCGCCTGCACCGGCGGCGTCTTCCGCGACTGCTACAACGTTCTCGGCGGCGTCGACAAGGCCATCCCGGTCGATATGTACGTTCCCGGCTGCGCCGTTCGTCCCGAGAACATCATCGACGCCGTGCTCAAGGCGGTGGATATTCTCGACGAGAAGGCCAAGAAGCTCGCGGCGGGCGAGACGATCGAGAAGCGCGAGGTCGGCGAGTCCCTGCACGAGGCTGTCGACGGCGAGCTGCCCGTCCGTCAGCCCGAACACACCAAGCCCGGCGCCAAGAGGGAGGCGTAATGTATACCGTTGAGTTCCAGGAGCTGAAGCTCGAGGACTTGCTGCCGACCGTGCAGTCGCTCAAGTACCTCGGCGCGCGCTTCGTCCAGATGTTTGCCGAGAACCCCGAGTCGGGTCTCGACCTCGTGTACACGTTCTACGACGAGCAGGCGCAGGTCGCCACCAACTACGTTGTCGGCGACATCACGCCCGAGACGCCCGTCCCCTCCATCCAGAACCTGTACCTCTCGTCGTTCAGCTATGAGAACGAGGCGCACGACCTCTTTGGCGTGTGGTTCGTCAACATGAAGCTCGACTTCGGCGGCCACTTCTTCAACGTCGCCGAAGAGGCTCCCATGGCGATCATCACCCCCGAGGTCGCTGCGGCCCGCGCCAAGCGCGCCAAGGTCCGCGCTGCTCAGGAGGCCAAGGCCAAGGCTGCCGCCGCCAAGGAGAAAGCCGCTGCCGCAGGTGCCGGCGCCGCTGCTGTGGGCACTGCCCAGGCTGCCGCCGTTGCCGCCGCCAAGGCCCAGGCCGCTGCCGACGCTGCTCCGGCGAGTAAGGCCAACCCCGATGCCTCAACGCCGGTCGAGGTCAAGACGACCTCCGAAGCGGGCGGCATCACGGCCGACCAGCGCGCCAAGATGATGGAAGAGAAGCTCGCCGCCATGGATCCCGAGAAGGCGGCGAAGGTCCGCGCGGCACTTGCTGCGAAGGCGGCCCGCGAAGCCGCCGCGAAGGATGGTGAGTAGCCGATGGCACGTCAGACGATCCTGCCCTTCGGCCCGCAGCACCCGGTGCTGCCGGAGCCGATCCACCTCGACCTCATCGTCGAGGATGAGCACGTGGTCCAAGCCGTTCCTCAGATCGGCTTCGTGCACCGCGGTCTCGAGAAGCTCGTGCAGACGCGCGACTACAACCAGTTCGTCTACATTGCCGAGCGCGTGTGCGGCATCTGCAGCTTCGGCCATGGCTACGGTTACGCAAGCGCGACCGAGCAGCTGCTCGGCATCGAGATCCCGCGTCGCGCCGAGTACCTCCGCGCGATCTTCGAGGAGCTCTCGCGCGTGCACTCGCACCTGCTGTGGCTCGGCCTGCTCGCCGACGCCTTTGGCTTCGAGGCGCTGTTCAACCACTGCTGGCGCCTGCGCGAGACCGTGCTCGACATCTTCCAGGAGACCTGCGGCGGCCGCATCATCCTGTCGATCGTCATGGTCGGCGGCATGAACCACGACATTCCCGACGAGACCCTCGCCGGCATCTGTCAGAAGCTCGATTCCATCAAGCGCGACTACCGCGAGATCGTTAACACCATGCTCAACGACTCCTCGATCAAGAGCCGCCTGTGCGGCGTCGGCTACATCAGCCGCGAGGACGCTATTGACCTGAGCATGGTCGGTCCGTTTGCGCGCGCCTCCAATATCCAGTACGACGTGCGCTCCACCGGCTTCGGCGCCTACGGCGATCTTGACGAGTTCGTTCCGATCGTTTCCGACGAGTGCGACTGCTACGGCCGTTGCAAGGTCCGCTGCGCCGAGGTGTACCAGGCCATCGACATCATCAAGGAGCTCGTGGCCAAGATCCCGCACGACGGCGTGGGCAAGAAGCCCGGTCCCAAGGTTCTGCCGCCCGAGAACGGTCAGGCTCACGTGCTTATCGAGCAGCCGCGCGGCGAGGCGTACTACTACGTCCGCGGCAACGGCACCAAGAACCTCGAGCGTTTCCGCCTGCGCACCCCGACCTCCCAGAACCTGGGCGGTCTGGTCAAGGCGCTCGAGAACGTCGACGTGGCCGACGTGCCGATGATCATCCTGACCATCGACCCCTGCATCAGCTGCACGGAAAGGTAGGAGCGCATGGGAAGCTTCAAACTGGGAAAACTGACGCTGCGCTCGCTGTTCAGCAAGCCGGTGACGGTGCGGTACCCCTACGAGCGCCGCACGCAGCCGCCTGAGACGCGCGGCCATGTGAAGAACAACGTCGAGGACTGCATCTTCTGCGGCATGTGCCAGCGCGCGTGCCCGGTCGGCGCCATTGCCGTTGACCGCAAGGCGGGCAACTGGGAGATCGATCCCTTCCGTTGCATCTCGTGCAAGTACTGCGTGCGCGAGTGCCCCAAGAACTGCCTCGAGATGGACGTGGAGTTTACGCACTGCGCCACCGAGATGTCGGTGACCGTTGAGCATAAGGACATGCCCGCTCCGGCGGCCAAGAAGCCCGCTGCCAAGGCCGGCGCCGCGGCGGGTGCCGCTGCACGCCCCAAGCCCAAGCTCACCCCCGAGCAGGAGGCGCGCGTAGCCGAGGCCCGCAAGAAGGCCGCTGCCAAGAAGGCCGCCGCCGCAAAGGCTGCCAAAGAGGAGTAGTTTCTTGCACGAGTCTGCATAGCGCACGAGCCCGAGGACCCCGCAACGCGGGGTCCTCGCTGTTATATGCCGGTTCTGTTTTTATCTCCTTGGGTGCCATGGGCGTCTGAGTGTCCTTGATTCCATTGACCGGGCGCGCTCACGTACGTTTTTCTCTGCGAGGCTGCCCCCTTTTGCGGCTCCAACGGGATAGCTTCAGAGTAATGGTGCGGACCCAAACGGACGTTTTGCCGGGAAAAACCGTCCGAATCGGTCCGCACCTAGAGGGGAATGTCCGCTTCGGTCCGTATCAAGGCCCTTCTTGATTAATCGGGCGTACGGTGTCGCGCCGGACAGCGGCTTCTTTGACGTCATCGTTGTCTTTGCCGGGTAGAATAGCGGCAATGCGGAGAACAACGTACCTGCGACCGAGGGAGAGGCTCATGAATTACCAGCAGGTTGGCGCATCGGGCGTGAAGGCTTCGCGTGTGGCGCTCGGCGTCATGCGCATCGGCGGCAAGACGGGCGACGAGGCGGCCGAGATCGTGCAGACCGCGCTCGACTGCGGCGTGAACTTCTTTGATACCGCCGACATCTACGGCGCGGGGCGCAGCTCCATGGCGCTTGGCCAGGCGCTGCGCGACGTGGGCGTGCCGCGCGAGGACGTTGTGCTTCAGACCAAGTTCGGCATCTTTATGGACCACGAGCTCAAGTTCACTACGCGCTACGACTTCTCGCGCGCGCACCTCATGGAGGCCCTCGACCTCGAGCTCGAGCGCCTGCAGACCGACTACGTCGACTTTGCGCTGCTCCACCGCCCCGACCCGCTTGTTGACCTTGACGAGCTGGCCGCGACGTTTGCCGAGATGCGCGCGTCGGGCAAGGTCCGTCACTTCGGCGTGAGCAACATGGGTCCCTGGCAGATCGAGATGCTGCAGGCGGCCCTCGGTCCCGAGCTGCGCCTCGAGGCCAACCAGCTGCAGTTCAGTCTCATGCACACCCACGCCATCCAGGCGGAGCTCCATGTGAACATGGAGGACGATGCGAGCATCATGCACGACGGCGGCGTCATTCCTCATGCGCGCCTGCGCAACATGACGATCCAAGCCTGGAGCCCGTTCCAGTACGGCACGTTCAGCGGCTGCTTCATCGGAGACCCGCAGTTCCCCAAGCTCAACGCCAAGCTCGATGCCGTTGGTGCCGAGCTCGGTACGAGCGCCACGGCCGTTGCCGCTGCGTGGATCCTGCGCCATCCGGCCAAGATGCAGGTGGTGTGCGGCTCCATGTCGCCCGAACACATCCGCGAGACGTGCGAAGGCGCCGAGGTCGCCGACCGTATGACGCGGCAGCAGTGGTGGGACCTGTACTTCGCGCCGGGCAACGACCTGCCGTAGGAGGCGCCGCGCCAGGCATCTTGGTCCGCAGGACCTGGCGGCCCGCCGCCTCGCCGCGTATTGTTGCGGGGGCACGACACCTGCACGCTTTCGTAAGAAGGGGCCTCTATGGCAGATAACATCAACACCGATATCGACCCGGTCGAGAAGTTCGGCATGCGCCTGGCGCACGTCGGCATCAACGCCGCTACTCCCGAGGAAGCTGCCGAAATCGCCGGTTTCTTCCAGACGTTCTTTAATCTGCCTGCCGAGGATACGCCGCCCTCGTACTTCTCGGGCACGCTGGTCGAGACGATGAAGGGCTGCGGCCGAGGCGACAAGGGCCACATCGGCTTTTGGGTCAACGATATGGACGGCGCCGAGGCCTACTTCAAGGCGCGCGGTCTCACCATCAACGAGGAGTCGCGTGTGTTTTACCCCGACGGCTCGTCCAAGCTCGTGTACTTTAACGAGCAGATCGCCGGGTTTGCCATCCATATCTGCCAGCAATAGCAGCTTGCAGGGCTTTAGGTATCAGACAGCTTGCGGGGCGCGTACGTTCTTTTGGCGTATGCGCCCCGCGCATTGTTCTCTATGCCTAACAGGCATGGGGCAACGCACGTTTTAGGTTCATAATGCATAGTGCATAGACATACGCTTGCGCCAAGCGCGCAGAGGGGAGAAGCGCATGGAGACGGCAAAGGTCTACTACACCAACCTCCGCACGTACGCAAAGGAAAGCCAGCTCGATAAGCTCAAGCGCCTCATCAAGAAGGCAGGCATCGAGCAGATCGACTTCGAGAACAAGTTCGTGGCCATCAAGATCCACTTCGGCGAGCTGGGCAACCTCAGCTTCCTGCGCCCCAACTACGCGCGCGCCGTGGCCGACGTGGTGAAGGAGCTCGGCGGCAAGCCCTTCCTCACGGACTGCAACACACTCTACGTGGGCAGCCGCAAGAACGCGCTCGAGCACATCGACTGCGCGTACCAGAACGGCTTCACCCCGTATGCCACCGGCTGCCAGGTGATCATCGCCGACGGCCTTAAGGGCACCGACGAGACCCTCGTCCCCGTGAAGAACGGCGAGTACGTCAAGGAAGCCAAGATCGGCCACGCCCTCATGGACGCGGACATCGTGATCAGCCTCACGCACTTCAAGGGCCATGAGCAGGCCGGCTTTGGCGGCTGCATGAAGAACCTGGGCATGGGCGGCGGCAGCCGCGCGGGCAAGATGGAGCAGCACGCGGCCGGCAAGCCGAGCGTTCACACCGAGCAGTGCATCGGCTGCCGCGCCTGTGAGCGCATCTGTGCGCACGGCGCCATCAGCTTTGATGAGACGCGCGAGCGCGAGCTCAAGGGCGGCAAGGTCGTGACCGTGCCTGTGGCGCACATCGATCACGACCGCTGCGTGGGCTGCGGCCGCTGCATCGGCGCCTGCAACCAGGACGCCATCGAGCCGGACTACGACGCCGCGGTGGACGTGCTCAACTACAAGATCGCCGAGTACACCCAGGCCATCGTGCAGGATCGCCCGAGCTTCCACATCTCCATTGCCATGGACATCAGCCCCAACTGCGACTGCCACGCCGAGAACGACACGCCTATCGTGCCCGACCTCGGCATGTTCGCGAGCTTTGACCCGGTTGCCATCGACCAGGCGGCCATCGACATGGCGCTCGCCGCGCCGGCGCTGCCCAACTCCGAGCTCACCGACATGAAGGCTAAGCTCGAGGCCGAGGGCGGTGTCCCTGAGCGCTGCCAGCATGACCACTTCAACCTCACGCACCCGGACACCAACTGGCGCTCCATGATCGAGCACGCCGAGAAAATCGGCCTCGGTACGAGCCGCTACGAGCTCATCGAGGTCAAGTAGGCGTTCTCGCCCGACAATCGCCGACTCAGAAGCGCCCCGTACGCCCAGCGCCCTGCGCTCGCGTGCGGGGCGCTTGTCATGCGGACCCAAACGGACGTTCCTGCATAGTGGTACGGACCCAAACGGACGATTTTGCCAAGCAAAACGTCCGGACGGGTCCGCATCAATGCGTGGGTCACGGTACCATGGGGTCGGTGCGTCAAAACGAGGGTGGCGAGCTGCAAGATCTGTGATTCCTTCCGGGGCCACTGTTCGCTATGCGGCGGGTTTGCTATAGTAGTGAGGTCTTTACCGATGGAGGGTCGATAACCGCATGCCTGAATCTGGCGACAAACCCAAGCCGCGAAGTACCTTCGCGGCGCATCCCCAGGCTTCCGCAGCAACCGGCGCGGAACGTCATGCCTCGGCAGCGGATGAGCTGCACACCTCCCAAGCTTCTGACGCACAATCTCATACCAGCGGCTCCGCCAAAGAGGACGCTCCGCTCTACACCGTAGGCGAGGAGATCGCCAACGCCGTAACGCACGGCCTCGGCGCCATGCTGTCGGTTGCGGCGCTCGTGCTGCTCATCGTCAAGGCGATGGCAGACGGCGGAGGCATCGCCATTGCCTCGGCCATCGTGTTCGGCATCTCGCTCATCCTGGAGTACAGCGCGTCTACGCTCTATCATGCCATCACGTACCCACCGGTCAAGCGCGTGCTGCGTATCATCGACCACAGCTGCATCTACCTGCTCATCGCGGGCAGCTACACGCCGTTTGTACTCGGCCCCCTGCTGCCTCACGGCGGTCTTGTCATCTTCGCCATTGTCTGGGTTATGGCCATTGCCGGCATCACAGCCGAGCTCTTCATGCGCGAGCGCCAGCCGCGCTGGCTCACGGTGACCATCTACCTGGTCATGGGGTGGCTCGTGGTCTTTCAGCTGCCCACCATCATCTCTGTTCTGGAGTTGCCGTGCCTGGTGCTTTTGGCCTCAGGCGGGCTGTGCTATACCGTCGGCACTGCGTTCTACCTGCTCAAGCGGGTGCGGTACATGCACAGCGTCTGGCACTTGTGGGTGCTTGCTGGCAGCGTGTGCCAGTTCTTGGCGGTGATCCTCTTCGTGATCTGATGAGTTCTCGCCCCTGCAATCGTTTTGTCCCGCTCATTTGGAGGTTAAATCCGATCCCATGGAGATCATCGTCTTCAGCATCATCGCTACGTTCTTGCTGACGCTCGTCAACGGCTACTTCTCGATGTCCGAGATGGCGCTCACCACGGCAAAGCGCGCCAATCTCGAGCACGATGCCGAGAACGGCGACAAGCGCGCCGCGCGTGCCCTCAAGATTGCGGCCGACTCCGCGAACTTCCTCGCAACCATCCAGGTTGCCATCACCTTCGTCGGCTTCTTCTCGGCGATGGTGTCGTCCACCACGCTCTCCGACCCGCTCTCGTCGTGGATGCAGAGCTTCGGCATCGAGCCTCTCTCCGCCGTGGCGCCGGTCATCTCGCCCATCATCATCACCGTCGTGGTGTCGTACCTCTCGATCGTCATCGGCGAGCTGGTGCCTAAGCGCATCGGCCTCACCAACGCCGAGGGCATGGCCAAAAGCGTTGCCGGCCCTCTGAGCGTCTTCTCCAAGGTCGCCCGCCCGCTCGTGTGGCTCACGGGCGCCTCTGCCAACGGCATCTCGGCGCTTCTCGGCATCAAGAGCGCCGACGACCGCCAGAACGTCTCGGAAGAGGAGATCAAGTACATGGTCTCCGAGCAGGAGGGTATGCGCGACGAGGAGAAGCGCATGATCCACGAGGTGTTTGAGCTCGGCGACGCCAAGGCCCGCGAGGTCATGGTCCCGCGCGTCGACACCACCATGGTCGAGGACACGAGCACCGTGGCCGAGGTCATGAGCCTTATGCGCCGCACCGGCTACAGCCGCATCCCGGTGTTTCACGAGGACCCCGACCGCGTGGTGGGCATCGCCCACATCAAGGACCTGCTCGCCCCCATGCTCGCCGAGCGCGGCTCCGAGGACCTGGTGCGCGACCATGTGCGCGATGCGACCTTTGTGCCCGACAGCAAGGACGTGCTCCCGCTGCTGTCCGAGATGCGCGCCGCCCATGACCAGATGGTCATCGTGGTCGACGAGTACGGCGGTACCGCCGGCCTCATCACCATGGAGGACATCGTCGAGGAGGTCGTGGGCGAGATCGAGGACGAATTCGACCCCGACAACAAGTACCTCACGCGCCTGACGGAGCGCGAGTGGCTCGTCGACGGGCGCTTCTCGTGCGACGACGCCGAGGACCTCGGCTGGCCGATCGAAGAGTCCGACGAGTACGAGACCATCGCCGGCTGGCTCCTCGAGCTCTCCGACGCCGTTCCGCACATCGGCGACATCTTCGAGCAGGACGGCTACCGCTTCAAGGTGCAGTCCATGCGCGGCCAGCGCATCTCGCTCATCCGCGTGGTGGCTCCCGAGCCTCAAGCGGAGGGTGAGGACGCGGGCACCGGCGCAGACGAGAGGGACCGTGCGCGCGACGACGAGCGCCGCCGCGCGCTCACCGAGCAGCGCGAGCGCGCCCACAACGACCGCGCGTAGATCCGACGAGAGGCCCGATCATGCTGCTGCCTGGCCGGGCTTTTTATGCGCAGAAGAGTTTCTCGCGGTATCATTACCTCAATCATGGGAACGGCTTCCGGGCGGCGTTGCCGCCCGTTCTGAAAGCGAGGCAGCATGGCCGGCTTGTTTGACATTCGCAAGGTCGTCGTGGGACCCGAGAAGCTCACGGCAACGATCGCAGTGAGCGCCGACGCGCCGCTTATGACGTACGAGAACCTCGAGTCTACCTCGCTCGTCTACTACCTCGCCCCGGGCATCGTCGACCAGAAGTGCCTGGGCGACGCCGGCGAGACCTTCAAGGACTGCATGGGCGCCACGGAGCTCCCGCACCTTCTCGAGCACCTGACTATCGAGATCATGAACGAGTCGGGCCTTGCGGGCCGTATCGTGAGCGGCCGCACCCGCTGCGTAAACGAGGACGAGCGCCTCTTTGAGGTCGAGCTCTCGTGCCCCGACGACGTGCTCACCGTTGGCGCGCTCTCGTCGGCCGTGTTCATGATGGAGTGGGCGTACCTGCGCCGCGACCAGCCCGCGCCCGACTTTAAGGGCACGGTTGCCGCGCTCGCGCACCTGGTCGAGAGCCTCGGCGGCGGCAGTGCGTCTGACGATGCCGAAGATCATCAGGACGCGCAGGCCGATCCCGGTGTAACGGACCAGCTGTAGGCGCCGGGCCTACTCGGCCTTTGCGAATACGGCCGTTGCCGCGGGCAGCATAAGGGTAAAGACAGTCCCGTCGGCGTTCGAGCTTGTTGCTGTGAGCGAGCCGTGGTGGCCTTCGGCGACCGTGTGCGCAATGTACAGGCCGAGGCCAAACGACCCCCCGCCGCCTCGCGCGGGGTCGGCCCGATAAAAGCGCTCAAACAAATGGGGCAGCACGTCAGGAGCTATGGGTTCGCCGCTGTTGCGAACCCATAGCTTTATCTTTGCGCCCGCGCGCTCGGCGCTCAGCGTGACCTGCGCCTGCGCTGCCCCTTGCGCAGCGCATGGCGCGGCGTACTTCATGGCGTTCTCGAGCAGGATCTTGACCAGGCGCTCGAGCTCCTCCTCGCGCCCCTTGCAGGCAAGGCGGTCCTGAGCGGTCCAGGCAAAGCTGATGTTCTTGTCAAACGCCACCGCCTCGAGGTGCAGGCACGAACGCGCAACGAGCTCGGAAAAATCGACCACAGCCATGGGCGCGTCCGTCTTTGCTTCCGACCCTGCGACCTCCTCGTCGGCGCGCGCCGCGGCTAGAAGCTCCTCGACGAGCTTCTTCATGCGCTTGGCCTCATCTTCGATGGACGAGAGCCATTTGCCTTGCTCGCCAACGCTCTTCTCGGGGTGCTGGCCCATGATGTCGGCGCTGGCGAGAATGACCGTGAGCGGCGTCTTGAGCTCATGGGACGCATCCGCCACAAAGCGCTGCTGCTGCGCCCAAGCCTCCGCCACAGGGCGCGTCACGTAGCGCGCGCACACCACGGCGATGCCGAAGAGCACGACCATGCCAAGGGCAACGCGCTGCAGCGCGAGAACGGTGGCGCTGAGAACGTTGTCGTCGATGATCGTGGTGTCGAGAAACGCCACGTTGACGCCGTCGTCGGTTGCAACGCGCGCGTACATGAGGCTGAGGTCGTGAATGCGTCCGGTGTCGGAAGAGCTTGCCATCACGCGCCCGATAGCGTCGGCGAGCACGCCGTCGTCCATCGAGGTTGCCTTGCTGTTCGCAATCAGCGTGCCGTCCGACGAGAGCGACACGCAAAACACGGGGTAGGGGCTACCCGAGATGTTGTCAAGCTCCTTTGCGGAGGGCGTGGGCTGCTTGCCGATGCGGGGCCCGCCGAGCTTGAGCGGTCCGCGATCAGCCGACTCGATGAGGACGTTCTCGGCCGCATCGTTGAGCTTGATCAGAAGCACCACAGGGCCTAGGGCCATGCTGCCTACGAGCACGAGCCCCACGAGCACCATGATAAGTGCGACGATCTTGCGGCGTAGACGCTTGAGCATGAGGCGCGGCCTCCGGCGCCGCTACGCCTCGGGCAGCGCGATGCGGTACCCGAGCATGCGGATGGTGTTGATGTCGACCGTCGAGTTGAGGAAGTTCAGCTTCTTGCGCAGAAACGAGATGTAGGCCTCGACGCTGTTCTCGTTGGCCTCGGCGTCGATGCCCCAGACCTTGTTGAGCAGCGTCTCCTTGGAGAACACCTGGTTGGGCGAGCTCATGAGCAGGCGCGCCACCTCGAACTCCTTGTGCGAGAGATGAACCTTCTTGGGTCCGCAGACCAGCTCGTGCGTCGAGAGGTTGAGCTTGAGGTCGCCGCAGGTGATCTCGTCAAAGATGACCTCGCCTTGGCGCCTGAGCAGGGCGCGCACGCGGGCGAGAAGCTCCTCGGCCTCAAAGGGCTTGGTCATGTAGTCGTCGGCACCGGCGTCGAGGCCCTTGACCTTGTCGGAGGTCTCGGTGCGCGCCGTGAGCATGAGCACCGGGGTGGCGTTGCCCTGACGACGCATGGTGCGCACGATCTCGAGGCCGTCCTTCCCCGGCAGCATGATGTCGAGAAGCACCAGATCGTAGAGGTCGGAAAGGGCGTAGGTCAGGCCGTCGTTGCCGTTGTCGACGATCTCGGCGTGGTAATCGTTCTCTTGGAGGATATGGGCGAGCGCCTCGGCAAGCCGCGGCTCGTCCTCAACGATCAAGATGTTCATGCGCGGCTCCTTAAGGTCAGGATGCCCTATTGTACCCGCTGCAACTTAAAGTAGCCTGAGCAGCCCGCCCCGCCGCTTGCCGAGGCGGCGGATCGAACGGAGGGACCCGGGGTATAATGGTCAGCACGTACGCACTTCCACTGTCTATGGGAGGAATTATGAGCAAGTATTCTCTCGGCTTCTTTGCGGGCGCGCTCGTCGGCGCAGCCGCAGGCACCATCATCGGTATCCTCGTTGCGCCGCGCTCCGGTGCCGAGACCCGCGCCATGGCTGCCGATATGGCCAACGACGCCTGGGACAACGCGGTCGACATGTACGAGCGCGGCACCGAGTCCGTCCGCTCCGCGGTCGACGACTTCGGCCCCATGGTCGACGCCAAGACCGACCAGCTCCGCGCCAAGGTCGACCTGGCCCGCGAGCGCATGGACCAGCTCCGCGAGTCGCTGAACGACGCGGTATCCTCCGCCACGCCCGCTGCCGACGTTGTGGTCGAGACCGTCGTTGACCCGGTCGCTGCCGATACCGAGGCTCCTGCCGAGGCGTAAATGCTGAGCATAGCTGATCTTCAGCGCGTTCCGGTTTACAAGGCGGTTCCCGAGAAGCGCGCCACGCGGCGCGACGGAACACCTCGTGAGCCGGAACGTTTGGGCAAGATTCACTTTGCCGTCTTCACGCCCGGCGGCACGCGCGTCGTGGGCTTCATGATCAAGCAGCCCGACGTTGCCGGCATGATCAAGCGCCCCGACGTATTTGTGGCGCTCGACTGCGTTCATCCGCGCGCCGGCCTGCTCGTGGTCGACGCCCGCAAAGACGCTTACGACAAGGCCGCTATCGAGCGGCTCAAGCTCGACTTCGACCGCTGCGTCATGTGGGTCGGCATGGACGTGCGCACCGTCTCGGGCAAGCGGCTCGGGTACTGCGCCGACGCCGTCTTTGACTTTGCGAGCGGCAAGGTCGGTCACTTCGTGGTGGCCGAAGGGGCTGCGTCGCAGGCGCTCGTAGGGTCTCTCGAGCTGCCCGTTGCCATGGTGCAGGGCTACGACAAGGGCTTTATGGTGGTTTCCGACGATGCCGCCGACCTTGCGCTTACCGGCGGCGTGGCGGCAAAGGCCGCCGAGGCGTCGGTCGTGGCCGGAGCCAAGGCAAAAGAGGCCGCCAAGAAGCTCGACGACTCGGCGTCTGCCGCGGTCAGCAAAGGCAGCAAGGCCTTGGGCAAGCAGCTCAAGAAGTCCAAGGGCATGTTTGCCGCATTTAAGAGCGAGTACCAAAAAGCAGCCGGCACCGCCAAGAAAAAGCGGTAGCCGCGCGCAGTGCCGCCCGGGTTAAGCGCGTCGCGGATCTGGTTTCACGCGGCGCGCAGCGAGCGGCCCGGGAGCGGTCAGAGCCCGTAAAGGGGAACACGTGCCAAAGCTCACCACCTCGTACCAAACGAATCAACGGCTGCGCCGCACCGTGCGCAAAAAGCGAGCGGGCTCGCAAAGCGTCCGCCTGCGCCCGAGCGACAAGAACATGCCCGACCTGAGGCATTCGCAGGGGTTCGGCAAGCGCGCGCCCAAGGCTCCCCGGCGCCGGCGCGACTCCCGCCTGACCTACGTGTTTATCGCCGTGGGCGCTGCCGTGGTGGTGTTCGTGGCGAGCATCGTGTGGTACCTCAACCGGCCGGTGACCATCACCCTCAACGATGCCGAGGCGAGCGTGCGCATCAACTCCACGATCGAGCAGGTCATCTCGTCGCAGGGGCTCGAGCTCAAGCCCGGTGACCTGCTCGCCGTCGACGACTCCGTGCTCGAGGAGGACGCCGGCGACCCCTACGCGGTAACGGTCGACGGCAAAAAGATCTCGGTCGACGACGCGGCGACGCTTGAGCTTCATGGCGGCGAGAAGGTCGTTGTCGAAGACGGCGACGACACCTACGAGGAGCATAGCGTCGACGCCACCTCGATCGAGCCGCAGCTGACGGTTGAGGGAGACGGCCCGGTGCAGTACGTGGAAACCTGGGGCGTTCCCGGCCGCAGCGAGGTGTGGACCGGCGCCGTTTCGGGCAAGACGCAGGATCGCGGCGTGGTGCGCGAGGTTCAGGACTGCGTCGTGCGGTGCGAGAGCGTCATTCCCGACGACGAGGACAACGAGTACATCGCGCTGACGTTCAACGGATCGCCGAGCAGCGAAACCGAGGAGATTCTCGCCGTTCTCAAGGAGAAGGGCGTAACCGCCACGTTCTTCATGGCGGGCGAGGACGTTGAGGCCGACGAGGGCGCGGCAAAGAGGATCGTCGACGCGGGCTGCGAGGTCGGCTCTATGGGCCTCACGGGCGACGGGGTCTCCGGCTTGGACAACGTGACGCTGCGCGAGCAGCTCGAGGCGGGCTTCGATGCGCTCGAGACCGCAACCGGATCGCCCTCGCGCTTGTTCCGCGGGCCGCTCGAGTCGTTCGGCGACGCGCAGTGGGCGGCCGCGATGGACCTCGTTGCCTGCAACGTTCAGTGGAACATCGACTCGGGCGACTGGCTCGAGCCGGGTGCCGACACCATTGCCTCCAACGTGCTCGACTATGCGAGCAACGGCAGCATCGTCCTTCTCACCGACGGCGCTACCGACGGGCAGATGCTCGAGGCCCTGCCGATGATCATCGACGGTCTTTTGGACGACGGCTACCGGCTCGTGACGGTTACCGAGCTCATCGCCACCGACGACGATATGCCGACGCGCCTTGCCAAGGCGGAGGTCGGCATGCCGCGCGGCGCCGCGCTTCCCACCCTGCAGGACAGCGAGGGCGAGACGGACGACTCCGATGCGGCATCGTCTGAAGACGGTGCGGATGCAGCCTCCAACGAGGCCGGCGAGGCGGCAGAATAAATACTCTGTGACGGGCGGGCACGGGCAGCGCCAGTCGGTATACTGTCAATCGATACGCAATCGATGTACAGGAGGTACTGCTATGGCCGACACGCCGCTGGTGGGCATCATCATGGGTTCCAAGTCCGATCTTCCGGTTATGGAGGCGTGCACCGCTGAGCTCGAGAAACTCGGCGTGCCCTACGAACTCAAGATCGCGAGCGCGCACCGCACCCCTGCCGTGGTCCACGAGTGGGCGAGCACCGCAGCCGACCGCGGCATGAAGGTCATCATCGCCGCTGCAGGCAAGGCCGCGCACCTGGGCGGTGTCGTGGCTGCCTACACGCCCCTGCCTGTGGTGGGCGTTCCCATGAAGACGTCCGACCTTGGCGGCATGGACTCGCTGCTCTCGATGGTTCAGATGCCCTCGGGCGTGCCGGTTGCCTGCGTTGCCATCAACGGCGCCAAGAACGCCGCCATTTACGCCACCCAGATCCTCGGCACTACGATGCCCGAGTACCGCACGGCCATCGAGAGCATGAAGAGCGAGATGGCGGACGCCTAGGATGACGGACGAGACCACTCAGGAGGGCGCGGCTGCTGACGAGCCGCGCCAAGCGGGGCGCCACTTCCGCTCTCCCTCGCCTGCTGGTGAGGCTCAGGGCGAAGCGCCTGTTCGCGAGGAGTACGTGCGCGGCGCCCACGCGGCGCCCAAGCATGCGGCTCCCGCTCACGCCGCGCCCCAGGTGGCGGACCCGTTTGCGCCTGACGACGCCGTCGGTACACCCGCGTCCGCGCCTCTTGCCTCGGAGCCCCTCGCCGCTTCCAAGGCGGCTGCCGAGCGCGCTGACCTCGGCGAGACGAGCGCCTTTCTCAAGGCGGCGTCCGCGCCGCTCATTCCGCGCGGTCCCGTGCGCGCCGCAGAGCCGACTGAAGCCAAGCCCGCACGGCACTTCGCGCCCAAGGGCGACGCTCCCACGGCCGCGGTGCCCGTTGTGCCCACGGCGTCCCCGGTTGAGTCCACGGCGGTGTCCGAGCCGCTTGGAGAGTCCGATTCCGTTATCGGTGCGACTGCCGTCGAGGCGGTTGCCAAGGTCGTTCCGGTTCCTTTGCAAAAAGGGGTGGCCAAGATGGCTGGCGGCGTGCGTTCCGAGCGCGCTGGCGGCAAGCGTCCCAAGCGCCGCAGAAGCTCGCTTGCCCTGGCGTTTTCCAACGTTCTTATCGTGGTGGGGCTCGTGCTTCTGCTCGTGGCCGCCGGGCTCTTTGTGTTCACGCAGCTCGGGTACCGCAAGGCCACCGAGTCCTACGACGAGCTCGGCCAGTACGCCGTCTTGGACGGCGAGGCGGCCGACGACGGAGCTACGCTGCCCGACGTTGACTTTGCGGCGCTTGCCGAGATCAACCCCGATATCGTGGGCTGGATCTACGCTCCTACGATGAACGTGAGCTACCCGGTTGTGCAGACCGACAACAACGAGAAGTACCTGAACACGCTCTTCGACGGTACGCAGAACGCGAGCGGCGCCATCTTCATGGACTGCGACGACACCGCGCCCGGCATGATGGACCAACAGACGACGATCTACGGCCACCACATGATGAACGACACCATGTTCAATTTCGTGGATCGCGCCCAGCGCAGCCAGGACGAGTTCAACCAGGTCGACAAGGTGTACTACATCACGCCCGACACGACCTACGAGTTCGATCCGCTGTTCTGCACGCTCGTTGACCCCGGGCGCTCCGACGTGCGCCGCGCCAATTTTGACAGCACCGAGGATCTCGTAAGCTACCTCGAGGATCTCTTTGGCACGGCGTCCGTCTCCGCAGACGATGCGGGAGAGCGCCTGGCTACCTGCGAGCGCGTGATGACGCTCGTGACCTGCAACTACGGCTTCGGCAGCTCGGACCGGTCGGTTATGGTGCTCGCGCCTTCCGACTCGTATCTCACGCCGTAGCCCCGACGTTTACTGTTCGATGTCGGCGGGACCGCGCAGGACGGCCCCGCCGCTTGCTTTTTTTGGAGGAACGCGCATGAGCAACGTACCAGCGGATCAGGCTGCCTCTGAGAGCCGCGACGACCAGCTTCACGAGGAGTGCGGGATCTTTGGCGTGTGGGCGCCCGGACGCGACGTGGCGCGCCTCGCCTACTTTGGCCTGCACGCCCTGCAGCACCGCGGCCAGGAGTCGGCGGGCATCGCCGTAGGCGACGGCGGCACAGTGCTCGTGCGCAAGGATATGGGCCTCGTGACGCAGGTGTTCTCGGACGCCGATCTCTCCGCGCTTCCCGGTCAGCTCGCCGTGGGTCACGTGCGGTACGGAACCGCGGGCGCCAAGAGCTGGGAGGCCGCCCAGCCGCACCTCTCCACCATCAACGACGTCATCATCGCCCTCGCCCACAACGGCACGCTCGTCAACACCGACGCGCTGCGCCGCCAGCTCATCGAGCTCGGCGTGGCGTTTCTCTCCAACTCTGACTCCGAGGTCGCAGCCAAGCTCATCGGCTACTTCACGCAGCGCACGAGGCATCTGCGCGAGGGCATCCGCAAGACCATGGAGCTCGTGCGCGGCGGCTACGCCATGGCGCTTATCAACGAGGAGGCGCTCTATGCCTTCCGCGACCCCTTTGGCATCCGTCCGCTGGTGCTCGGGCGCATTCCCGGCGACGAGGAGGCCGACGACGGCTCCGACGCGCAAGCGGGCGGATGGGTCGTGGCGAGCGAGACGTGCGCGCTCGACATCGTGGGCGCCGCCTACGTGCGCGATATCCGTCCTGGCGAGATCCTGCGCATCTCGTCGGAGGGTTTGGTGAGCGAGCAGGGCGTTCCCGCGGCGCCCGAGAGCGCCGAGTGCATCTTTGAACAGGTTTACTTCGCGCGGCCCGACTCGCTCATGGGCGGCAAGTCGGTTTACGCGTGCCGCTACGACATGGGCCGCCAGCTGGCGCGAGAAGCGCCGGTCGACGCCGATATGGTGATCGGCGTACCCGATTCGGGCATGCCTCCCGCCGAGGGCTTCGCGCACGAGAGCGGCATCCCCTTTGGCGAGGGTCTCATCAAGAACCGCTATGTAGCCCGCACGTTCATCCAGCCTACGCAGGAGCTACGCGCCATGGGCGTGCGCATGAAGCTCAATCCTCTCCACGACAACATCGCCGGCAAGCGCCTCGTGGTTATCGACGACTCCATCGTGCGCGGGACCACCATGGTGCAGCTGGTGCGGATGCTGCGGCAGGCGGGTGCGGCCGAGGTGCACGTGCGCATCAACAGCCCCGAGGTCGTGTGGCCGTGCTTTTACGGCATCGACACCGACGTGCAGGCGCAGCTCATCAGCGCCAACAAGACGGTGGACGAGATCTGCTCCTTCATCGGCGCCGACTCGCTGGCGTTTCTCTCGGTCGACGGGCTCCTGTCCTGCGTCCCACCGTGCGGAGCGTGCGAGAGGGGCGCAGACGAGTTCGTGCGTGGCTACTGCACCGCGTGCTTTACGGGCGTGTACCCGGTTGCCATTCCCGAGAGCTTCGGCCGCGGCAAGTTCATGCCGGGCTACGACCCGTGCAGCCTCACCGAGACCCCGGCGCTCCCACGCGACGTGGTGGTCGAGAAGGACCGCGACCATACCTGGGAGGCAGCGCACGGCGAAGCGTAAGCGCCTCGCGGCTCGTAGGGCCACCTCTCCGGCAGCGCGCCCTTCACTCAGGTCTCTCAGCTATCTCTCAAATCTGACTCAGAATCTGAGGGACAGTTGAGAGATGATTCGAGAGACGTCTCGGGCACTGCCGTGTCGAAGACTTGGCGAAGGGAGTCCAATGCGTTCGTTCGCGAGGCTCCCGGCCTGCTATGATTTTGGGTATCTTCTGGGCTTTCTTGTGAAAGGATGCGCGCATGAGCGACACTCCCAAGCACGTTACGTACGAGGACGCCGGCGTAGACACCGCCGAGGGCGGCCGTGCGGTCGACGCGATCAAGCAGATGGTGGCTTCGACGAACCGTCCCGAGGTCGTAGGCGGCATCGGAGGCTTTGGCGGTCTCTTCTCGGCTGCCGCGCTGAAGGACATGGAGGACCCTATCCTCATCAGCGGCACCGACGGCGTGGGCACCAAGCTCGTGCTGGCGCAGATTCTCGACCGCCACGAGACGGTCGGCCAGGACCTCGTGGCCATGTGCGTGAACGACATTCTCGCCTCGGGCGCCGAGCCGCTGTTCTTCCTCGACTACGTGGCCATCGGCCACATCGAGGCCGAGCACATGGCCAAGATCGTCAAGGGCGTTGCCGACGGCTGCAAGCTCGCCGGATGCGCGCTTGTGGGCGGCGAGATGGCCGAGCACCCCGGCGTCATGCGTCCCGACGACTACGACCTGGCGGGCTTTACCGTGGGCGTGGTCGACCGTCCCAAGATGATCGATCCTGCCAACGTGCGTCCTGGCGACGTGATCCTGGGTCTCGGCAGCTCGGGCATTCATTCCAACGGCTACTCGCTCGTGCGCAAGGTCATCGGCGTCGACGGCATCGTGCCGGGCACGCCCGAGGCCGAGGCGAAGAAGGCCGAGCTCGACCAGCCGCTCGAGGAGCTCGGCGGCAAGAGCCTGGGCGAGGCGCTTCTCGCGCCCACGCGCATCTACGTCAAGCCGGTGCTCGAGGTTCTGCGCGGCGGCGCGCCGGTGCATGCGATCGCGCACATTACGGGCGGCGGCATCACCGAGAACCTCAACCGCGCGCTGGCCGACAACGTCGACGCGGTCGTTGATCGCGCGGCCGACGGCAGCTTTGCGTGGGACGTTCCGCCGGTGATCGGCTACGTCTGCAAGCAGGCGCAGCTTACGCCCAACGAGGCGTGCAAGACCTTCAACATGGGCGTTGGCCTCATGATCATCTGCGCTCCCGAGGACGAGGCGCAGGTTGCCGCCGCCCTCGAGGCCGTGGGCGAGAAGCCCTTCCGTGTGGGTACGTGCGTGCCCGGTTCCGGCAAGGTGGTGTACGCCGATGAGCAGTAACGAGGACCGCGCGGTTTTGGACGAGGTCGAGCGCCTGGCTGAGGAGCGCGCCCGCAAGCTCGCTGCAGCAGCGCCGAACGTCCTGGACGGCAACGAGATCCAGGCTGCCCGTGCCGCCGTGCGCGCGGCGGGCGAGAGGCTCGAGCCGCTCAAGATCGGCGTGCTCATCTCGGGCTCCGGCACCAACCTGCAGGCGCTTATCGACGAGATCGCCGCGGGCAACCTCAACGCCGAGATCGTGCTCGTGGTTTCGAGCCGCCCCGACGCCGCGGGTCTCAAGCGCGCCGCCAAGGCGGGCATCCAGACCCTCGCGCTCTCCAAGGAGATCTATGCAGACCCGTGGGATGCCGACGAGGTGATTGCCACCGAGCTCAACCGCGCGGGCGCCGAGTACATTATCATGGCCGGCTACATGCGTATGGTGCGCACGCCTCTGCTCACGCTCTGGCCCAACCGCATCGTCAACATCCATCCCGCGCTGCTTCCGAGCTTCCAGGGCGCGCACGGCATCCAGGACGCGTTCGACCGCGGCGTCAAGGTCACGGGCGTGACGGTGCATTTTGCCAACGCCGTGTACGATCAGGGCCCCATTATCGCGCAGCGCGCGCTCACGGTCGAAGAGGGCTGGGACGTCGACACGCTCGAGACGCATATTCATGAGATCGAGCACGTGCTCTACCCGCATGTAGTCAAGCTTCTCGCCGAGGGTCGCGTGCAGGTGCGCGAGAACCTCACGGTGGCAGTTGACGAGAGCTAAGCCGCGCGCAAACGAGCGTTTTGTCAGCAAAGGAGGCCGCAGCGCACAGCTGCGGCCTCCCTGCGTTTGCCGAGCAAGCCGCAGCGCCGCCGGCTCTGCTATGCTCAACTACGCAAACTATAGCGACGGGGAGAACCACATGCTCAAGCGCACGTTGCAAGAGGACCTCGACCGCGCTGCGGCCTATCACGGGCATCTGTGCGGCGGGCAGTACATCGGCACGCGCATGGCGCGGCTCGCGCTCGCGTACTTTCATATCGACGATCCCGATACCTACCGCGACCTCATAGCCTTTGTGGAGTGCGACCGATGCCTGGCCGACGCGGTGTGCTCGGTGGCTGGCTGCAAGCTCGGGCGCCGCCGCCTCAAGTGGTTCGACTACGGCATCATGAGCGCGAGCTTTTACGATATGGCCACCAAGAAGGCCATCCGCATCTCCCAGCGCCCCGACGTACCGCGCGCCCCTCACGGAGGCGACCTGGTGGCGTTTTTTGCGCCGTACGCCGACGCCGACTTGTTTTACGTGCACGAGATCGACCTGCCCGACCTCACCGAGGACGATTTTCCGGGCAAGCCGCGCCAAACGGCGGTCTGCGAGGTCTGCGGTGAGCGCATCCACGACGGGCGCCATGTGGTGCGCGACGGGCGCACCTACTGCAAGCGCTGCGCTGGCGAGCACGTGTATTACCGCGAGCTGCGCGAGCTCACGCCCGAGGAAATCGCTGCCGGTCTGTAGGTGCCCTCCCGCAGGTACTTGTGCGGCCGCGCGCTGAGCCTGCGACCCGAAAGATTGCGCAGCCAGGCGCCTTTGCCTGAAGATTACGCAACGAAACGGGTTACCGGGCCAAGTACGGCTCGATAACCCGTCTGCATGCGTAAGCTTGTGGCTTATGCGGGTAGCTGCGTAATCTTTGCATCTCGGTGTGCGCCGCAGGGAGAAGAACAGCCTGCCCGCCGAAAGGGAACGGCCCGCGTGACGCAAGCGAGAAGAGCCGCCGCTACGCTTCGCGCTCGATCTCGGAGACGCACTCGTTTTTGATGGTGCCCACGAGCGTCTGCAGCGCGTCGATCACGCGGGGGCGGATATCGCCGCCGATAAGCACGAACATGATGTCGTCGCCCACGCTGAGCTCGCCTTCGTTGAGCCATGCGCGGACGTAGCTGATGCCGGGCATCTGCCGCGCGTCGGCGAGCGCCCGCTCGACCTTCTCGGCGTCGTACGAGAAGAGCATGCCGCCGACCTTGCCGGCGTCTGTTGCTCCTTCGCGTACCTGGCGCTTGGGCGTCTCGCGCACCACGCCGTTATGCACGAGGTACATGCCGCACGACCTGAAGTCGGGGTCCTGCTTGGCCTCGGCGAGCCACTGGTCCATCGACGGTGGTTTGAGAGCCATGGGCGTTAGTCCTCCTCGCTGCACTCCTCGGTGGCCGAGAGCGGCCTGCCCGAGTAGTTGACGCGTCCGGTGATGTTGGGCATGCCCGAGCCCGAGACAAAGAGCTGGGCCATGCGCTCGTAGGCGTCGAGCGCGCGGGAGAAGACCTGGTCAAAGTCCTCTGTCGAGGGCTCGTTGGTGAACGGGTTCTCCCAGGGGTGGTGCGCGAGGTTGGCGGCACCGGCGGGAACCTGGGTGGTCACGCGGTGGGCGAGCGCGCCGAGCAGCGAATGCGGGCGCACCACGCTCTCGATCATGCTGATGCCCTCGGAGCGCGCGGTTCCCGCGGGCTCGATGAGCTTGTAGGCGAGCTGCATGTCGGCAACCGAGCCTCCGTACTCCTGCCCGCCGAGCGTGATGTCAAACGCCGCGTAAGCCACGTAGCTCATGAGCGTGCCGGCAACGCGGTTGATCCGGTCGCTCGTGACGATCTCCTCGCAGGGTGGGTAGTCGGCAACCGTTGCGCCGTTGCGTTTGCGCTGGAGCATAAAGACGTCGAGGTCGCTCTCGATCACGGCGTGGACCTCGCTGCTCGCATTGGCGAGCTCGGGATCGGCTGCCTGGATGCCCCATTGCTGCGCGTACACAAAGGGGTGCGCCGTGCGGTCGAGCGCGTAGTGAGCGAGAAGGCCGAGCGCGAAGGCGCGGCCGAGCGTGGCGTCGCGTTCGGGCAGGCGGCTCACGCCGTCGCGGAGCGCCCCGAAGGCGCGGCTCATGTGGCTCGCGTGCATGCGGTGCGCCAGCTCGTGCGCGGCGCCCATCTGCAGGCTCCTCACCCGGAAGAACAGCGGGTCAGGGCCTTGGTTGCCTAGGATAAAGGCGGTCTCGTCTTGGGCGTCGGTCACGATGCCGTTTGGCAGGCGCTTGAGCGCGTCCTCGCCAAATAGGTGGTGGGTTATGACTGCGGGCATAACGGGTTCCCTTCGAGTGGTCGTGCCGCTTGAGGCGCAGCCTCGCGGCGCGCATTTCTCCCATTATGCCCCGACCCGCATGCTCCATGCGCGCCATCTTGGCCCCGGCGGTGCGCGGCGCTCCCGGGGGCGTGGCCGCTCGGCACAAAAAGGCCCGCATGGGGCGGGAGTACCCACGCGGGCAACGTAAGGGGGAAGCGCGTTGCGGGAAAAGTCTTAGGCCCTCTAACCGTTTTGGTGATGATCACGTTGCTGTTGAGGCCGCAGACGTTCTCGATGACCACCTGGCCCTCGGTCACG
Source organism: uncultured Coriobacteriaceae bacterium (assembly GCA_944322175.1). Classification (GTDB taxonomy): domain Bacteria; phylum Actinomycetota; class Coriobacteriia; order Coriobacteriales; family Coriobacteriaceae; genus CALUOB01. Next base: position 43,511 of record CALUOB010000003.1, read on the forward strand.
GGCGCCTCGAGCTTGACCTTCTTGATCTCGTCCATTACGTCAAAAATCCGATCCTTGGGGATGAGCGCGCTCAGGCGCACGCTGGCAAGCGGCAGCTCGCCGCCGTCAACCAGAACCGACGTGGCAATGTTGCGCATCGGGTTGACGATCTCCTGGGTCACGTAGGTCTCGCCCTTGGGGCAGCGGTTGCCCTCGACCTCGACCGTGATGTCGCAGCCCTGAGGGCACATGATGCAGGTGAATTCTCTTAGCATTCCACCGTCACCTCCAGATCGCCTGCGCTCTCGAGCTTGCTGGCCGGGATCTTGACCTGGATCATCTCGGCGGGGAGCGCCTTGGGCTTCTTGATGGTCCTGATGACGCGGTCGCCCTGTGTGATCTGCACGGTGCAGCCCTTGAGCGGCCGGCGCACGCGGAACGAAACGGTTACGTCGGACGTGCCGCTGATGCGGGCGGGAACAAGGCCGCCCACGTTGGCGTCGCCGCGCACCGCGAGCTCGCAGGCGGGCAGCGCGCCCTCGGCGATGTAGCGGGCAGCGCTGTCGGCAAGCGCCTCGGCCTCCATCGACACAAAGTCAACGAGGTCATGCACGTGCAGCACGTTGCCAGCGGCAAAGATGCCCTCGACCGTGGTCTGGTAGCTCTCGTCGACCTCGGGGCCCTTGGTGCCCGGGTCCTCCTTGGCGCCCGCCATCCACGTGAGCTCGTTCTCGGGGATAAGGCCGACCGAGAGAATGAGCGTGTCGCAGGGGTATTCCTTCTCGGTGCCGGGGATGGGCTGCATGCGCTCGTCCACCTCCGAGATCACGACGCTCTCGAGGTGCTCGGTGCCGCGGATGTCGGTGACGGTGTGGCTGAGCGAGAGCGGGATGTTGTAGTCGTTCAGGCACTGCTCGACGTTGCGGGGCAGGCCGCTCGGGTAGGGCTGAACCTCAAACACGCCGATCACGTGCGCGCCCTCGAGCGTCATGCGGCGCGCCATGATCATGCCGATGTCGCCGGAGCCGAGAATGACGACCTCGCGGCCGACCATCTTGTTCTTGAGGTTGATGTAGGACTGGGCAACGCCTGCGGTGTACACGCCCGCGGGGCGCGTGCCGGGGATGCTGATGGCGCTGCGGGGGCGCTCGCGGCAACCCCTGGCGAGAATCACGGCCTTTGCCTGAACGGTGATCAGGCCCTCCTTGGAGGCGGCGTACACGGTCTTCTCGGGGGTGATGCCGAGCACCGTGGTGTCGCAAAGGCAGGGGATCCCGAGCTCCTCGACCTGGCGCACGAAGCGCGCGGCGTACTCGGGGCCCGAGAGCGTCTCGCCAAAGCGGGTGAGGCCGAAGCCGTCGTGGATGCACTGGCGCAGGATGCCGCCCGGGCGCTTCTCGCGCTCGAGGATCAGGATGTCGGTCACGCCCTTGTGGTACAGCTCGATGGCGGCTGCGAGGCCCGCCGGGCCGCCGCCGATGATAACCGCGTCTACCTGCTTCATCGCTCGGTCACATCCTCTCCGTCAGCGTTCGCGTTCGTTGCCGTAGGGTCCTTACGCACCGCGCCGGTGAACATCCACGAGCCTTCCTTCGAGAAGCGCACGTCAACCGGGTCAACGCCGAGCTCCTGCTCGATCATCTCGGTGATGCGCGTCTCGCAGTAACCGCCCTGGCAGCGGCCCATGGTGGCGCGCGTGCGGTTCTTGATGCCGGTCACGGTGTGCACGCCGAGCGGGTTGTGGATGGCGCGCAGGATCTCGGCGCGGGTCACGGTTTCGCAGCGGCAGACGATCTCGCCGTAGTTGGGGTCGGCCTCGATGGCGGCCTTCTGCTCCTCGAGCGTCATGTCGTAGAAGCGCTTGAGCGCGGGGTAGACCGGGATCTTGAGGAAGGCGCCCGCCTTCTTGTCGAGCACGAAGTACTCGCCCTTGAAGCCGCGCACCGGGTAGTTGGGGTAGCCGAGCATCTCAGAGATCTGCGAGGCGTACATGCCGGCGCAGTTTACGACCCACTTGGTCGAGAAGGTTTCGGTGCCCTGCGCGGTCTCGGCGCTGATGCGGTAGGCGTCGGCCTCCTCGTCGCGCTCGATGGCGGTGACCTTGCGGTCGAAGAAGAACTTCACGCCGTTTTGGCAGGCGTTCTCGGCAAGCGCGATCGTGTACTCCATCGGGTCGAGAATGCCCGAGGAGGGGACGAAGTAGGTGAAGCCGGCGTGGAGCATGCCGGTGTTGCGGCCGCTGTTGCCGCAGGCGACGTCGAGCTCCTTCTCCAGCACACAGACGGCGAGGTCGTAACGCGAAAGCTCGCGCGCAACCGCCGATCCCTCGACGCCGGCGCCAATAACGGTAACGTCCCATCGTTCCATAGGTCTCAAGCTCCCCTCTGTTGATCTTGAACCTGCTCCTTCACGATGGCTTAATCATACGGGGGCGGTATCCGGCCAAAACATGGTACGCGTCACAGACCCCGCCGTCCGCCGCCTGCGAGATTCTGTGCTCGCGGAGCGGTTGGGCTGATCGTTTGCTTACTCCGGGAGCGGCCGCGCGCGGCGTACAATAGCGGGAGCGCGTGCCCGAGAAGGCGGCGTGCGGGCGGTTACAGGCAACAAGGAGAAGTGCGTATGGCGGGCATTACCTATACCAAGCAAGAGCGCAACTGGGTCATGTACGACGTTGGCAACTCAGCGCTCGTGCTGTTCAACACCTCCGTCGTCCCCATTTACTTCGACGCCATCAACACGGCGGCCAACTCCGCCGAGCTCGTGACCGCATGGGCGAACGCCCAGACGGTGGCCTCGCTCGTGGTGGCGCTTCTCATGCCGATCTTGGGCTCGCTTGCCGACTTTGCCGGCAACAAGATCAAGTTCTTCCTCGGCTTCTTCCTCACGGGTTTGGTGCTGTGCTTTGCCCAGGCCATCCCCATGGGCGCCATGGCGTTTTTGGTGGTGTACGTGCTGTGCACCATCGGGCTCAACTCGTCCATGACGTTCTACGACGCCATGCTTCCCGACGTCACCACCGACGATCGCATGGACACCGTGTCGTCTTCTGGCTACGCATGGGGCTACGTGGGCTCGTGCGTGCCGTTTATCGTCTGCATCGCGCTCATTCTGGGCGGACCGGCGGCTCTCGGGCTCGACATGCTGCTGTGCGTGCGCGTTTCGTTTGTCATTACGGGCCTGTGGTGGCTCGCCTTTACCCTGCCGCTCGTGCGCACGTACCGCCAGCGCTACGCCAAGAACCTCGCTCCCGGCGAGACCCTCGGCAGCGAGGTCGCAAAGACCCTGCGCGGTCTCGGCGGCACCATGCGCCGCATCGCCGCCAACAAGGTCATCCTCCTCTACATGATCGCCTTCTTCTTCTACATCGACGGCGTCCACACGGTCATCTCGATGGCCACCACCTACGGCACCTCGCTCGGCATCGACTCCACCCAGCTCATCCTGGCGCTTCTCGTCACGCAGTTCGTTGCCTTCCCGTCGGCCATCGCCTACGGCCGGCTCGCCGGCAAGTACGGCACGCTGCGCATGATCATGATCGCCGTGGCCGCCTACGTTGCCATCGTGCTCTTTGCGGCGTTCTTCCTCAAAACCGCGGTCGAGTTCTGGATCCTTGCCGTTGCCGTGGGCCTCTTCCAAGGCGGCATCCAGGCGCTCTCGCGCAGCTACTTTGGCAAGCTCATCCCCAAGGAGCGCGCCAACGAGTACTACGGCTTCTTCGATATTTTCGGACGCTACGCCTCGGTTATGGGAACTCTGCTAGTATCTGTCGTGACGTCGCTGACAGGGAATCCTTCTTTAGGAGTGCTTTCCATCGGGATTCTCCTGGTTATAGGCCTCGTCCTGCTAGCAAAGCTCTCCGGCATGCGCAAGGATGCATAGACGAGAAGCACACGCGTTCGGGGCCTCCCGGGCCGTCGTTGCCTGCTCAAGCACATCCTGACTCACGACGGAGGCGCCACTGGCGCCTCCTGTTCGTGCGGAATCTCGCATTCAACGACGGCCCGGGAGACCTGCGCAAGGTCGCTCTTCTCCTGTGGGGCTTGGGTGCAGAGGGGCGCGGGGGTGATCTCCGCGCGCAGATTCCGCATGAGCAGAAAGCGCCGTTTCCGGCGCTTTCGTCGCGAAGAGGACTGACCGAGCACGGGGATCACCCCCGCGCCCCCCGGTCATCCTCGGGGATCTTCCTCGCTCCGGAGCTTTTGCCAGCGGATCAAGCAAAGCTCTCGAAGGTGAGGAGAACATCGTGAAAGCACTGTCTCAGTCCAACTATATTGCCCGAACGGGCGTCATCGCCGCTGCGTACGCGGTCTGCACGCTCGCAACCATGCTATTCTTGGGAAACCTCGCGTGGGGTCCCGTGCAGTTCCGCGTGTCGGAGGCGCTGTGCGCGCTCGCGCTCTTCTCGCCGGCGGCGGTTCCGGGGCTCACACTCGGGTGCATCATCGCCAACGCGGCCAACATCGTGCTGTCGGGCACGGGCATGCTCGGCATGCTCGACGTCGTGTTCGGCTCGCTCGCCACGTTTGCCGGAGCGCTCTTCACCTGGAAGTTGCGCCGCCGTCCCGTGCTTGCGCTTCTCGGTCCCGTGCTTGCCAACGCGCTCATCGTGCCCGCGTACCTCCCGATCATGCTTTCGGGCATCGGGTTTTACACGATCCCGTTCACGTCGATTTCGCTCGACGGTTCGTGGCCTCTTATGTATCTGTTCGGACTCGTGACGACCGGCCTCGGCGAGGCGGTTATTATGTATGTGTTGGGGCTTCCGCTCTCGCGCTCCCTTGCCCAGACGCCCTTCTTTAACCGGGAGGTTGCCCAGGCAGGAGCGGGCGGCGAGAAGCACACGAGCTGATCAGGGTCCTTGCGGATCGCGCGCCCGCGCGCTTCTCTCGACGCTGACCAGCGGGTTCGGTAGTTGGTGAGGAGCATGGTATGAACCCGGCGATCGTGATCCCGTCGTACTGGGCGGGGCAAGACACAGATCCGCTGTCGCCTGGTCGCTACGACCACACGACGGCGATGGGGGACAGCGCCCCTGAGCTCGAGACCTGTCTTGCTTCGCTCAAGCAGGTGCGCGGCGTCATGCGCGTCATCGTTTTGGCCGTGTGTCCGAAGGACGCTACCGAGCGGGTCCGCGCCACGATCGAGCAGATCGCGAGCGCGTACCCCGAGCTTCCCGTGACCATCGTCACGAACCGCGAGGCTGCCGCCGTTCAGGACCGGATCGCGCGCATCGCGCCGGATGTGAGCGGCGAGCCGGTCTCGCTGCGCGGCTACGGCGCCATCCGCAACATGGGGCTTGCCGCGGCCGCGATTCTCGGCCACGACGTCGCCGTGTTTCTCGACGACGACGAGGTGGTTCTCAACGAGGACTTCTTGGTCCAGGCGGTGCACGGGCTCAACCAGCTCACGCGCCAGGGCCTGCCGATCCTCGCCAAGACCGGGTACTTTTACGATCGGTCGGGCTCTCCTTTTGCCGATACCTCGCATGCGCGCTGGTGCGACCGCTGGTGGACCAAGCGCCTCAAGTTCAACGAGTGGATGCGCCACGCGCTCTCGACAACGCGCATCTCGCGGTCCAACTACGTGTGCGGCGGCTGCATGGCGCTGCACGCCCGCGCCTACACGCGCGTTGCCTTTGACCCCTACATCACGCGCGGCGAGGACCTCGACTACCTCTTCAACCTGCGCATGAACGGGCTCGACATGTGGTTCGACAACGAGTGGGTCGTAAAGCACCTGCCACCCCTGCAGCGCTTCGTGGCGCCGCGCTTCCAGCAAAACGTGTACCGGTGGGTCTACGAGCGCGCCAAGATCGCCTACGCCAACGACCAGGTCGACCTGCATCAGATCACGCCCGCCTCGCTCGCGCCGTATCCCGGCCCGTGGATCTCGTCGGAGCTCGACGGCAAGATCACGCGCACCGCGCTGGCGCGTGCAGTTGCCACCAAGGAGCACCGCCGGTACCTGCGCGTGCTTCTGCGCGGCCGCGGCGAGGCGCGCCGGTACGCACGCGAGAACTGCAGGAGCTACCTGCGCTTCCAGAACTTCTGGCCAACGATCATGAACGCGCTCTGGGGCGACTCCAAGCTCGCGTCGATTCTCGAGAACGGCATGGACGCCTTCCTCGCGGCGCAGGCCCCCGAAGTCGAGATTCCGCCCGCGGTTACGAAGCCGGTGGAGGAGAGCCCCGCGGCGGCGCTCATTCCGGAGCCCGTGGCCCCTGCCGCAGACGAGCCTGCGCCGGCTGACGCTGGCGCCATCGACCCCGAGGACGCTGCCGCGGCGGCATCCGAGGCGCTCGTGGCGCTCGCCGTGTCCGATGCGTTCCGCGACCACGAAGAGAACCAGAACACCGACGAGCGCGTGCGCGCACCGCGGGAGGCCTGAGTGAACGATCGATCCCGTTGGCTGCCGCAGTCGCGGCGTGCGCTTGCGATGATCGTGGTTGTGCCGACCTTCATCGCCCTTATCGCATTCAGCGCTTTTCTCGTCTGGTCCACAAGCTGGGGCGTCCTCATCTCTATTGCCGGCATCGTCTGCGTACTCGTGTTGTCGGGCGCGCTCATGTACTGCCTGGTGAACCCCGACGCGCTCCGGTCGCAGTACACCGAGGAGGCGCTGACGACTGCCTCGGACATGCTCAAGGCCACGAGGTTCGGCCTTACGCCCGAGTCGGCCAAGGTCGTGTGCGAGCGCTTGCTCTCCGAGAGCGGCGCCATGGCCATTGCCGTGACCGACGCCGAGCACGTGCTCGCCTACGTGGGCGAGTACGAGGCCGACTTCCCGCCGGGATCGCGCCTGCACTCGCAGGCCACCAAAGAGGTTCTCGCTACGGGCGAGCCCCGCACCTTCACGACGTCCATGCGCGTGCACGGCGCGCGCGATCCGCGCATCATTCCCGCAGGCATCGTGGCTCCGCTCAAGGTGCGCAACAAACCGGTGGGCACGCTCAAGTTCTACTACCATGGACCGCGCGATCTCAACCGCACGCAGCACGCGCTTTGCACGGGCTTTGCCGAGCTGCTTTCGACGCAGCTCGCGATCAGCGCGCTCGAGCGGCAGACGGAGCTCACGGCGCGTGCCGAGATCAAGGCGCTCCAGGCGCAGATCAACCCGCATTTCCTGTTCAACACGCTGAACACCATCGCTGCCTTCACCCGCATCGACCCCATGCGCGCCCGCGACCTGCTGCGCGAGTTCGCGTCGTTTTACCGCGCCACGCTCGAGAACTCGGGATCGCTCATCCCGGTTACGCGCGAGATCACGCAGACCAAGCGCTACCTCATGTTCGAGAAGGCGCGCTTCGGCGAGGACCGTATCAAAGACTCGTTTGACGTCGAGCCCGGCCTCGAGCAGCTCCAGGTTCCGTCGTTTCTCATTCAGCCATTGGTAGAGAACGCGGTCCGCCATGCCATGCGCGACGAGGGTCCGCTCACGATTGAGGTGTCGGTGCGCTCCGAGACCGACGACGTGGCCCTCATCACCGTATCCGACGACGGTGTGGGTATGGAGAAAAGCGTGGCAGACGCGCTTTTTGCCCCCGATCCGTCCGACGACGAGACTGCGGCGGTTATCGGTTCTGCCGACGCTTCCGCTCGGCCGCAGAAGTCCTCCCAGGGCGCGGGCATCGCCCTGCGCAACATCAAGGCGCGCGTAGAGCACTACTACGGGCCCGGCAGTTGCGTTAATGTGTTATCCGAGCCGAACATGGGAACAACATTTGTGTTGAGGCTCGACCTCAGCGACGCTGGGCTGGCTCAGAACTGATTCAGGGGTAGAATATCTACGTCTGTTTGTAGTGAAAGGTATACCGCATGCTGCGTGCCATGATTGTCGATGACGAGGCTCCTGCCCGTTCCGAGCTGCGTTTCCTGTTGGAGGAGACCGGCAAGATCGACTCTATCATCGAGTCGTCGAGCGTGCGCTCCGCAATCGAGAAACTCATGGAGAACCGCGTTGACGTGGTGTTTCTCGACATCTCTATGCCGGGCGCGTCGGGCCTTCAGCTTGCCGAGGCGCTTCATAAGCTCAAGAACCCGCCGGCCATCGTCTTTGTGACGGCGTACAGCGAGCACGCCGTCGAGGCGTTTGAGGTCGACGCCGTCGATTACCTCATGAAGCCCGTCGAGACCGCCCGTTTGGAGCAGGCGCTCAACAAGGTTCTTGCGCGCGTCAAACCCTCGTCCGAGCGCAAGAACGTCGTCGAGCGCATCCCGGTCGAGAAGGGCGGCCGCAAGGTCCTCATTCCGGTTGACCAGATCCGCTACATCATGGCCAAGGACGACTATTCCTGCCTGTACACCGAAGACGACCGTTTCCTCTCCACGACGTCGCTCGCCCAGTTTGAGGGCAAGCTCGTGGACTACGGCTTCTTCCGCGTGCATCGCCGCTACATTGTGAACCTCGACTGCGTCGAGGACGTCGAGACGGTGCCCTCGGGCGCCATGCAGCTCGGCGTGCGCGGCCTCGAGGACCGCGTGCCGGTTTCGCGCCGCCGCGTGGTTCCGCTCAAGAAGGCCCTGGGGCTGTAGCGTGGCAAAGGCGCCACATACCGGGCTCGCAGCACGCGTGCGCGCGCTGTTCTCGCGTGCGTTTGCACCCGACGCCCGCGGCGCCGCTACCGATTCTCAAACGCAAGGAGCATCTATGGTGCCTGACGGCATGATTCCGGTTGATGCTAAGCGCGTCGACCTTATTTCTGATACGCACGGGTATCTCTCCGACGAGCTGCTGCAGGAGCTCGAGGGAGCCGACCTAGTTGTCCACGCCGGCGACCTTACCTCGGAGGAGGACTGGGAGCACCTGCGGGCGCTCTTCAACATCAAGGGCGTGCTCGGCAACAACGACGGCTACTACGACTACGGTTCCGATCTGCCGCGCGTCAACGTCTTTACCTACGAGGGCCTGCGCTTCTCGGTCTCGCATTACCGCGAGGATCTGCCGCTCTCAACGTCCGATGTGGCTGTGTGCGGGCACACGCACCGCGCGGTCATCGATCAGCTCGGGCATTGCCTGGTGGTGAACCCGGGGTCCGCCACGTACCCCCGCGGATCGCGCTGCCCCACCATGGCGCGCCTCATGGTGAAGGACGGCGAGGTTCTCTCGTGCAAGATCGTGCAGCTGCCGTCGAGGTTTTAGGCGCCCGCGCTGCTCCGAGGTGCGTGCCAACAGGCGTTTGAGCAGTTCAGGGCGGTGATTCTGCCTGTCTTTGGACGCGTGGAAAAAAGTCTAAAATTCCTCTTGCGCGCCGCACCTTCTTCTGTGTATACTTATCCCCGCGGAAACGCAAAGGGGTGTTAGCTCAGTTGGTTAGAGCGCCGGCCTGTCACGTCGGAGGTCGCGAGTTCGAGTCTCGTACATCCCGCCATTCGATCTGATAAGCTCCCATTCGTTGGGAGCTTTTTTCTTATTGCTGCTTTGGTGCCGCCGAACAGGCTGCTTGGGCTGCATACACCTTGCGGGGCCTGGCGGCGCGCTGCTCGGGCCTACCTTACGCTGTGCTGATAAACACCAAGTGTTGATGAGTTGTGGATAAAATTACCATGCCCAACGCATGATGATGAATAGCGTACTATGGTATAGCCTATTGTGGTAGAACCAGCCTGCCGTAGTTTCAGGGTGTCGAGGAGGACCTGTGGATATAACGCGGAAGACCGATTATGCGCTGCGTATGCTGGCGATGCTCGTCGAGAACGAGGGTGCGCTCATGTCGGTCAGGGTCGCTGCCGAGGAAAACGAGATCCCGTACTCGTTTGCCCGGTCGATCCAGCACAGCTTGGTGCACGCGGGCATCATCGAGAGCCTGCGCGGTGTCCACGGCGGCATGCGTCTCAAGGTCGATCCTGCCGAGGTGACGATCAGAGAGGTCGTCGAGGCGGTGCAGGGCCCGTTCGTCATGAACGACTGCTGCGCCGAGGGCGGCGACTGCGCGCGCATCGGGTTCTGCCATTTTCATCCGCTGTGGCGCGGCGTGCAGCTTCTCGTGAGCGACTATCTGAGCTCGGTCACGCTCGAAGACGTGGTCAAGGGCCAGAAGGCTCCGTCCATCGACCCTAAGTACGCAGATCCCAATGCCTTTGCGGCGTACGCTATGCCGGCGTGCGCGCACTGCGCCGATACCGACGCCGATGCCGAGTAGCGCTGCTTCACAATCGACTTTTGACGCCTTCCGTTCGCGCGTGCGGACGGAAGGCGTTCGTTTGTATCGCGATCTTCCGTGGCGCAACACGCGCGACCCGTATGAGATCTGGCTTTCGGAGGTCATGCTCCAGCAAACGCAGGTAGCGCGGGTCGAGGGCCGCTGGCCGCAATGGCTCGACCGGTTTCCGTCGGTGGAGGCACTTGCCGCTGCATCGGTGGCCGACGTGCTCGAGGCATGGCAGGGCATGGGCTACAACCGGCGCGCCCTCGCGCTCAAGTCGGCGGCCGAGAAGATCGTCTGCGAGCACCGCGGGGAGTTTCCGCACGAGACGCGCGCGTTGACGGCGCTGCCGGGCATCGGACCCGCAACGGCGCAGGGAATCCGCGCGTTTGCGTTCGACCTTCCCGGTGTGTACCTCGAGACCAACGTGCGCTCGGTGTTTCTCCACGAGTTCTTTCCCGGAGCGGTGGGCGTGCCCGATCGCGAGCTCGTGCCGCTTATCGAGGCCTGCTGCCCGGCGGCGGGGCAAGACGCGCCCGACGAAGGGGCGCCCGACGCGGCGTTTGCCGCTCCGCAGGACGCCAATGACACGCCGCGTTCGTGGTACTATGCCCTTCTCGACTACGGGGCGCACCTCAAGGCCACGCTTCCCAATCCGTCGAGGCGCTCTGCCTCCCACGTGCGCCAGAGCCGGTTTGAGGGGTCGCGTCGCCAAAAGCGCGCCGAGCTGGTACGCATCCTGCTCGCCGCACGCGACGACGATGACGAAGCGCTCGGCCTCAGCGCGGACGATCTTCTCGAGCGCCTTGACGCGCACGAGGCGTCGGCGGGCCGGCCGCCCGTTGAGCGCGCTGTGGTGGAAGAGCTTCTCCAGGGGCTTGCCAAAGAGGGGTTCTGCCGCGAGGAGCGCGGCCTCTGGAGCATCGCGTAATCTATCAAAAGTGCCCGAATAACTGCAGATTTGCTTTTCAGAAAAACTTCTCGACGCGGGAGGTTCCCTGCATGCTTTAGGCAAGCGGGGGGTATACCTTGAGTATCCGAGGCGCGCGTCTGTTCGGATCGCGCGCCGCGCACCGTAATGAGCAGAGAGGATGCAGGCCAATGGATTTCGAGAACTCGCAGACTAAGAAAAACCTCGAGGCCGCGTTTGCCGGTGAGTCTCAGGCGCACACCAAGTACCGTTACTACGCCTCCAAGGCCAAGAAAGAGGGCTACGTCCAGATCCAGAACATCTTTATGGAGACGGCGCTGAACGAGGCCGAGCACGCCAAGCTCTGGTTCAAGTACCTGCATGGCGGCGAGGTGCCCGACACCCTCACCAACCTCAAGGACGCTGCGGCGGGCGAGAACTACGAGTGGACCACTATGTACGACGAGTTCGCCAAGACCGCCGACGAGGAGGGCTTCAAGGAGATCGCCGCAAAGATGCGCGGCGTCGGCGCGGTTGAGAAGGCTCACGAGGAGCGCTACAACAAGCTCGCCGAGCGTATCGAGAAGGGCGAGGTCTTTGACCGCGAGGGCGTCAAGGTCTGGAAGTGCCTGAACTGCGGCCACCTGCATGTTGGCCCGGCGGCTCCCCAGATCTGCCCGGTCTGCGCTCATCCGCAGAGCTACTTCGAGGAGCAGGTCGTTAACTACTAGCACACGCTTTGGCTCGGGGCGAGTCTGATCCCGAGGCGTTGCGGCTGAGACTTGGGTCCTTGCGACTCGGTAGGCCCCAAGAATCACAGAGCCCTGTCGCCCGGTACTACGGGTGGCAGGGCTTTTCTTGCGATGCGCATGCCCGGTCGAGGCGTTCAAGGCCCTCGGCCACGGCGCGCTGTCGCAGCTAAGCGGTCGGATAACAAGAGTCGGAAATATGGCGTGGGTCGAGCTCGCCCGATCCTCAGCGCCGACGTACGGGGCGTCGGCCGTGAGGATGGGAGAAAAACATGGCCATGTACGGGTACGTGCGCGTTTCGAGTCGCGATCAAAACGTGAATCGCCAGGTCGACGCGCTTTGCGAGGCGGGACTAGCCGAGGACGATCTCTTTATCGATCACATGAGCGGCGCAACGTTCGATCGCCCGGCGTATCGTAGGCTCATGGCCAGTATCGGCGCCGGCGACGTGCTCGTGGTTACCAGCATCGACCGACTGGGGCGCAGCTACGACGAGATCCTCTGCCAATGGCGCCTGCTGACGCGCGAGAAGCGCGCCGACGTGGTGGTTCTCGACATGCCGCTGCTCGACACGCGTTCCACAAACGACGCCGCGCGCGGTGTGACGGGCGTCTTTATCGCCGATATCGTGCTGCAGCTTTTGAGCTACGTGGCGCAGGTCGAGCGCGAGCATATCAAGCAGCGGCAAGCGGAGGGGATCGCGGCGGCGCGGGCGCGCGGCGTGCGGTTTGGAAGGCCCGAGCTCAAGCGGCCCGAAAGCTACGGCGACGTGGCGCGCCGGTGCGCTGCCCACGAGCTGTCGGTGCGCAAGGGCGCGGCAGTTCTCGGCGTGAGCCGCGTAACCTTTAGCAAGTGGCTTGCCCAGGACGGGCTCGCGTAGCGGCTTGAGCGGGGCGCACCTGTCATTATTCAACAAATCTTATTCCTTGGTGCTACGTCATTGTGTGAGGGCCGTAAACCGTCCAAGGGGCGTCGGTATAATCGCGCGTAAGGTGCGCCCTGCTCCAAGCGCCAGCGCAGGGTTATGCTGCTGGCAGAAACCTCCTTTCTTTGGTTCGTGCGGTTTGGCAGCAGGGCGCTGTGCGCGTATCTGCAATCGATTACGTATGGGGGAAGGGAGCACTCCATGCCACAGAAGAAGACCACGGCGGCTGCGGACGCCGCTGCCGAGAAGACGGCTGCCGCCAAGAAGCCGGCTGCCAAGAAGAGCGCCTCCACGGCTAAAGCCGCTACGCGCAAGACGACCGCCAAGAAACCGGCTGCCAAGAAGTCCACTGCTTCTAAGGCTGTCGCACCTAAGGCGGAGCTCGCCAAGAAGCAGCCTGCCGCGATGGCAAAGACGGAGTCTGCGGTTATCGCCAAGGCGGAGCAGCCCGCGGCCGAGGCTCCGGCCAAGAAGCCCGCGCCCCGCAAGGCCGCGGCAAAGAAAGCCCCTGCCAAGAAGGCGGCACCCGCCAAAAAGCCCGCTGCCAAAAAGCCGGCGCCCGAGGTGTCTGATGCCGAGAAGGCAGCTGCCGCCAAGGCCAAGTCCGACGCCGTGTTTGCCGAGCGTCTCGCGCGCCATCACGACGAGCTGCGCTGGCTCTACATGGAGCTCTACAACAACGGCGACATGTTCGCCGAGCTCACCGAGCAGATGAAGGCGTTTTACGATGCGCGCAACGACAAGCTCCGCGCCCTCGACGACGAGCGCGTTGCCGCCGGCGCGTGGTATCGTCGCCAGGACATGCTCGGCATGCAGATGTACATCGACAACTTTGCCGGCACCATCAAGGGCGTCGAGGAGAAGCTGCCCTACATCGAGAGCTGCAACGTCAACTACCTGCACCTCATGCCGTTCCTCAACACGCCCGCCGACAAGAGCCGCTCCGACGGCGGGTACGCGGTGTCCGACTTCCGTACGGTCATGCCCGAGCTCGGCACCATGGACGACCTCGCCCACCTCGCCGAGAAGTGCCACGAGAAGGGCATCAGCCTCTGCATGGACTTCGTCATGAACCACACGTCGGAGGATCATGAGTGGGCTCGCCGCGCGCGTGCCGGCGAGGGCGAGTACATGAGCCGCTACTTCTTCACGGGCGACCAGGGCATCATCGACCAGTACACCCGCGACGTGCCGCAGGTCTTTCCCACCACCGCGCCCGGTCACTTTACCTACCTGCCGGAGCTGGGGCAATCGGTGATGACGCAGTTCTATCCCTACCAGTGGGATCTCAACTACAAGAACCCGCGCGTCTTCAACGAGATGATGTACAACTTCCTCTACCTGGCCAACCAGGGCATGGACAT